>JAUNLJ010000023.1 GCA_030532305.1 Tissierellia bacterium
GCCGATGGTACTAGGTTGGCAACGACCTGGGAGAGTAGGACATTGCCGGTCAAAAAAAGGACATGTGCTGATTCTAAAAGAAAAGAACGGTGCCTGTCTTTTTTATTTGCAGGAAAAGGGACCCGGGAGGGTCCTTTTTTTCTGGCCTAATTCTAGCCGGTCCTCTTCCTTTCCTAGCAGGAGGCTAGAAATTAATCTTGATAAGGCCCATAAATGGTGATATAATTAGTGTCAAATAAGGGAATTAAGTGAAAATCTTAAACGATGCCGTCGCTGTGATGCCTAGGTGTACTCGAAAACCACTGAATGTATTCGGGAAGGTGAGTTACATAGTAGGGCTAAGTCAGAATACCTTTAAGACCTAACATCTACGAGCCATAGGTGAGGTCGTTTTCAACGATCTCTCTCTGACTTGGTCAGGGTTTTTTTATTGCTTATTTACATGAAAGGAGAGATTTTATGGAAAAGAAGAAAAAGAGGATAGGAACCCTAGCCCTAGGCGGGTTTTTTGCCTTTAGCCTGAGCTCCATCAGCCGGGCCATGCATATTATGGAGGGCTACCTGCCCCTTAAGCACGCTATTTTTTGGGGGGTTTTGGCCCTGCCCTTTGTTATCCTGGGCCTAAAAAACCTAAGTAAGAAGATAGGGCAAGATAGGCGGATGGTCATGATTTTGGCCATGGCCGGGGCCTATGCCTTTGTCCTGTCTGCCCTCAAGATCCCCAGCGTCACCGGGTCCTCCAGCCACCCTACAGGCATGGGTATGGTCACCCTCTTCTTTGGCCCCACAGCAGGCGCCCTAGTGGGGGTTATTGTTCTCCTCTTCCAGGCCCTCCTCTTGGCCCATGGCGGCCTAACCACCCTAGGGGCCAATGTCTTTTCCATGGGGGTAGCCGGCCCCTTTATGACCTATTTTATCTACCGGCTCTTCCATAGGAAGGGCAAGACCAACCACTTTGCCATCTTCCTGTCCGTGGCCCTAGGAGACCTCTTTACCTATGTGGTCACCTCTGTCCAGCTGGCCCTAGCCCACCCCAGCCTAGTGGGTGGTTTTTCCGGGTCTTTAGCTAAATTTATGGGGATCTTTGCCGTAACCCAGGTGCCCCTGGCCATTATTGAGGGGATCCTGACCCTAGTGGTCATTATGGGTCTAGAAAGCCTGGCAAAAGATGAACTGACTAGTTTGGGTTACTTAGGAGGTGACCTATCATGAAAAAGAAAGCTATTTTACTGATTTTACTCTGTCTGATTATTGCCGTTGTCCCCCTTTTAATGATTAAGGACTCAGAATTTGGCGGGGCTGATGGGGAGGCGGAGGCCGCCATAGCAGAAGTGGACCCCAACTATGAGCCCTGGGCAGAAAGTCTTTTAGAGCCCCCTGGAGGCGAAACCGAGTCCCTCCTCTTTGCCCTCCAGGCCGCCCTAGGGGCCGGGGTGGTGGGCTTTGGCTTTGGCTACTACACCAGCCGGAAAAAATATTCTAACTGATGGTCCTGTCCCTTATTTCGGCCCTGGTTCTCTATATCCTGACACGAGGCCTCCTGCCAGGCCCCTTGAGCCTGGGCCTAAGTGGCCTGGCCCTTATCCTAGGCCTATGGAACCATAGCCATGAGGGAGGAGACCTTATGGTCCTGGAACATGTGGCCCAAAAAAGTCGCCTAAAAGACCTGGACCCCCTTGTTAAATTGGGGGCCAGTCTTTTTACTATCTTCCTCCTGGTGGGCCTAAGGCCCCCCCTCCTCATGGGAGGCCTTCTTTTTTTAGTGGTCTCCTTCTTTGCCTTTTTTGAGACCCAGGGCCTGGGACCCTTTTTAGACCTCCTAAAGGGGCCCCTTGTCTTTATCCTTATGGGTCTTTTGGGGATCCTGGTGGACTTTTCCAGGATCCCCCTGGGCCTTTATAACCTGCCCTTGGGGTCCTTCTACCTGGTCATTAGCCAGGAGAGCATCCTAAGGGCCAGGGAGATCTTTTTGCTTAGCCTCTCCTCCGTTAGCCTGCTCTTGGTCTATGGGGCCACCACCCCCCTGGGCGATAGCCTGGGGGCCCTCCGCCGCCTCCACCTGCCGGAGCTTTTTATAGAGATCATGTACCTGACCTACCGCTATATCTTCCTTATTTTGACCAGCTACCACCAGCTGAACCAGGCGGCCCAGGCCCGGCTGGGCTACAGGGGCCTTAAAAGGACCCTGGGGACCCTGGGCCTGGTGGCCTCCAGGCTCTTAAATGGGTCCCTGGCCATGGCCTTTAGGTCCCTGGAAGCCATGGAGTCCCGCCTCTATGACGGCCAGCTTATATTTTTAGAAAGTGACTTTAATCGAAAGAAAAGCCGGGTCTTTTTGACCCTGTGGGCCCTTTTTGTAGGGGCCTGCCTGCTAGGGGGATCCTACCTATGACAGATATTTTGACATGTAAAAATCTATCCTTCCGTTACAAGTACGGGGATAAAGAGGTCCTAAAGGACGTCAACCTGACCCTGGCCAAGGGGGATAGGGTGGCCCTGATTGGGCGCAATGGCATGGGCAAGTCCACCCTGTTTTTAAACCTAAATGGGGTCTACAAGCCCACCGGAGGGCAAATCTTTTTAGAGGGCCAAGAGCTGGGCTCTGGGAAAAAGGACCTAAGGCGGCTTAGGCAGAAGGTGGGCCTGGTCTTTCAAAATCCCGACCAGCAATTTATTGCCCCCACCGTAGAAGGAGAAATCTCCTTTGGCCTCTTTAACCTGGGCAAGAAGGAAGAAGAGGTCCGGGCCAAGCTGGAGGAGGTGGCCCACTATTTGGACATTGTCCCCCTCCTAAAAAAATCCACCGCCGCCCTAAGTGGTGGGGAGAAAAAGCTGGTCTCCATTGCCTCAGTCCTGGTTATGGATCCAGAGGTCATCCTCTTTGACGAGCCCACAGCCGGGGTAGACCTCTACAACCGCCAGGTCTTCCAAGGGGTCCTCAAAAAACTAGAAGACCGGTCCATTGGCATCCTCATGGCCACCCACGACAACGACTTTGTTTGGGAATGGGCCCAGAGGGTCCTCCTTATCCACCAGGGTCAGATCCTCTTTGACGGAGGGACCCAGGATTTTTTTAAGAGAGAGGACCTCCTGGCCACCAGCAAGCTTATGAAACCCGGCCTAGTCCGCTGCCAGGAAATCCTTAAAGAAAAAAACATCTACTCAGGTCCCCCCTTAAGGACCTGGGAGGACCTAGAAAAAAACCTATAAAAGCTTCCCCTGGAGGGGAAGCTTTTTTTATGGCAAAAAGGGACTAGAAAGAAATTTTTGAAGGACCTAAAGAAAAATTATGAAAAAAAAGATTGACGGGAGAGGATTTTGCAAATATAATTATAAGCTATAAAATAAAAAAACAAGAGGACCTGGCCCAGGCAGGATAAAACAGCTAAAAGCCAGTCTACAAGCAGTGTATAGCCCTTTGGGAAAAGGATATTTCCAGGCAGGGGGCTATATTTATAATTCTTCAAATTTGTAGAAAACGATTAATAATTCACAAAAAATAGGGAAATTATATTAATTTTTCTATTTTCCTTGCCTTTTTACTAATTTGTGTGCTACAATAGGTAATCATATTTTATTATATGTTTTTATCCATGGCCGGGCTAAAATTAGGTCCGGAAAAAATTTTATGTAAAGGAGAGTGGATTGCTTTGAAGAAGTTAAGTACAAAAGATATTCTTGTCGTGGGCTTTGCCTTATTTGCCATGTTTTTTGGTGCCGGCAACCTGATTTTCCCACCCTATCTGGGTTCTTTGTCTGGAGAAAACTGGTTAACTAGCGATATTGGCTTTGTCATCACTGGCGTTGGTATGACCTTACTTGGCGTAGTTGCTACAGCTAGGGTGGGGGGAAAAATTTCTGACGTAACCCATAAGCTAGGCCCCGTGGTGGGCAACCTCATGAGTTTCCTCATTATTATATGTATAGGACCCCTTTTGGCCATTCCAAGAAATGCCGCCACAACCCACGAGATTGCCTTCTACGGAACTGATTTCCCCATTATGGCCACATCTCTTGTCTTCTTCCTATTGGTTCTCTTCTTTACCTTGAGACCCTCTAAGATAGTAGATGCCATCGGCCGTTTCTTAACACCAGCCCTACTTATTATCCTAGCTCTTATGATTGTTAAGGGGGTCATGTCTCCCCTTGGATCTCCCCTTCCCAACGAGATCCCCACAGCCCAATCTTTTGCCCATGGTTTTACAGAAGGCTACCAAACCATGGACACCATGGCCGCCACGGTCTTTACCGGGATTATCGTTTCTTCCATCATAGCCAAGGGTTATAAGGAAGAACAGGTGACCAAGGTCACCATCCTATCTGGCCTTATCGCCATCGTAGGTCTAGCCGTTGTTTATACAGGTCTTGCCTATCTAGGCGCTAGCTACCCCACTGGGGGCGTAGAAATAGATCGATCTGCCCTTCTTATTTCCATCATGGCAGGCCTATTTGGAAATGCTGGCCAGCTGATCTTGGCCCTATGTATCTCCTTGGCTTGTTTGACCACAGCCATCGGTTTAACCACTGCCTCTGCGGACTTCTTTGTGGACATGACCGGGGGAAAAGTTTCCTATAACGCCTTTGCCATTGGCACAGCTGTTTTCTCTGGTGTCTTCTCTGTTTTAGGTGTAGATGCTATTGTTAGCCTATCTGCCCCTATCTTGGGTATCCTTTATCCCTGTCTCATCGTCCTTTTAGTCTTGGCCAGCATGGACCAACAAATCCCCTATCCCACCATCTACTACTTTGGTGTCTTAGGTGCCTTCCTAGTGAGCTTCCCAGAAGGCATGGCCGGTGTTTTAGGCAACCAAGGCCTAGCAGACTTCTTTGCTAGCCTACCCCTAGCCCAATTTGGCCTAGGTTGGTTGATCCCCTCTGTGGTGGGCGTGGTCCTTGGCTACTTTGTCGGCAAGGCCAAATACCCAGAATCTAAGGTTAGTTAACTCTAATAATCTAATAAATCACCCTTATAAAAAACCAGTGGGTCTTAACCTGCTGGTTTTTCTTTACTGAGATATTTATTGGCTTAAGATAAATCTCTCCCTATAATAAAAGAAAAAGGGGGGATTTTAATGAAAGGATTTAGGATAAAAGTAATCAGCCTCCTCCTTCTGGCCTTGGCCCTGGCCCTGGCCTTTGGCTATGACCTGGCCAGCCGGGGGACTTTCCCCCTAAAGAGGCCCGGGAAGACTTTGAAGAGGCCTATTTTATAGACTGGTCCCCAGAGGGCTATGACTTTGAATTTCCGGGGAATTGGCAGGCCCTTTTAATAGACAAAGAGACCCAGAGCCTGGTCCCTATTATCTTTGATAGCTAAAAAATGAGACTAAAAAACCAGAAGGAGATGAGTTTCCTTCTGGTTTCTCTTTTTCTTAGGGCCCCTAGGGTCCTTTTTTACTTGGAGCTATGCTCCTTTAAGAGGTCGTCCCGCATCTTCCACAGGTCATAGGACAGGTCTACCATATATTCACTGGGGTTGACAAAACGGAGGTTGGTTTCCCAGAGGGTGTCCAGCTCCCTTTGGAGATTATCCCGAACCTCTTCTAGGCTGGGCAGGTCATAGACCAGCTGGCCAGACTTATAGATCCGTTTGAGGAGGGGCCGGACCTCATAGTTTTTCAAAAGCCGTCTCTTCCAGGTGAAAAGAGGATGGAAGATTTCATATTCATCCTTGGGGACCTCCTCATGGTGGAGGGTAATCAGGTCGGCCAGGGCCTTGTTATTTTCCCGGTCATAGAAGCGGAAGACATTTTTAAAGCCGGGATTGGTAATCTTGGCCACATTGTCAGAAATCTTGATCTTGGGCAGGATCTCCTGGTCCTTTTCCACAGCCACCAGCTTGTAGACCCCACCAAAAACCGGGTGGGACTTAGAGGTAATCAGCCTTTCGCCTACCCCAAAGCTATCCACAGGGGTGTCCTGCTTGAGGAGGTCCTCGATGGTATATTCGTCTAGGGAGCTAGAGAGCATGATCTTGACCTCAGGGAAACCAGCTGCATCCAGCCCCTCCCGGACCCTTTTAGATAGATAGGCCAGGTCCCCGGAGTCAATCCGGACCCCCAGGGGCTCGTGGCCCTGGGCCCTAAGCTCTTCAAAAACCTTAATGGCATTGGGCAGGCCCTGGTCCAGGGTGTCATAGGTGTCAATTAAAAGCAGGCAGGTGTCGGGATAAACCCGGGCATAGGCCCTAAAGGCATCCAGCTCTGTGGGGAAATTTTGGACCCAGGAATGGGCCATGGTCCCCACAGCAGGCACCCCATAGAGGTAGTCTGCCAGGGTGTTGGCCGTGCCAGAACAGCCCCCAATATAGGCTGCCCGGGCCCCTAGGTTGGCTGCGGTGTAGCCCTGGGCCCGGCGAGACCCAAACTCAGACACAGGCCGACCCTGGGCTGCCCGGCAAATCCGGTTGGCCTTGCTGGCAATAAGAGACTGGTGGTTGATATTTAAAAGGACTGCTGTTTCCACCAGCTGGGCCTGGATCAGGGGCCCCCTCACAATGACTAGGGGCTCATGGGGAAAGACCACCGTCCCCTCAGGCATGGCCCAGACGTCACAGGAAAATTTAAAGTTGGCCAGGTAGTCTAGAAATTCTTCGCAGAAGATCCCCCGGCCCCGGAGGTAGTCAATTTCCTCCTTAGTAAAATGTAAGTTTTCAAAATATTCGATTAGCTGCTCCAAACCGGCAGCAATGGCAAAGCCGGCCTCATCGGGAATGGACCGGAAGAACATATCAAAATAGACAATTTCTTCCCCAACCCCATTTTCCAAATAGCCATTACCCATGGTAAACTGATAAAAGTCTGCCAAGAGGGTATAGTTGTTCTTATCTTTTAGGTCCAATATAAGTTCCTCTTTTCTTATGGTCTCAAGATTTTAACTTATGCCTATTATACCACGGAGGCCCCCATTTACCAAAAATAAAAAAGAAAACTTGCCCCGGCAGGGGACAAGCCTTCTAGAGGTTCTTATGGTTTAAATCCAGGGCCCGGTCCAAGAGGGGATAGATAACCAGGGCCACAGCCAGGCCAAAAAAGCCCTGGGTCAGGTTGGGGACCAGGCCAAGGCTGGCTACAGCCAGGTCCCGGTAAAGGATTCCCCATTCATAGAGGAAATAGGTCAAGGCCATAAGAAGGGCCCCAGCCCCCAGGGGCAGCAGCTTGGGAAGGGAGGTCCTTTCTAAGAGGAAAAGGGCCAGGCCCGCCTCCAGTCCCTTGGCCACCAGGGTGGCCGGGGCGTAAAAAGTATAGCCCAGGAGCAAGTCAGCCAGGGCCGCCCCCAGGCCTGCTGCCAAGATGGCCCTCTTGTCCTTTAGGACCAAAACAGAGAGGAAGATAGCCACCTCCGAGGCATTGAGATAGCCCTTGGTTCCAGGGATAGGAATATTGACCACCAGGGTCACCACAGCCACCAGGGCCATAAAAAGAGCACTTAAGATCAGGTCACGCAATTTCATAGACTTTCAACTTCCTTTTATTTTTCTTGTAAATGATACTTTTTTTCCTTGCAGAGGTCCACCACTTGCTGGCGGGCCCGGCTGGCCCCCTCCATCAGGGCAGAAGACAGGTAGGCCAGGCCTGGCCCCAGGTCATCAAAGGCAAAAATAGAGGAGGACTTGGTAAAATTATAGCTAGATAAAATTTCAATTAGGCTCATTTCCCTAGACCTAAGATAGGACCAAGAGGCCGAGAGGTCTAAAAAGAGGTCCTTCCAATAGCGGTGGCTGGTCTGGTTGAGGATCTGGCTAGGGGGGACCTGGCCCAGGGCATCTAAATAATACATGTAGGGGGCCTCAAAGCCCAGGTCACATAAAAGCGCGTTATAGGGGGAGAAGCTGGGCCGGATATCTAAAAGATAGAGCTGGGAACTAAATTCATCCCGTTTAAAAGTGGCCTCCACAAAGCCCCGCCACTTAAGGGCCTGGAAAAAGGGCTGGATTAGGGGCAGGGCATCGGGGATCCATTTTTGCTGGAGGTAGGAGGCCTGGCCAAAGCCCTTGGGACTAAGGCGAAGGGCCTGGCTAGAAGATAGGCCCCTTAAGACCCCCTTGGCCCCATAATAGGCAGACAGGTAGTAGACCTTAGAATCCGGCCCATCCACCAGGGCCTGGACAAAATACCGGTCCTCCTGGCCCCGGAGCTTGGCCATGGCCCCCAAAAGGGCCCCCTCGTCCTCTAAAAGAAGGGGAGAGGGGCCCAGAAGGTCCTCCAGCCAGTCCTCCCTATAGGACCTTAAGAGGCAGGGGTAGCCCAGCTCATCTAGGACCCGTTCTTTTAGGGCCGGGTCCCTGCCCTGGATAGAAGCCGGCAGCCTGACCCCCTGGTCCACCAAGGTCTTCCTTAAAAGGGACCTGTCCAAAAAATAAGTCAGGCCCTTCTTGTCCTCCAGGGGAAAAAGAAAATATTCCTTTAAAAGGTCAAAATGTTTATATAAAAAGCCAAGATAGGCCGGGTCCGTAAAAAAGAGGACCGGCTTTTTCTCAAAGCCCTGGGCATAGTCTAGGATATATTGGAGGAAAAGATCCTCCTCCTTCTTATAATGGGGCACAATAAAGGCCTGGTCTACATAACGAGAAATCCCGAACTTAGACTCAAAAAAATCCATGGTGGTTACGGGGACCCCCCGCCGGCCCAGGTTGCGGACTACACTAAGTCCTGTAGCTGTACTTGTATCTAACACTAGAGCTGGGTGTTTTTTTCCATTTTCCATCCTACTCCCCCCTTACTTTAAGTATAGTATAAAAATAGAACAAAGTCATGGGCCGGCCCTAGAAAAAAGAAAAAAATATAAAAAAAACCAGGGCTAGGTTCCCCTAGCTCTGGCAGACATGGGTTTTTAAGCCAAGACCCCCTGGCCCTAGCCTTGGTTTTTCTCCATAATATACCGGTGGGCCCCCTCTCCATAGAGGTCCTCCACCCGGTCTATAATCTCAAAGCCCAGCTTTTTATAAAGGGCCACAGCCGGGTCGTTGTCAGGTTCTACCGTTAGACGGACGGTCTTAAAACCCTGATTTTTGATTTCCCCAAGGACCTGCTTTAAAAATTGGGTCCCAATGGCCTGGCCCCGGGCATCCTTAGAAATGGCAAAGTCAGATAGGTAGACCAAGTCATCCCTATCCCAGCCCCGGGTAAAGGCAGCCAGGCCCAGGATATGGGGATGGTCATTTTCTTCCCTTAGAAGGTAGATATTCCCATAATAAATTTGGGTCACCACCGTAAAAACATCAAAACTGTCCTCCCCAAAGGCCGCCTCCCCAAAGGCCATGAGCCGCTTTAGCCACTTAAGGTCAAAGTCCTCAAACCGGTAGATCCTTAAATCATCGAAGTCCTCCAGATTATTTAAGAAAAACTCATTAAACTTGTCCACATACTCAAAAGCGTCATTCATCTTATGTCCTCCTTTTCATCACATAATAAAAATACCCCAAGGCCAGAAAAAATATTCTAAGAGGGAGAAATTTGCCCAGGCCAAACCCCAAAGGCATTTAAAAAATCCCCCCCTTCCTATATACTAGACTTAAGGAGGAAAAGGATGAAAATCAAAATCATAGCCGTTGGAAAAATAAAGGAAAACTATTTAAAGGAGGCCCTGGCAGAATACAAGAAGCGGATGACCCCCTATAGCCAGCTAGAGATTATCGAAGTCAAGGACCAGGAGGCCCCAGAAAAACTCTCCCAAAAAGAAAAGGACCAGGTCATGGAAAAAGAGGCCCAGGACATCCTAAAACATATTGGGGACAAGGACCAGGTCATCAGCCTGGAGATTAAGGGCAAGAGCCTGGACTCCCTCCAGCTGGCCGACTATATTAAGGACCAGCAGGTCCAGGGCTATTCCACCCTCACCTTTGTCATAGGGGGGTCCCTGGGCCTGGCTCCAGCCCTAAGCCAGAGGGCCCAGCTAAGGCTGTCTTTTTCTAAGATGACCTTCCCCCACCAGCTTATGCGGGTTATCCTCTTAGAGCAAATCTACCGGTCCTTTAGGATTATCCATGGCCATAGCTACCATAAATAAGAAAGACCCCAGTTTTAGCCTGGGGTCTTTTGCCTTAAAGGGCCTAGGAAATCTGGCTCTTTAGGATGAGGATATCTAGGACCAGGGTCTGTAGGCCGGCCAGGGCCAAAAAGAGGGCCAGGGCAAAATATAGGGGCCGGGCTAGGCCCACCAGCCTAGAATCCTGGGGAAGGCGGAAGTCTTTTTTGTTTCGGGGGATATTTTTGTAGGCCAGGAGCTGGTCGAAGGACTGGACCCCCTGGGGCTGGACCAGGCCAAACCGGTAAAAGGGAATCTTTAAAAGGAGGGCCCCCTCCTGGGAAAAGAGCCCAATGGACCGGGAGGAAAAGTCTGCCCGGGCCACCTCTTTTAAATCCACGGTCTTGGTTTTTTTAAGGACCTGGTTGTAGGAGCTGATCCTATCTTCTGTAAAGGAAAAATAAAAGAAATGGTGGGCCACCATAAGGAAAACACTTAGGATATTTAAGAGGAAGAGGCCCACCAGGGTGGCGGGAATATTAAAGATAAGAAATTCCTCTAACTTAAAGAGATAGGCCAAAAGGAAGAGGAGGAGGCGGCTGGTTAGTAAAAAACTAAGGGTCCCCAGCATGACCTGCCGGGCAAAAGATGAGTAGTTGTAGATTATTTGTCGCATGGGTCCTCCTTGGTTAGGGGGGCCTCTAGCTCTTCTAGGGCCAAGGCGGCCAGGAAGAAGACCCCGGTCTTTAGGCTTTCTTCGTTTAGGTGGACATATTCACTATGGAGGGGGAAGTTTTCCGCCCTGTCCCTATGGCCACCCCCCAGGTTAAAATAAAAGGCCCGGGCCTGGTGGCTAAAGTAGGCAAAGTCATCGGTCCCCATGGTGATGGCCCCCTCTGTCTTGACCCGGTCCTGACCCAGGAGGGCCAGCCCCAGGTCCCGGACCCTTTCATAGAGGCCCTCGTCATTAAGGAGGTTGGGGTAGCTGTCCTCAAAGTCCAGGTAGGCCCGGGCCCCGTGGCCATAGGCAATGGCCTGGGCCAGCCGCTTCATCTCCTTTTTAATAAAGTCCCTAGTTTCCAGCTTGTGGGTCCTTATGATGCCAGAGAAGGTGGCCTCCTGGGAGATGATGTTATTTTTTTGCCCATAGTTAAAGACCCCCACAGAGATAAGATTGGGCTCCACAGCAGGCAGCCTCCGGCTAAGAAGGGTGTTAAAGGCTAGGACTATCTCACAGGCAACAGGGAGGGGGTCAATCCCCTGGAAGGGGTAGGCCCCGTGGCTAGACTGGCCCTGGACCCTCACCCTAAACTCGCAGCTGGCTGCATTAATGGACCCCTTCAAAAGGGAGATGTGGCCAGTCTCCAGGAAGGAATCCATATGGAGGCCAAAGACCCGGTCCACCGGTGGGTCCTTAAGACAGCCCTTTTTAATCATGTCATAGGCCCCACCCACCGTTTCTTCAGCCGGCTGGAAGAAGAGCTTGAGGCTCCCAAAAAACTGGTTCCGGTAGGGGGCTAGGACCTTGGCCAGGCCCAGGAGAATGGCCGTGTGAAAGTCGTGGCCACAGGCGTGCATGACCCCCTCCCGTTTAGAGGCGTAGGGAAGACCCGTCTTTTCCTGGATGGGGAGGGCATCCATGTCTGCCCGAAAACCTATGGCCTGGGTCCCAGGATCCCTCCCCTCCAAGAGGGCCACCAGGGCATGGGTCTCTTGGTCATAGGTGTAGGGAATCTGGATCCCATCTAAAAAATCCATAATAAAACGGGCCGTTCCTTCTTCTTTTTGGCTCAGGTCAGGATACATATGGAGATGGCGTCTCAGGTCCCGGACCTCCTCATAGATAGCCTGGCTATCTTTTTTTAGTCTGGTGACCAGATCTTTACTTAAGGGCATTTTTCTCCCCTCCTTTAAGCCCTTATTATAGAGGAAAGGCCCCAGCCAGCCAAGGGCCTAGGGGAAAATCTAAAAATATGGACCTTCTTTCCAAAATATTGGAAGAATAGGCCCGCCAGGTCCAGGGGGATCTCAAGCAAGGCCCAAATCTAAGGCAAGACAGGGCCCCAGCCAGCCTAAAAAATTGGCATGATAAATGCATTAGTTATAAGTGAAGGTAAATTCCCCGTAGTATAAGAAAAGGAGGTTGTGTATTTATGATGAATTATATTTGGGTAGGGCTGGTTGTAATTGCCCTTCTCGCAGGAGTTTTTACAGGAACCATAGGGGACGTCCAGCAGGCCGTCTTCGATTGGGCCAATGAAGCCGTAAGTATTGTTATCGGCCTGGTAGGGACCATGGTCTTCTTTACAGGTCTTATGCGGGTAGCCGAGGAGGCTGGCCTCACTAAGAAGTTAGGCAAGGCCCTGGCCCCCCTTATGAAGCGCTTATTCCCAGAGGTCCCCAGCGACCATCCCGCCATGTCCTCCATGGTCATGAACATAGCCGCCAATATCCTGGGCCTAGGCAATGCCGCCACCCCCTTTGGCCTCAAGGCCATGGTGGATTTGCAAAAGTTAAACAAGACCAAAAACATAGCCACCAATTCCATGGTCATGTTCCTAGGCATCAATACATCTTCAGTGACCCTGATCCCCACCACCGTCATTGCCCTAAGAACCGCCGCCAAGTCCAGCAATCCAGCAGAAATGGTAGGCCCCATTATTTTAGCCACCATTATTAGTACAGCCACAGCCATTATTACCTGTAAGCTATTTGAAAAGACCAACCGTTACAAGTGGGAAAATGTCATTGCTAGAGCCAAGGAAGATGGCAGCTATGAGCCCAATGAAGACTATGTCCCCTGGGAAGAAAGTCAGCTTTCTTCTAACTAAAGGAGCCCATAAAAAGGAGGTAAAATATT
Organism: Tissierellia bacterium; assembly: GCA_030532305.1. GTDB lineage: Bacteria > Bacillota > Clostridia > Tissierellales > Peptoniphilaceae > JAUNLJ01. Next base: position 12,827 of record JAUNLJ010000023.1, read on the forward strand.
ATGTTAGCTAGTGTTATGCAGTCCATCTCAACCTATGCCATTCCCCTTGTACTCTTTATTATCCCCGTCTATGGGCTGGTAAAAAAGGTCAAGGTCTATGAAGTGTTTACAGAAGGTGCCAAGGAAGGCCTCAAGGTTTCCGCCTCCATTGTCCCCTTCTTGGTATGTATGCTTTGCGCCATAGGGATGTTTAGGGCCTCTGGGGCCATGGACGTCCTCGTCTCCATCCTCTCCCCAGTGACCAACCTGGTGGGCCTACCAGGAGAGGTCCTTCCCATGGGCATCATGAGGTCCTTCTCCGGTGGCGCCGCTGAAGGTTTCCTAGTGGACCTACTTAGTAATTATGGAGCCGACAGTCAAATTGGCCGGATCGCCTCCACAGCCATGGGGTCCACCGAGACCACCTTCTATGTCATTGCCGTCTACTTTGGGTCTGTAGGGATTTCCAACACCCGTCACGCTGTGGCCACAGGTCTTTTAGCCGACCTGGCCTCCCTTATTGCAGCCACCCTTATTATTAACCTGATGTTTGCCTACTAAAAAAGGAGGTCACCATGGCAAGATATCCAAAAAAACTAGCCCCAGGAGCTACCATCGGCCTAGTTTGTATGTCCTCCCCCATTCCCAGAAAGGCCGTGGACCACTGCAAGGAGACCCTAGAGGCCCTGGGCTATGGGGTCAAGCTAGCCGGCAACCTGTCTACCGTCTATGGAGGCTACATGGCCGGAACCGGGGAAGAAAGGGCCCGGTGGATCCGGGACATGTTTTTAGACCCCCAAGTGGAGGCCATCTTCTGTGTCCGGGGAGGAGACGGTGGCAGCCGGATCATGGACCTTTTGGACTTTGACGAGCTAAGGGCCCATCCCAAGATCTTCATGGGCTATAGCGATGTAACCAGCCTCCACCTGGCCCTAAACCAAGAGTGCGACCTGGTTAGCTTCCATGGCCCCATGGTCTACTCCAATATGCTGGGGGGCATGGATCCAGACACCCAGGCCGGCCTCTTTAGGGCCCTCACGGCACAAGGGGACTTCCCCTTTGTAAACCCCCCAGAAGAGCCCCTAAGGGTCCTTAAGAAAGGCCAGGCCCAGGGCCAGCTGGTAGGAGGCAACCTAGCCCTCCTCTCTGCCAGCCTGGGAACCGCCTATGAAGTAAACACCCAGGGGAAAATCCTCTTTATAGAAGATGTGGATGAAGGCATCCACCGGCTAGAGCGCTATGCCTGCCAGCTAAAAAATGCCGGCAAGTATGAGGCGGCCGCAGGCATTTTGCTGGGCCAATTTACAGATTGTAAGAACACCACCATGGTAGAATACGATGAGATAAGGCTATTTGAGGACCTCTTAAGGGACTACGACATCCCTGTCATGTATAACCTACAGTCCGGTCATGGGGACAAGATCATCACCCTCCCTCTTGGGGCCTCCTGTACCATGGACACAGAGACCAAGACCATCAAATTTGCCTGCCAAAGATAGGCAAAAAAGATCAAGGATATAAGCAGGAAGGGAAATGCCTATGAAAGAGATAAGAGAAAATACCCTCTATGTGGACGGGGTCAGTGCCCTGGACCTAGTAGAAGACTACGGGACCCCCCTCTATGTCCTGTCAAAGACAGCCATAGAAGAGAGAATAGGGGAGTTAAGGACATCTTTTCTGGACAAGTACCCCAAGACCCGGGTGGCCTACGCCGCCAAGGCCTTTATGTGTAAGGCCATGGTCCAAATCATAGAGGAAGAGGGCCTGGGCCTAGACGTGGTTTCAGGAGGGGAGCTTTACACGGCCATGGCCATGGACTTTCCCCCCGAAAGAATCGAGTTTAATGGCAACAACAAGTCCTATGAAGAGCTAGCCATGGCCATAGACTACGGGGTGGGCCGGATTATTATAGACGGCATGGGGGAGCTGGATAAGATTGAGGCCCTCTGCCAGGAAAAAAACAAGAAGGCCCAGGTCCTCTATAGGATCTCCCCGGGCATCTCCAATATTAAGACCCACAAGTACATGTCCACCGGCATGGCCGACTCCAAGTTTGGCATCCCCCTGGAAGAAGGCATCCTCCAAGGCGCCCTGGAAAGGGCCATCCAGTCAGACCATGTGGACTTTTACGGCTTCCACTTCCATGTGGGGTCTCAGCTTCTAGACAACCAGTCCCACCTGGAGGGCCTTGGGGTCATCCTGGACCTGGTAGAAGAGGTCTACAAAAAATTTGGCCACCGGATCCGGGAGATCAACCTGGGTGGTGGCTTTGGGGTCCACTACACCCACCAAGACCGGCCCCCCTTTGCCTACTTTTTAGACCCCCTTATGGCCATGATAGGAAAAAGATATGATATAATGGGCCTAGAAAGACCCCAGGTGGTGATAGAACCCGGCCGGTCCCTGGTGGCTGAAGCCGGCCTTACCCTCTACCGGGTGGGAGACATTAAAAAAATCCCCGGCATTAGGACCTATGTATCTGTAGATGGGGGCATGACCGACAACATCCGGCCTGCCCTCTACCAGGCAGAATATACCGGCCTTCTAGCCAACCGGGCCCAGGAAGAAGAGGAGGCCCCCTTTACCATCGCCGGCAAGTGCTGCGAGTCTGGAGACATCCTCATCAAGGACCTGGCCCTGCCCACCCCCAAGGAAGGAGACCTCCTAGCCGTCCTTTCCACCGGGGCCTACGGCTACTCCATGGCCAGCAACTACAACCGTCTGCCTACAGCCCCTGTGGTCCTGGTCTCTAGGGGGAAGAGCCAGGTCATGGTCCAGGGCCAGACCTACGAAGACCTTATAAGAAACGACCGGGAGGTCCAGCTAAAATAAGAAAGAGAGTTGCCAATGAGGATTTATTCTATCCGTGGGAACAATTTAAAAAGGCATAGCCTAGTGGCCTCAGGGGTAGGAGGAGGGGCCCTCACTGTCCTGGGTCTCATAAATGGCAAGATCACCACCCTGGTCCTAGGCCTTCTTATCCTGGGGCGGACCCTTATAAAAAAGCCCGTCTTTGTCACCCAGGAAGGCCTCTACCAGATCAGGGACTATAGGTTTTTTAAGACCCAGACCTTTTGGGACTTTAAGGACCTAGACGCCCTCTATTGGAAAGACCTGGCCCAGGAAGGTTTTAGCTACATCTATTTTGAAAAAAACCAAGACCCCCAGGCCTTCGACTTTAAAGAAGCAGACAAAGGCCAAATTATAAGCTGGGTAAAAGAAAGGCACCCCCAAGTAGAGGTTAAGGAAATAGAAGACTAAGCCAATTGGAAAAAGAGCCTCTTGCTAGGCTCTTTTTTTTGGGTGGAGCCCTTTTAAGAGGGGTCAAACTTTTTCCTATTTGCTATAATAGAAGATAAAGGGAGGTGACCAGCCTATGAAGGGACCCTGGAGCCAAGTAGAAAGACTTATGGACGATTTAGGCCAGGGCTATATAGAAATAGACAAGGACAAGAGGATCCGTCAGATCAACACCAGGGCCATGGACATGTTGGGTCTGACCCTAAAAAACAAGTTTTGCCATGGGGAGGGCCAGATCAAGGAGGGGGACCTTGTGATCCTGGCAGATAACGTCCTGGGCAATGATGATGGGGGCCTAAGGCCGGAAGACTTTAGGCTTATCAATATAAAAAATAAGGACCTCAGGCTAGGGGACTGTATCCTGGCCATAGGGACCTATAAAAAGGATAAAAAGCCCCACTACAAGTACTACAGGAACGACCAGCTGGTTTCCAATATCAAGCTGGAAAGTGTCTATGAGGGCCAAAAGATTGAGATTGAAATCCAAAAGGACAAAAGGGTCATCTCCATCAGCCTAAACGGCCAGGCCTACCCCATGTCCTACCAGTACGCCATTGGCCACATGATCCTCCTAGATGGAGAGACCAAGGAGGTCAAGTTTATCCAGGCCCCCGGCTACTCCATCCGGAGGGAGGCCCTAAAAAACATCCTCCAGGGGGACTTTTTCCAGGCCAAGCCCACCAAAAACCACGAGATCCGGGCCATTGTTTTAAATAGCCGTTTTGACCTGGTCTCCAAGGAGGCAGAATTTAACGACATCCTAGACGGGGTCCTAAAGGGCCAGATAGACAAGCAGGTGGGAGAGCTCCAGGAAATCAACAAGCGGCTCTTCCTCTGTGACTTGATCCCCATGGAGGGGGAGGACCAAAAGACCCGGGAGGGCCTGCAAATTATCCTCCATACTGCCATGGAAGTGGAAAGGCTCATGGAAAACAAGGTCCCCATTATCGACCGGATAGAAAGACACTTCCGTAAGGAGGTCCTCTTCTACCGGGAAGACAAGGTCCAAAAGAGCCAGTTTTTGGGGACCTCGGCCCAGGCCCGGGAAGTCCGCTACCTTTCCTACAAGGCCGGGCAAAACAAGTTTACCGTCCTTTTAACCGGGGAAAGTGGGACCGGCAAGTCCATGATGGCCAGGGAAATCCATGGCCTGGGAGGGAAAAAGGCCCCCTTTGTGGAAGTCCACTGCAATGCCATCTCCCGGTCCCTGTTTGAAAGTGAGCTCTTTGGCTACGAGGCCGGGGCCTTTACTGGGTCCTCCCCCAAGGGAAAAAAGGGCTACTTTGAAAAGGCCAACGGGGGGACCATCTTCCTAGATGAGATTGGGGAAATCCCCCTAGACATCCAGGTCAAGCTCCTCCAGGCCCTAGAAAACAAGGTCATCTACCCGGTAGGGTCCTCCCAGGCCATCAACATTGATGTTCGGATTATTGTGGCCACCAACAAGGACCTGGAAGAAGAGGTGGCCCAAAGACGCTTTCGCCAGGACCTCTTTTACCGGATCAACATCTTCCCCATCCCCATTCCCCCCCTAAGGGAAAGGGGAAACGATGTCTACAGCCTGTCCAATGACCTCTTAAATAAGATCTGCCAAAAATATGGGGTCCCCCAAAAACGCCTGTCCCATGAGGCCATGGAATATATCCTCTCCTATGGCTGGCCAGGCAACGTCCGGGAGCTGGAAAACTGCATGGAAAGGGCCGTGGTCCTCTGTGAAACCAACCTCATCTACCCAGAACACTTAAACATCCTCCACCAGGTCCACGACACCAGCCTGGGGGACCTCCTGGACCTGGAAGAAAAAAGAATCATTGAGCGCTTCCTCCTTAAAAATGGGGGGGACCGGCTAAAAACAGCCCAAGACCTTAAGATCTCCAAGTCCTCCCTCTATGGAAAGATCGCCAAGTATGCCATTAAAGCCTAAAAAGAAAGGACCCAAGCCATGAATGACCTAGAAATCCAAGAAATAGAAAGCCTCCTAGACCGGCTCCCCGGACAGGTCTCCGTCTACTACGAAGACCTGGAAGGGGAGGATAGCTTTAGCTACCAGACCCACCTGGCCCAGCCGGCCGCCTCCACCATTAAAGTCCCTATCCTGGTGGCCCTTTTAAATGAGATCAGCCAGGGAAGTCTGGACCTGGGGGCAAGAACCCTCTTGAGGGAAGAAGACAAGGTCCCCTCCTGTGGGGCCCTGGCCTATATGGATGAGGGCCTGGAAGTCACCCTAAAAGACCTCTACACCCTCATGATTATCCATAGCGACAACACGGCCACCAACCTCCTTATAGACAAGCTGGGCCTAGATAAGGTCAACCGTCTTATGGAGGACCTGGGCCTAGCTGGCCTGAGGCTAAATAGAAAGCTCTTTGATGAGAAGGCCCAAGCGGCCGGCCTGGAAAACTATGTGACAGCCAGGGACCTGGGCCGGCTTTTAAAAGACGTCTACCAGGGCTACATGCTAGACCCTAAAATTAGCCAAGAGATCCGGAGGGTCCTGAGCCTCCAAAGGCTTAATGCCAAGATCCCCTACCTCCTTCCCAAGGGGGTAGAGGTGGCCCACAAGACCGGGGAAGATGAGGGCATCACCCATGATGTGGGGATCGTCTACAGCAAAAAGCCCTTTATCTTCTGCTTTTTATCCAGCCAGACCGACCCGGTGGTGGCTGAAGACGTCCTAAGAAAACTAGCCCTCCTCTTTTACAAGAAATCCCTCACCTAAGGAGGACCCCATGAACCCAACCCTAGACCTGATTAAAAACCGTAAGTCCGTCCGGGTCTTTGAAGACCGGGACCTAAGCCCCCAGGATAAAAAGACCATCCTAAGGGCCGCCGTCTCAGCCCCCACCGCTGGCAACCAGCAACTCTACACCATTATTGATGTCACCGACCCCAGCCTAAAAGAGACCCTGGCCAAGACCTGCGACAACCAGCCCTTTATTGCCCAGGCCAAGCTGGTCCTTATCTTCTGCGCCGACTGCAGTAAGTGGTACCAGGCCTTTAAAGAACTAGGGGCCCAGCCCAGACGGCCCGGCCCTGGCGACCTCTTCTTGGCCCTGTCTGATGCCAATATTGCTGCCCAAACAGCCGTTTTAGCTGCCCAGGCCCTGGGCATTGGGTCCTGCTATATTGGAGACATCCTAGAAAGGGTAGAAGACCACCGGGCCCTCTTAAAGCTCCCCAAGTATGTGGTCCCCGGGGCCATGCTGGTCTTTGGCTACCCCACCCAGGGACAAAAAGACCGGCCCAAACCCAAGAGGGCCCCCCTAAAAAGGATCCTGGGCCAAAATGCCTACCCCCCCATGGACCAAAAGGCCCGGGAAGACCTCTTTTCCTACAAGGCCGGAGAGGGGTCCTACAAGGCCTGGATGGAGGCCTTTTGCCAGAGAAAGTATAACTCAGACTTTGCCCGGGAAATGTCCCGGTCAGCTAAAATCTATTTAAAAGACTTCCTAGAAGAAGACTAAAAAAAGAGCCAGCCCCCTAGGCTCTTTTTTTAATCCAGCTGCCTAAGGGCCGGACTTTTTTTAAAAAGACTATCTTTTTTGTAGAAATATGCTTAAAAAATCCAGACAGGGGAAAAAAGAAACTACCAGGCTGGAAAAGGGCCCCTTGGGATAGGGTTTTCCTAAAGCAAGAGGCCCCTTAAAAAAATTCCCTAGGAGGGTCAAACTGTTGGCTTAAAACCTAGTCAGAAAAGAGACCGGGCTGGTATAATAAGACAAGACAGAAAACTCTCAAAGGATTTCACTAAGGAGGAAGACAATGGAAAACAAAAAAGTGGTCATCTTAGGCGGCGGCGTCCTAGGCGCACAAATTGCCCTAATGAATGCCTACACCAATCACGACACCACCATCTGGCTCCGTAGCCAGGGGTCCATCGGAAGAACCCAGCCTAAGCTAGACCGCTATAAGAAACTCATGATCCAATCCCTAAAAGAAGCCCGAGAGCTCTTGGGCAATCCCATGGGTGCCTACCTCTATCCCAAGGGTCTCATAAAGAATTGGGAAGACATGACTGAAGAAAAAATGGACCAGCTCATTGCCCAAGCTGAGAAGAACCTGACCGACAAGCTCCAGCTAGAATTGGACATGGAAAAGGCCCTAAAGGATGCCGATATTGTCATTGAATCCATGTCTGAAGATCCCCAGGCCAAAAAAGAAGTCTACCACAAGGCCAAGGACCTTCTAGAGGAAAAAACCATCCTCTGTACCAACTCCTCAACCCTTTTGCCCTCCATGTTTGCTGAGGACACAGGCCGGCCAGAAAAATATATGGCCCTCCACTTTGCCAACGAAATCTGGAAATTTAATACGGCTGAATGTATGGGCCACCCCGGCACGGACCCAGAGGTCTATGACCGGGTTGTCGCCTACGCCGAAGAAATCAACATGGTCCCCATCAAGCTCTACAAGGAGCAACCGGGCTATGTCTTAAATTCCCTCTTGGTGCCCTTCCTAGATGCCGCCCAAAAACTTTGGGGAGCTGGCATTGCCGACCCCCACACCATTGATACCACCTGGGTCATTGGGACCGGCGCCCCAGTAGGCCCCTTTAAGATCATGGACGTGGTGGGTCTAAAGACCGTCCACGACATCCTGGCCATGAAACCCCAAGCTAAGGACCCCCAGTCCCTAGAATATAAGATCCTGCAAATGGTCAAGGAAAAACTGGACAAGGGAGAAACTGGCGTGAATGCCGGCAAGGGCTTCTACGACTATAGCGAATAAAGAAAACCGGGCCTAGCCTGGCCCCATCCCCGTGCTAAGCACGGGGATATTTTTTTTGCCATCTCCCTCTT
>JAUNLJ010000024.1 GCA_030532305.1 Tissierellia bacterium
TCTTCTGTGGGTTATTGTTTTTCTTTATCAACACTATTTGACAAAGAGCCATTTTTGATTTTCTATCGTCTGAGATTTAAATATTAAATTTTTATCACAAAATAAGACTCTTTAAAGAATCCTTAGTTTTATTGGTATGCTATTTACAATACCCATTGTTAAAATGGATACTCTAAGCAGCACACCAACTATTTATTTTTTGAGTTTTAAACTTTGGTAGAAGTCTTGAACTCCTTATATTTACATAACTATTTGCCTCTATCACTATTATGACACGAAACCCTGCCGCTTGGTCTAGGATGGTGATGACCTTGCCCCTATCATAGACATCGTCTGAGCCTTCTGCTGTCAGGACAGAGACCATCATCTTTATGATATCTCTGCCTGTATAAAACTGCCCGGCATCTACATTTTGAAAAAAACGGCCAATGAGGTTTTCAAAGATATAGCCCATTTTAATGGAGTCAAAGTGGTCTTCGGATAGGTCCAGTTCTGAAAAGGCCTTGACCACGGAAAAGAGGCAATTTTCTTTGTCCATCTTGTCTATATGGCTTTCGATGTTAAGTTCACTTAGGATTTCTCTGACATTGGGGGAAAAGCCATCCAGGTAGGCCTTAAAATTTGAGGCCAGGTGGTCTGGGTCATGGGTGAGTTCTAATAAATTATATTTTGAGTGATTATAAAACTGCCTGCCGGACAGCCGGTACATGGCTCTTGCTGGATAGTCTTTATTGGCCTCATGGATTTTTACGACTTGGTCTTTACTTGCTTCTAAGATACATTCAAACCTTCTGATGATGGTCATGGGGATAATAACGTCCCCATACTTATCGGGCATATAGGCTCCTCTTAGCTTGTTGGCTATGGCCCAAATAAAGTTGGCTTCAGCGCTTATATCCAGGGGCACTTCCTCAATAAAGTGCTTGTGGGTCCGATCTGGTGTCATTTTTCCTCCTATTTATCTTAAGGATTCTAGATCCTGGTCTTCTTTTTTATGCTGGTCCGTTTTTTAGTCTTTAATCTATGTACTTTATACATAGATTATAACAAAGAAATAAAAGCCTTGCTTTTCTTTTTTAACAGGGTCTTTGGTGGTTTGATCCCCCACAGCTGGGCTAGGGCAAAAAAATATCTGCCAGGGGGATCTTTTCTTATCCCCCCACAGATAGGATGGGCGCTTTTTAGGAGGGCTGGTAGAGGCCGGCGCCTAGGCTGGTAATATAGCCCTTCATCTCTAGGATGGTCAGGTTGGCTAAAATCTTGGGGGTCTCATAGGGGAGTTTGGCGGCCAGCTGGTCCACATGGCTTAGGCCCTCTAGGATGGCCTGGTAGACTTCTCTTTCTTCTTCTGATAGGTCTTCTAGGGGGTGGAGGGCCTCTTCTTTTTTTAGGTCTCTCTCCCAGCCCATCTGGTGGGCCAAATCTTGGCTATTTAAAAAGATATTGGCTCCGTCTCTAATGAGGGCGTTACAACCGGCGCTATAGAGGGAGTCGATATTGCCGGGCAGGGCAAAGATCTCCCTCCCCATGCCAGCGGCCAGGCGGGCGGTAATCAGGGACCCGCTTTTTTCCTGGGCCTCCACCACCAAAAGGGCCTGGGCTAGGCCGGCTATGATCCGGTTTCTTTGGGGAAAGTGGAAGGGGAGGGCCTGGGTCCCTGGGGGGTATTCACTTAGGACCAGGCCCTGGGCCCGAATGGCCTCCCAGAGGGCCCGGTGCTTTTTAGGATAGTAGCTGTCAATCCCGTTACCTAAAACGGCCACCGTCTCTAGGCCCTGGTCCAGGGAGGCCTGGTGGCAGACCCCATCAATGCCCAGGGCCATGCCGCTAATGGTCATGATCTCATAGCCAGCCAGGTCCTCTATGATTTTTCGGCAGGTCCTCTGGCCATAGTCTGTATGTTTTCTGGCTCCGACTATGCCCAGGCCGGGCTTTTCTAGGATATGGATATCCCCCATATAGTAGAGGACCACGGGGGGGTCTTCTATCTTGGCCAGGTGGTCTGGGTAGAAGTCATCTTCCACCACCAGGCTATGGATGCCCCGGGCAAAAAAGTAGTCTTCCACCTGGGCCATGTCCACTTTTCTGGCTTCTTTTAATTTTTTTAGACTTCCCTTAGTTAAAAGCCTTTCCAGGTCCAGGGGCAGGTCCCCAGAGGCCATATAGGCCACCAGGTCCTCTCCCCTGGCGTAGAGGACCAGGAGCTGGTCCTTGGCGATTCCCTTTAGGCTGGCCCGGATCAGGGCCTCTCTTAGGTCTTTTCTTAACATGGCTAACCCCAATACTTGGATTCTAGGGACCTAAATTGGAGGGCTTCTAAAAGGTCCTGGTCTTCGATGGTCTCTCTTTGGGCCAGGTCGGCTATGGTCCTGGCTAGTTTTAGGAGCTTGTTGTAGGTCCGGCCGGAGAATTTATATTTCTTAAAGGCCAGTTCCAAGATCTTTTGGGAGGAGGGTTTAAGCTGGCAGTGGACGGGGATCAGCCGGTCGGGCAGGTGGGCATTACAGGAGAAGGCCTCCCCCTTGTAACGGGCCTTTTGCCGGTCTCTTGCCACCTCTACCCTTTGGCGGATAGAGGCGGAGGACTCGCCCTTTTCCTTTCCGGACAGGTCCTTGTAGTCTACGGGGCTCACCTCCACATGGAGGTCCATCCGGTCCAGGAGGGGGTGGGAGATTTTGGACAGGTAGCGATTAATGGCTGACATGGAACAGGTGCAGGCCTGGTGGGGGTTCTTATAGTTGCCACAGGGGCAGGGGTTCATGGCGGCCACCAGCTGGAAGTTGGAGGGGTAGGTCAGGCTGGCGTTGGCCCTGGATATATGTATGGTCCCATCTTCCATGGGCTGCCTTAGGACCTCCAGGACCTTGGACTGAAATTCTGGCAGCTCGTCTAAAAAGAGGACCCCCTGGTGGGACAGGGAGATTTCCCCTGGCTTGGGGATGGCGCCGCCCCCAATGAGGGCCACGGAGGAGGCGGTGTGGTGGGGGGCCCGAAAGGGCCTCCTGGTCATGAGCTTTTTGTCTTCTAAAAGGCCGGCCACAGAATAGATCTTGGTGACCTCGATGGCCTCTTCAAAACTAAGGGCGGGCAAGATGGAGGGCAGGCGTTTGGCACTCATGGACTTACCGGACCCAGGAGGGCCAATCATAAGGAGGTTGTGGGCGCCGGCGGCGGCAATTTCCATGGCCCTTTTGACCTGGTCCTGGCCCCGGATGTCTGCAAAGTCTAGGCTGTCTTGCCGCCTATCCTCTAGGGGGTTTTCCACATAGGACCGGGGCAGGTCCCTTTCCTGGTTTAAAAATTCCACCACTTCTTTTAGGGAGTCCACGGCAAAAATCTCCATGTCTGCCACCACGGCACATTCCTTTTCATTGGCCTTGGGGACCAGGCACCCTTTGATGCCTGCCTCCCTTAGGGAGATCACCATGGGCAGGGCCCCAATAATGGGGCCAATCTTCCCATTAAGTTGGAGCTCCCCTAAAAAGACCCACTGGTCTAGATTTTGGGCCTTAATATGGCCACTGGCCATGAGGATGGACATGGCAATGGCCAGGTCCATTTGGGACCCGTCCTTTTTTAGGTTGGCTGGGGATAGGTTGATGGTAATCCGGGACATGGGGTATTCAAAGGCTGAATTTTTTATGGCCGACCGAACCCGCTCTCCTGCCTCCCTAATGGCTGCATCTGGCAGGCCCACAATGGTTAGTTTAGGCAGGCCCTGGGTTAGGTCTGTTTCTACTTCTACAAGGTGACCATCTAGGCCCTGTAGGCTACAGGTATTTACCTTGGCATACACATTTATCCCTCCAAATCATTTAGGTCAAAGGCATTTTCTATATGGACTAGGTCCTCCTGGGGGCCACTCAGGTAGACCTCTATGACATCAAAACGGCCATTACAATAAAAGTAGGCCTTTTCCTGCATGTAGTAAAGGGCAGTTCTGGCAATATGCCCTCGCTTGGCCCTATGGACGGCCTCCCGGGCCAAGCCATATTTTTTGTTGACCCGGGTCTTGACTTCTACAAAGACCAGGCCCTGGGGAGACTGGGCTATAATATCTATTTCCCCTGAGGGGCAGGTGTAGTTTCTTTCTAGAATCTGGTAGCCTTCCCTTTCTAAATGGGCCAGGGCCAGGGCCTCTCCCCTGGCACCCAGGCTCTTATTTTTCATGGCCTGCCCCCCTTAGGATCTTTTTTAAAAAAGTCTGCCTATGGTAGGGGGAGGGGCCCTTTAAAAGGAGGGCCTCCCGGTGGGCCTTGGTCCCATAGCCCTTATTTTTAGCCAGGTCATAGCCAGGATAGGCCTGGTCCCAATCCTGGCAGAGCCGGTCCCTGGTGACCTTGGCCACAATGGAGGCGCAGGCGATGCTATAGGAGAGGTCGTCTCCTCCTATGAGGGCGGCCTGGGGCAGGTTTATGGCCAGGCTTTCTGCATCCACCAGGACAAAGTCTGCCTCCAGGGGGGTCCCCTCTGGGGTCCTTAGGTTTTCCAGGGCCTGGACCATGGCCTGACGGGTGGCCTCCTTGATGTTGATCCGGTCAATTTCCTGGGGGCCCAGCTGGCCAAGGCCAATGGCCAGGGCCCGGTCCCTAATCTGGTCATAGAGGGCCTCCCTTTTTTTGGCCGTGAGCTTTTTGCTGTCCCGGATCCCGGGAATCAAATCATCTAGGGGCATAAGGACGCAGGCGGCCACCACATCGCCAAAGAGGCAACCCCGGCCCACCTCATCAATGCCCACAATCTTTTGAAAGCCCTGGGCCTGGTAGTCTTTCTCAAATTTAATATCGGTCATGGTCCCCCACCCTTTCTAGGCTCAAAGGACCCAAAAGCCCCTTGCGAAATTCATCTAAAAGGAGGTTGGCCACCTTGCTATAGTCCACATAGCCCCCTGCTACCAGGGCGCCTCTTTTCTTGCCAATGGCCTCCAGGGTTTCCAGGGGGGTCTTTTCAAAATCTTCTAGCTTGTAGCGGTCTAAAAGGGCCTGGGGAAAGACGGCCTGGGCCTCCTTAAGGTATTCTAGGGCCAGGCTTTCCCTGTCCATGACCTCGTCCTTAATGGACCCGGTAAAGGCCAGGTGGTAGGCCCGGATAGGGGGGTCTAGCTTGGGCCAAAGGACCCCAGGGGTGTCCATAAGGTCCAGTTCAGGATGAAGGCGGATCCACTGGTTACTCTTGGTGACCCCAGGCCGGTTGCCAATTTTGGCTGCCTTCCGGCCAGCAATCTGGTTAATGAAGGTGGACTTGCCCACATTGGGAATCCCCACCACCATCCCCCGATGCTTGATCTTTTTGATCCCCTTGGCCCTTAGCTTTTCCATCCTGGGGGCCATAAGGGTCTTTACAGCCTGGCTGATCCTTCCTGAAGAGGCCTGGTCCTGGCTGTTCCAGGCTAGGGCCAGGGCCTCCCCCTCCCTTTCTTTTTCAAAAAACTGGATCCACCTTGTGGTCTCCTCCGCCTGGGCCAGGTCCTTCTTATTTAAAAGGACCAGCCGGGGCTTGCCTTCTAAAAGTTTATTTATCTCTGGATTTTGGCTGCTTATGGGGATCCTAGCATCTAAAATCTCTATGACAAAGTCAACTTGCTTGCTATTTTCTTCTATTTTTTCCAAGGTTTTTTTCATATGCCCTGGATACCAATTGATATTCATCGCCATCTTCTACCTCGTAATCTATGCCTAAATAATCCATCACTTCTTTTATGGCCCCGTCCCGGGCTGCCGTCTCCTGGGTGACCCGGTCAGCTAGAGATGTCAGCTCGGGAAGGCTATCCTTCATGGCTATGCCTAGACCCGCCTCTTTAATCATCTCTTGGTCGTTTCTGTCGTCCCCTACGGCAATAATGTCTTCCTTTTTTATGCCCCGGCTCTGGGCATAGGACCAAAGGGCCCGCCACTTGTTGGTGTCCTCCCCCACTACTTCCATGAGCTTGTAGGAGGACTGGCTCCTGGTTAGGAGGTGGACCTGGGCCCGGGGGTAGATGGCCCTGATTTCCTTAGCCAGGGCCCCATAATCCTCTTCTTTTATATAGAGGGCGACAGAAAGCACATCCTCCTCCCAGATTTCTGCCCGGCTGGCCAGCCGGTAGCGGTTGCTGTAGTAGCTCACATAGGAGGTCATCATAAAACTTTGGGGCTCTCTTTCTAAAAGGAGGTCCGCCTCCCTTTCCCAACCGTCCACATGGAGGACTGCCTCCAGGCCCCTCTCCTCCAGGAGGTCTAAAATAGAGGCCACCATCTGCCTATCTAGGGGATTTTTTAAGGCCTGGTCCAGCTGTCCCATATGCCTTAGCATGTTTCCGTTGTTGGAAATGATCCCTACATTTAGGCCGGCCTTTTCTAGGGCCTTGTAGATGGACAGGTAGGACCGGCCTGTCACCACAAAAATCTCATGGCCTGCTGCCTGTAGCTTTTTTATGGACTGGCTGGCAAAAAGGGTCAGGTCCCCCCACCGGCTGATGAGGGTCCCATCATAGTCAAAAGCAATTAGTTTCATTCTTTACTTATCTCCCCTATATAAAGGGCGACTCGATTAGGAGTCGCCGGTTTCTAAAATTTTAAATCTTTCTTGTTATAGATAAGGTAGGTTAGGCCCAGGAAGATCAGGGCCAAGACCAGGCTCACCACAATAGAGAGAATATTAATGGGACTATGGATCATGCCTAGGGCATTAAAGGCATAAAAAGGAGTAAATTGATAGAAGTTGCCATAGGCGCTGCCCAGGTAGATGCCTACAAAATAAAGGGCTAGCACCACTAAAACTAGGAGGAAGGACCCCCCTTCGGCATGGCTAGACCGGCTAGATAGGGCGGAGTAAAGGTAGCCTAAAAAGAGGAAGAAGACCCCTATGCCTAAATAGCAGGCCCCAATTCTTAAAAGGCTTAGGGCTGTGGCTTCCATGGGGAAGGGCTTGGGGCTAAACAAGTAGGCAAAGGCAAAATTAGCCAAGAGTAAAAGCAGGGTAACCAGGATATAGTGGCCTAGGTTGGCCATCCACTTGTCTGTAACAATATCTGACCGGGTCACCGGGTGGGAATAAAGGTATTCAATGGTTCCTTGGGACTGCTCCTTGGAAAGGGAGGCCGATCCCATTTGAATGGCAAAGATGGCCATAAGGACCATGAGATATTGGGATATAAAGGGAAGGAAATGGTCTATGGCCTGGTAGTCTGTCTCCTTAGAGAGGCCTAGCATCTGGGCAAAGGCCGGACTGACGCTTTCTTCGAAGCCTTCCAAAAGAGACAGGATGTCATTTTCCTGCATCAAGGGGAAAAAGGCCATGAGTAGACCACTTAAGATGGCCAGAACAATGAGCCAGGTAAAGGCCTTGATAAAGTTTGATTTATATTCAATGTCAAATATCATTTGTCTGCCTCCTTTTCTTCTGGGTCATCAAGGGGGGCCACCCCAGGGGCCTTTTCAAAGACTTGGGTCTCTTCTTTAGACACAGGCTGACTTAGAGGGCTTTCTTCTACTTGGCCTAGGGAATCTATGACCTGGGTCTTTTCCGCTGGCCCCTCTTCTAAGGGCGCTTGGTCTTCTTTACTAAAGGGGTCCTTGTCTTCTTTTTTAGGGGCTGGGGCCTTAGCCTTATTCTCTAATTTAAAGACGTCTTCCACTACCCGGGCCTCCTCTACTGGGTCTACCCTTTGGGTTTCTTCTTCTCCCTCTACTTGGGCCGGGGCCACTTCTTCCTTAAGGGGGGCCTGGGGGGCCTCCTTTAAGGAGGGGCTAGATAGGGAGGCTAACTTTTCAGATAAGTTGGCGTCCTCTAGACTATAGTTTTGGATTCTTTCCTGGTGGAGGACGGTGGTCAGGCTGGGGAGGTAGCCGTCATAGAAAAAGGCCAAGTTGTCTTGGTCATCGTAGATTTTTTTGGTCCCTATGGCCTCAAAGGCATGAATATTAAAGCCATGGTCCAGGATCCTTAGGATCTTGTCGTTGTTTTCCTTGTTCTTCATGGACTCGATCCCCCGGATCTGTCCCCTGTCTAAAAAACCTATCCTGTCTGAATAGATCTGAGCCCGGGCCAGGTCATCAGATAGGACAAAAGAGGTCAAGTCTTCACTGGTTTGCAGGTATTTTAGGTGCTTAAAGAGCTTTTCTGTCATGCCTGGACTTAAAAACTTAGCCGGCTCATCTAAAATAAGTAGGTTAGGTTTGGTAATCAGGCTATTGATAATGGCCACCTTCTTACGGTCTTGGGCGGATAGGGCCTGGAATTTTTCCCTGTTGGACAGGTTAAAATAATCCATTAGGTTTTGGATCTCATCTTGATTTTTTAGGCCGTGGGCCGCCAGGGTCTTTTTAAAAATAGCCAGGGGCTTTAGGTTCCCATATATCCACACCTCTTGGGGAACATAAGAACAAAAGCGCTTGATCTCCTTACTTTCCTTCCGGGTGTCCATTTGAAGAATAGAAGCAGAACCTCCATTGGGCTTGATAAAATTCATCAAGATCCGGGCCAAGAGGGTCTTGCCTGCCCCCTCCTGTCCTAAAAGGGTAAAAAACTCCCCTTCAAAGACTTCCAGATTAAGGCCATCTAATATATTTTCACGCCGATGTTTTTTGCTTAAATCTTTGATAACTATTGCACTCATCCCGTCACCTCACTTTTAGCATTATAGTCATATTATACACCACACCAGGCTAAATTCCAATTTTTCTAAGGAGTTTTCTTAAAAGGATGCCAAGATAGGGGGCTTTTGCTGGCCTAAGGACGAATTCCTGGCAAATTATTTAAAGAAAGCCCCTGGTTAATGGGCCGGCATGTGATATAATAAATAAAGTTATAGACCAGAAAGGAAGATTCGTATGATGTTAGGTATTGTGGGGCTTCCAAATGTTGGAAAATCCACACTTTTTAATGCAATTACCCAGGCCGGTGCTGAGGCGGCCAACTACCCCTTTGCCACCATTGAACCCAATGTGGGGACAGTCCTGGTGAAGGATGACCGCCTCCCTGTCCTTCAAAAAATTAGCCAGTCTAGCCGGATTGTCTATCCGGCCATTGAGTTTTATGATATTGCCGGCCTGGTTCGGGGGGCCAGTAAGGGGGAAGGCCTAGGCAACCAGTTCCTCTCCCATATCCGGGAGGTGGAGGCCATTATCCATGTGGTCCGGTGCTTTGAGGACCCCAATGTCATCCATGTGGACGGGTCCATTGACCCCACTCGGGATATAGAAACCATTAACTTGGAGCTGGTCTTTGCCGACCTGGAGCTTTTGGAAAAAAGGTTGACCCGGCTGAAAAAGCAGGTCAAGGGCGACAAGTCCCTGAGCCGGGAAAAGGAAGTGGTGGAGGCCCTAATTGAGGTCCTAGAGGCTGGTAAGCCGGCCCGGCAGATGGACCTGTCCCCTGAAGATGCCCTCCTTATTAAGAGCTACAACCTCCTTACCATGAAACCCGTTATCTATGCTGCCAACATTGCAGAAGAGGAGATTGGCCAAGAGGACAACGCCTTTGTCAAGGAGGTCCGGGCCTATGCCCAGGCCCTAGGGGACCAGGTCCTGCCCATTTCTGCTGCCATTGAAGAAGAAATTTCCAGCCTAGAAGAGGACGAAAAGGAGCTTTTCTTAGAGGAATTGGGCCTAGAGGCCTCTGGCTTGGACCGGCTCATTAAAAAAAGCTATGACCTCCTGGGGCTCATGTCCTTCTTAACCACTGGCGAGTTAGAGTCCAGGGCCTGGACCATCAAGAAAAACACCAAGGCCCCCCAAGCTGCCTCTGTTATCCATACGGATATAGAAAGGGGCTTTATTAAGGCAGAGATCATCTCCTATGACGACCTGGTCAGGGAAGGCAGTATTGCCTCTGCCCGGGAAAAGGGCCTAGTCCGGCAGGAGGGCAAGGACTACATCATGCAAGATGGGGATGTGGTTAACTTTAAATTTAACGTCTAGTCTTTCTCTAGGTCTTTTAGCCCTAGGCTGGGGCTGGAAAATATTTTACAGTAAAAAAGAAAGGGGCCCGGCCGGGGGGTGGCTGGGTCCCTTCTTATTTCCCTTATAAGGCAAAAAGCCCGGTCTCTTTTGACTGGGCTTTTACTTTAGCTAGATTAAACTCTTTGGTCCTTAACCCTGGGCTTGCCGTACCGGTCCTTGTTGTAGATCCCTATGGCTAGGGCTGTCAAAAGACTACAAAGACCTGCCGTAATCGTCACTAGGCAGAAGAAGAGTTGGGACAGGGACTCCCTGAGGAAGATGGAATCTAAAACCGTAATTAGGGTGACCACTCCGGCTAGAACCAGGAGCAGGCCGGGAATATATTTGGCAAATTTAAAGGACTTGGTTGTCAGGTTGATAACAAAGGTGACTACAATGGCCACCACTGATGCAATAAGAAGGATGGCTATAAATTCAGTGTTTCCTTCCATGGACTCTATTATCTGATTAAGCATGCTAACCTCCATGATTTAGCTCTCGGCTTGACTGGTAGACGGTCCCCTCATGGGATCCTTCTAAATAATACTTGATCTGGTCTTGACTTAGGTCTTCCTTGGTCTTGGCCATTTCTAGCAGGTGCCCTTGAATATTAATATAGGCGATGTCTTCTTTTTCTCTTAGGACCTCTATAATCCCCCGGTCTTCCTTAAAGAGGGTGATCACATAGAGGGCCTCTGCCTTGACACTGGTTTCCTGCCTATCTAAATTATAAACCTTTTGCAGGTAGTTTTCACTAGAAACCTTCCGCATATTATAAGTTATTTCTTTTTTTAATTCCCCATTAATCAGGGCAAAGTCTTTTTTAAAGATGACCTCCTTGCCCACCAGCGCTTTCATGTCCTGGCAGGCGGGGGCTGAATTTGGGCAAGGACTGGCATCGGTAATGATCCACCGGCCATCTAGGGGAGACCTGTCTATATGGGGGGCCTGAATCTGGCTACTTCCATCCCAGGCCTCTTGGCTGCAGGCGGTTAAAAGACCCAGGGCCAGAACCAGGCTTAAGATGAGTGGTCTTATTTTCATCCTTCCACCTTCTTTTCCAGGGGGAGCTGAACTCGAATGGTTGTCCCCACATTTACTTGAGATACAATATCTATACGGCCATTGTGGAGCTTGGCAATCTCATCGGAGATGGACAGGCCCAGGCCTGAATGGGAGTTGGAGTGCCTGCCCTTATAGAACTTGTCCTTGACGTGGGCCAGGTCTTCTTCAGGGATCCCCACCCCGTTGTCAGAGACCAGGATATTAAAGAAGTCCCCCTTATATTCTGTCTCCAGGAGGACCCAGCCCCCCTCTTCAGTAAACTTAATGGCATTGTCTATGAGGTTAATGAGGAGCTGGCGGATCCGGTCTTGGTCCCCAGAAAATAGGACGGGCTTGGCGTAGAGGTCTTCCTTAAAGCTAATGCCCTCATTGTTGGCCCGGGGGGTCATCTGCCTGGCAATCTCCCGGCAGGTCTCGGTAATGTTAAAGACGTCCTTTTCCAGGGTGATCCGTCCAGATACATAGCGAGAAAAGTTTAAGAGGTCTTCTACCATCTTGGAGAGCCGGTCGCTCTCATTTTCTATAATCTCCAGGCCCTCTTCCACCAGCTCATCCTCCTGGGAGACCATGTCCTTTAGGACCACAGCCCAGCCCTTGATGGAGGTTAGGGGGGTCCTTAGCTCGTGGGAAATGGAGGAGATAAAGTCATTTTTTATTTGGTCTTTTCTAAGGATTTCTTCTGCTAAACTGTTTAAGGCTCCGGCCAGCTGGCCTAGCTCATCGTCCTTCTCTATTTCTATCCGGGTCTTATAGTAGCCATCGACCATGAGTTCTGCCCCATGGGTGATCTTTCGAATGGACCGGGTCATGGACCGGGCAAGGATCAGGGAAAAAAAGACCGAGATCAGGGCCACCAGACCTGTGGTGGCTAAAAGATAGGCCACCACCCGGCCCAGGGCCTGGTTTATCCCCCCTAAAGAGCTGGTTAGGCGGATAAGGCCCACCACCCGGCCCCGGTTATCTATCAGGGGCTGGGACACACTCATGACACTGTCCTGGGCGTAGTCCACCTTGCCTGTCCTAATGGAGGGCTCCCCTAAGAGGGCCCGGTTGACATCCTCGTACTGGCTTACGGAGTCGTTAATGGCCCCAATGGAGTCATAGATCAGGTCCCCCTCCCGGTTAATAATTTGCACCTGGACCTTGTCCTGGTCCCAAATAAGGATCCTGTGGTCTTCCACCAGGTCTTCTAACCGGCCCTCTTGGATGTAGTCTGCATAAGTATCCAGGGTCTGGTCTATTTGGATCCTTAGGACCGATTCCAGGCCCCGAAAGGTGTACTTTTGAAAGCCAAAGATAATAAGGGCATCTAGGATAAAGAGAGTGATAAAGACAAGTAGAATAGAGCTCTTAACAATCCTCCCCTTTAGCGAGCTCTTCAATGCCTAGGCCTCCTTCTCTTCCCCATGCCAGCGGTAACCCACACCCCACACGGTTTCAATATAGATGGGTTTTCCAGAGTCTTCTTCGATCTTGGCCCTTAGCCGCCTAATGTTGACATCTACAATCTTGGAGTCCCCTAAAAATTCTTCTCCCCAGATCTTGTTTAAAATTTCGTCTCTTTTTAGGGCCCGGCCCGGGTTTTCTAGGAAAAGTTTCATGATCTCATATTCTGTAGGGGTTAGCTCAATGTCTTCTTCCCCCCGGGTAAACCGCCGGCTATAGGTATCTATCCTAAAGGGGTCATCTACAATATAGCGTTCACTCCGGTTGGAGGGGGTGTCCTTTTCTAGCCGCCTTTCCAGGGACTTGATCCTTAGGGCCAGTTCTGTGGGATTAAAGGGCTTGGTCATGTAGTCGTCAGTCCCATACTGGAGGCCCATGATCTTGTCGTAGTCCTCGGCCTTGGCTGTAAGCATGATAATGCCCAAATCAGGATAGTCCTCCCTTAGGACCTGGCAGACTTCAAAACCAGAAATCCCTGGTAGCATGACGTCTAGGACCACAATTTGGGGTCTCTCCTTTCTGGCCAGGTCAATGCCATCTTCCCCACTACCGGCCTCAAAGACCTGGTAGCCCTCTCTTTCTAGGTTAATTTTTACAAATTTCCTAATGGAAGCCTCATCTTCCACCAATAAAATCTTTGTTGCCATGATCTCCTCCATCTTCTTTCCTATAAGCCACTAAACGGCAAAATGGTAAAATCCATCGGACATTTTTTTAGCGTACTGGTCCAGGTCATAGGGGCTAAAACAGCCCAGGTCCGTAACCACCCCGCTGACTAGGTTGGCCGGGGTGATATCAAAGGCAGGATAATAGCCCTGGACCCCCTCTAGGGTATGGCCCTGGCCTAAAAAGCTGATACTTTCAAAGGGGTTTCTCATCTCAATCTCCACCTGGGAAGAGTCCTTGGTGTAAATGTCTGGAATCCCGGTGACAAAGTAGGGCAGGCCAAAGTGCTTGGCCAAAATAGCAATCTGCAGGGTTCCCACCTTGTTGATGACGGACCCATCTAGGTTGATGGAGTCTGCCGCTGAGGTAAAGACATCAATATCTCCCTTGGCCATCTTTTCTGCCACCATATTGTCTGTAATGACGGTGACAGGAAAGCCCATCTCATGGATGACCGAGGCGGTAAAGCGGGCCCCCTGTAAAAAGGGCCGGGTTTCGGGGCAGACAAATTCCAGGGCCTTGCCCTCCTCCTTAGCCCGCCGGCACATCATCCCCACAATGGTTTCCCCAAAGCACTGGGTGAGGACCCGGTCTCCCTCTGAAAAAAGAGGAAGGAGGTAGCTGGCCACCTGGTCTATTTTATTATAACGGTTTTCCATGGAGGCCAGGGTGTAGCGGGCCAGGTCCTCATCTAGCTGGGACCAGTCTTCTAGACTATGGGCATAGGCCAGGCAGCCTTCTACAATCTGCTGCATCCTGGGGACGGTGGTGGGCCTAGCATGGGCCAGGACTTGGCCGGCCTCTTTTAAGTAGGCCTCCCTTTCCTCCCGGGACTTATCCCTGGACTCGTAGGCGGCCAGGGCCATTCCCATGGAACAGGCGGTGTAGGGCCCTGCCGACTGGGTCACCATATTCCGGATGGCGTCCCGGACCTCTAGGTGGGTCTTGCAGGAGACAAAGTCTATTCTTATGGGGTAAATCCTCCGGTCTAGGATCCGGACCTCTCCCTTTTCATACCAGGCCACATTTTCTGCCTGGAGCATAAAAGCCAAACCCTCATCAAAGCGTGTCATGTCTTTCTTGTCTCCCTTCTTGGTCCCTTGTTTAGGCCGTCTTTTCATTTCCTTCTTTCTATTATATAATAAAAGCCTAGCTATATGAAGACACAAGAGGAGAAAGGATGTTTTAAAATGACTTTTGCAATTATCGGAGGGACCGGTTTTGAAGACCCCTTTAAGGAGGCCCCCAGCCAAGAAATAAAGACCCCCTTCGGGCCTGTGGACCTCTTAGCGCCCCAGGATGAAGATTTTTATTTCCTCTCTCGCCACGGGAGGAACCACGGCCTGGCCCCCCACAAGATCAACTACCGGGCCAATATTTGGGCCCTAAAGGAGCTGGGGGTGGACTTTGTCTATGGGATTTGTGCTGTGGGCAGTCTTAAAGAGGACCTGGCCCCTGGGTCCATCTGCCTGGCCAAGGACTTTATAGACCAGACCTGGGGCCGGGAGGACACTTTTTTTGACGGGGACTTCCGCCCCCTGGCCCACCTGGAAATGACCCAGCCCTATTCCCCCTATCTCAACGAGCTTTTTGAGGAGTCCTGGGGTCAAGAGCTTTTTAGGGCCGTCTACCTCTGTACCCAGGGCCCCCGTTTTGAAAGTGCCGCAGAAATTAAAGTCTACCAGCTTATGGGGGCCCATGTGGTGGGGATGACCAATGTGCCCGAGGTGGTCCTGGCCAAGGAGCTAGGCCTCCACTACAGCCTGGTCTGCCATGTAACCAACCTCTGTACGGGCCTGGTGGACCGGGTGGAAGAAGTGGGCCCCCTGGCTCCGGACCAAAAAAAGAGGGTTCTGGAGGCCATTAAAAAATCCTTTAAACACATCGACCCCTCCCGGGCTGGTGGGAACACCCACTGGGTTTAATAAGACAGGAAAAAGGACCCTCGTTGCCAATGCGAAGGTCCTTTTTAGGGGTAATAAATATGTGTTTTCTAGCTAGAGACCAAATTCATCACTAGAATGGCAATAAAAAAATTCCTCGCTTTTGCAGGAATCGGCTTTACTATGTCACTAATAGTAATAGAAGCATTTCCCACCGAAAGCTAAACTTAACATTACGGGCAGGTCTCCTGACTCATGTTCATCCTAATCTCAGCGTCTTCCCATTGATACAGTGACATTGTGCTGATTTCGTCCCATTTACAGTAGCGGGGGCTGTACCAGACTTCCACTGGTTTCCCTTTTCCCATAACTACTATTAAGTTATGCCCCTATTATAGCATGACCTCCCTGGTTTTTCAAGGGAGGTCTCCTTTTATTTAGGTCTTCTTCTTAAGCCACTGGGACCCTTCTTTTTCTAGGGCCCCTATTAAATCTTGGGGCAGGGGGGCCCAGGCTTCTAGCCTCTTGCCTGTGGTGGGGTGACTTATGGCCAGCCGATAGGCATGGAGGAGCTGGCGTTTGGCTCCCTGGCCCTTTCCATAGACCCCATCCCCCACCAGGGGATAACCCAAAGAACTTAGGTGGACCCGGATTTGGTGGGTCCGGCCAGTCCGGATATCCACAGAAAGGAGGCTGGTCCTCTCAAAGACTTCCAGGGGCCTAAAGAGGGTCTTGGCGGGTCTGGCTGGAGACACATCCACAGCCATCTTCCGCCTATCCCTATGGGACCGGCCAATGGCCTTGTCAATGGACCCGGGCCCTAGGACCCGGCCCTGGACTAGGGCCAGGTATTCTTTTTCCACGTCCTGGTCCTTAAACTGCCTGACTAGTTTTAAAAAACTCTCCTGGTTTTTGGCCACCACCATGATCCCACTGGTGTCCTTGTCTAGCCGGTGGACAATGCCCGGCCGGTAGGACCCACTTCCTGGGGCCAGCTGGGAAAAGCGGTGGACCAAGCCATGGACCAGGGTTCTCTCTTCCCGGCTGGGACCTGGGTGGACCTGGAGGCCGGCGGGCTTATTGATAAGGGCCAGGTCCCCGTCTTCATAGAGGACCTCTAGGTCCAAGTCCACTGGCAAGATCACCTGGTCCTCTTGGGTCTGGTAGGCCACCTGGTCTCCTGCCTTTAGCTTGTAGCCGGCCTTGACCTGGCTCCCATTGACCTGGACCCGGCCTTCTCCTATGGCCTTTTTTATTTGCGACCGGGTCCCCTCTAGCTGGCCTTCTAAAAAAAGGTCCAGCCGCTGGCCCTGGTCTTCCTTTTCTGGATAAAATAGCTTATTCACTGGTCTTCCCGTCCCATAGGATAATAAAAATTAAGAGGAGGAAGGTGCCCACCACTATAAAACTATCGGCCAGGTTAAAGACGGCAAAGTTATGGCCCAGGATCTTAAAGGACAAGAAGTCCACCACATAGTGGAGGCGGATCCGGTCTATGAGGTTGCCCAGGGTCCCACTAAAGACCAGGACCAGGGCCAGGGTCATCCCCCGGGGAAGGGGGTCTTTTCTTAGAAAGAGCAGGTAGATTAGGATGGCAATAACCACAAAGCTCACCAAAAAAAAGAGGCTCCTCTGCCCCTGAAGGATGCCAAAGGCGGCCCCCCTATTTTCTACATAGCGGAGACGGAAAAAATCTTCTATAATAATACGGTCTGCCTGGCCCTTGAGCCGGTCTAAAACCAGGAGCTTAGACCCCTGGTCTAGGGCCACCAGGGCCAAAATACTTAAAATAATTGCCATAATACCTCCTAATCTTTGAGGACCCCGTAAGTGATATGGTAGCGGCCCTTCCTGGTTTGGCCCTCCTTTTTTAGGTAGGCCCGCCGGCCCCCTCCCCTTAAGGAAATAAGGGCCCCTTCTTCCACCAGGTAGCTAGGCCGGGTTTCCTCCCTAAAGTCCACCTTGACCAGGCCCCTTTCAATGGCGGCCTTGGTCTCTTTTCTTGGCAGATTGTAAAAGGCTGAAACCAGGGCATCTAAACGAGGGGAACTGACGGTGGTTCCCCTTTCTAGCCAGGTGTCTTCCGGGGGCTTAAAGTCTACCCCCTCTAGGTCCCTGACCAAGACCCTATGCCTGCCCACTTTTTTTAGGTGGAGGAGGATAAAGTCCTTTAATTCTCTTTTTAGGACCAGGGTGGCCTTGTGGCCCTCTATTTTTATGTCCCCAATCCGGTTTCTAGAAATTCCCAGACCCAAAATAGACCCTAAGACCTCCCGGTGGCTAAGGGCCTCCTCCTTAGACTCTATTAAAACCAGGGCCAGGCCCTCTTCTGCTGAAAAATCAAAAAAATCCGGGGCGAAAGCCATAATCTGTCTTTCTGCCCCCGGATAGCCTCCTGAAAACTTGACTTCCAAATCTGGCAGATGGTGGCTTAGAGAAAGGGCCAGGGATAGCTCATAGGGATCTAAAAAATCACTATATTGGACCCGGTAAGACCCCATGGCCATTTCCATGCGGTCTATAATTTGGCGCAATAGAGTGATTTTTTTAGGATCCTGAATATGTTCCAGTGCTTTTTCTCTATGAATCATCTTTACCAGGGAAAAACGCCAGAATTTTGTAGTTCTTCCTTGAGGCCTTCAATGGCAATGGCCCTGGGGGCTAAAATAAAGATGTCCTTGTTGACCTTTTGAATCTTGCCTTCCATGGCATAAAGGGCCCCGTTGACAAAGTCAAAGATTTCCCTCTTAACATCCATTTCCAATTGTTCAAAATTTAAAACAACGGCCTTGTCTGCCTTTAGGTCATCTACAATTTGTGGGCTATCGTCATAGCTTAGGGGTTCGTGAACCGTAATCACCATGCTGGCATTGGTTTGGATGCTGACCAGGTGACCCCTTTGGTCCCTCTTGGTTTCTACGGGCTTATGTTGGCTTGTTACCGGTTCAGGCATGATCTCTTCTTCTTCTTCAAAGTCGTTGAAATCATAATCCTCTTCATACTCGTAGTCTTCCCCAAAGCCAAAGGACCTCTTTAGCTTATCAATAAAATCCGCCATATCATCTTCCTCCCTTTTTTAATTCCTATTATTTACTATAATCCCTTTTGCCGAAAATGTCACTACCTATTCTTACCATATTGGACCCTTCTTCTATGGCCAGTTCATAGTCGTTACTCATTCCCATGGATAAGTAGGTCATATCTACCCCGTCAAATTTTTCCTTGGCCACAAGCTCTTTTAGGTCAAACATCTTCCTAAAATAAGCTCTTAGGGCCTTTTCATCGTCTATATGGGGAGCCATGGCCATTAAGCCGTCAATCTTTATGTGGTCATAGTCCATCATGGATTCTATAAAGGGCAGGACCTTTTCATAGGCCAGGCCTCCCTTGGTTTCTTCCCTGCCAATGTTGACCTGAACCAGGCAGTGGACTTTTATATTATCCTGGCTGGCTCTCTTCTGGATCTCCTTGGCTAGGGACTTCCGGTCCAAGGAATGGATTAGGCAAATATCTTTGTAGATATATTTTACCTTATTTGACTGCAAGTTTCCAATCATATGAAGATTTACTTTAGAAATTAAGCCATCTTTTTTTCTTTCTAGCTCTTGGACCTTATTTTCTCCAATATCGGTGACCCCGTAGGAGATGGCCTCATTAATTAGGTCCAGGCCATGGGTCTTGGTGACGGCAATCAGCTGGACCTTTTCCCCACTAATGGACCGGGCGGAGGCCCTATCTATTCTTTCCAGTACGTCTTGTAAATTTTCTTTTAACATGTTTGCTCCTTTAATTTACGATTTGCTCCTTCTTTATCCCCTTGGGGTCCCCGATGACATAGTCGTAGAGGTCCAGGCCCTGGCCTCTTTTGGGGTCTTCCCCCTCGGGTCTTAAGACATAGGCCTTGTCCTTGTTTCTTTTAATGAGGTCCACGGGCACAAATTGGACAAAGCCCCGGACTCCCTCCCTATAGACCCCTAGCTGGCCCTTGTCGTTTTTTATCAGGGCCTTAGCGGGGATTTCGTAGGCAGGAACTTCCTTTTTAACAAGCTTGACCTCCTGGACCCGGTCCTGGTAGTAGTTGTAGAAGTTGTCCTGGATCTCTACCACTAAGACGGCCTGGCCATGGTCCTTATTGATTTTTTGGACCTCTCCTGTCACCAGGTCCTCCTGGCCTAGGTTTAGCTGGATCTTGTCCCCAGGGGCTAGGCCCCTTATTTGGTCTTGGTCCCGGATTAAAATAGCCATGGACCAGTCTAGGTTGTCAATAAGACGGTAGATGGGTTCCTTCTTGGACAGGTGGTTCTTGCCCGCCTCCAGGTTCTTTTCTTCAAAGCTGGCCACATAGCCCGGGCTAAAGTCTTCTGGATCTTTGTCCTGGTCTAAAAGGCCCTTGGGATCATCCACTATAAAGGAAACCACCCCAGAAAATTCAGCCTCATAGTCGGCACTGGTGGTGGAGAGTTTCTTGCTAAGCCGGTCTTTTTCCTCATTTAAGCTTTCTGTGGATAGCTTTAAGAGGTCGTTTAAGTCAGAAATATTCACGGTCTGCTTGGTATTTAAATCCAAACTGTTAATGGAGGCAATGAGCTTTTCATAGTCCTCATCCCGGATAAACTTCTGGATGTTTCGCATAATATTAATGTCTTCTTCACTGGGGCCCTGGTCAGAGCTTTTGGCTCCTCCCTTGTTTTGCTTGTAGTCTAGGGCCGCCTGGATTAAAACCAGCTGGTCCTTAACCTTGGAATTATCATTCATCAGGTTCATGTTGGCCACCAGGTAGTCCTTGGCCACCTTGTCCCCCTCCTGGGCGTGGTAGACCACTACCCCATCGCCCTTGGCCAAATAGACCTTCTCCCTAAGAAGGAGGTAGGCCTGGCCCTCTAGGGTGGACCGGTAGGTGACCCGTTTGGGCTGGCTGGTCTTTAGCTTTCGGGCCCGGGCCCGTCTAAAACCTGAAAAGGCCAAAAAAGCTAGGGGGATCATGAGCAAAATAAGACCCAAGAAGAGGAGCCGCCGCCTTTTCCTATACTTGGCCCTTATTCTTTTTTTTCTTCTTTCCATGGCCTGGGCTCCTCCTTACTTTAATGGGTCTAATCATAAAAAATAGGTTCTATCTCCTTCTTGGACTTCCGGGTCATAAGTTCTAAGACGGCCTCCTTGGGGTCCTTGTCCTGGTAAAGGACCTGGTAGAGGTTTTCTGTAATGGGCATGTCCACCCCCTGGGTCTGGGCAAGGTCATAGGCCACCCGGGTGGTCCGGTAGCCCTCGACCACCATGCCAATCTTGTCCATGGCCTCTTTCACCCCCAGGCCCTGGCCTAGGGCAATGCCAAAGCGCCGGTTCCGGCTGTGCATGCTGGTACAGGTCACAATCAAG
>JAUNLJ010000025.1:0-11928 GCA_030532305.1 Tissierellia bacterium
AATCCACCCCCAGGGGAAAATCCTCCTCCAGGAGAAAACCCACCCCAAGTAGACCCTCCTGACTATCCTAAGACAAAAGTGCCTGTAGAAAAGGTCTGGGCAGACCAAGAAAACGCCAATGGGGAAAGGCCCGACTTTATCATCGTCAAGCTCATGGCCCAAGTGGAGGGTGGCCCAGAAAAAGAAGTGGACCGGATCCTCCTTAGGCCTGGAAATAAGTGGAAGTACACCTTTACCGACCTACCCATGAAAGAGGATGGCAAGAACATTTCCTACCGGGTGGAAGAAGTCCCCCTAGAAGGCTATACTGCCACCATCACTGGCAATGCCCAAGAGGGCTTTACCATCACCAATAGGCCCAAGACCCCAACCCAAGTAGACCCTCCCAAATACCCCAATCCACCTAAGCCCAACAAGCCCATAGTCAATCCACCCAAATACCCCAAGCCATCTAAACCAGCCCTTCCTAAAACAGGGGATGGCATTAGCCCCTCCCACCTGGCCATGGGGACCCTGGCCCTAGGCTGTGGCCTTGTGGGCCTAGGCCTTCGGAGGCGGCGGCATGTCCGCTAGGACCCAGACTAAGCTGGCCATCTTTCTGGGCCTGATCCTTATCCTAGGCTCAGCTGGCTTTCTCTTGTTTCAGAGCCTTAAGACCCGGGAGAGAAAGGCCGCTGTAGAGGCCTTTGAAAAGGAACTGGAGGAGGGCCTGGCCCAGGAGGCCCCCAGCCCCCAAGAGGGGGAAGGCCCCCAGGAGGAGGAAGAGGCCCAAGAGCCCCTTCCTCCCTCTGGCCTGGGGGTGGTCCGGATAGACAAGCTAGGGGTGGTCCTCCCCATCTATGGGGATGCCAGTGGAGACTCCCTGGCCCAGGGGGCTGGCCTGGTCCAGGGGACCGATTTTCCCGGGCCCTACCCAGGGACCACCAGTGTCCTGGCCGCCCACCGAGGGGGCCGGCAAGAGACCCAGTCCTTTATGCACATTGATAGGCTAGAGCCAGGAGACCTGATCCAGGTAACCAGCCAGGAGGCTAGCCTGACCTATGAAGTGGTGGGCCAGCAAGTCATAGAGCCCAGGGACTGGAGCCACTTTGACCGGCAGGAGGGGAAGACCCGGCTCTTTCTCTTAACCTGCCACCCCTATCCCAAAAACAATAAAAGACTTTTACTAGAGGCCCAGCTCATAGACAGCCAGGCCCATTAAAAAAAGGTCCAAGCTAAACAGCTTGGACCTTTTTTATGGTGGTCTTAGTCCCTAGCAATGAGGGCGTAGGGAAGGGCCACCAGGCCAATTCCCCCAATCATATTGCCTAGGGTAACCACCACCAGGTTATAGATAACAGGGCCCAGACCCAAAGACACAGAGGTCTTGGCAAAAAGACCAATGCTTAAAAGGGTCATGTTGGCAATACTATGCTCAAAGCCGGAGATAATAAAGGTCGCCAGGCAAAGGGCAATAATAAGGATCTTTCCAGCCCCATCTTGGATCTTGCCAGAGGACCAAACGGCCAGGCAGACCAAGATATTACAGAGGATTCCCCGGATAAGAAGGGGGAGGAAGGGGACCTGGGTCTTGGCCAAAGCGGCAGAGGCAAAGACCTCTCCCAGGGGGCCATTTAGGAAGCCGGCCCCCACAAAAAGGAGGGCGCAGAGGACAGATCCCAGGAGGTTCCCAATCCAGCAGATGGCCCAGACCTTGAGGACCTGGCCCCAGGAAACGGTCTTTTTTAAGGCCCCCAGGGTCATAACCAGGTTGTTGCCGGTAAAGAGCTCAGCCCCGGCAATCACCACAAGAGATAGGGCAATGGCAAAGGAATAGCCCATGACAATCTTGGCGCCGGCAAAGTCTCCCAGGAGCCCTTGAATGGTAAAGATCAGGCAAATCCCAAAGCCCACAAAAAGGCCAGCCAGCATGGAGGCCACCAGGTAGCCCAGGGGGTTCTTGTCTAAAAGGCCAGCCTTGGCCCGGGCAGCCTGGGCCCATTTTTGAATATCTTCTTTAAACATAGGCCCTCCTTAAATCCTTTTGGTGTGGGTCTTGTCGTAGTGGATGCCGTCCCAGTACATGGGCTGGTAGACCAGGGCCTTCTCAGGCAGGTCTACCCCCTTCATGACCCATTCCTTAAAGACATTAAAGCCAGTCCGGTCCACAATATAACCAATATGTTCCTTGCCGGCAGGGGCATTGGGGTCAATAAATTCTTCCACATAGTCGTAGGTGTTTTTAATAATTTTGACAATGGAGTCCTCGTCAGCCCACTTGATAAAGTCTTGGCCTAGCCGGGGATTTCGCTTGCCAGTCCGGCCCAGAAGGGTCAGCTTGTAGTATTTTTTCTTAGACCGGGTCCAGGCCCTCATGGGGCAGTAGACCACACAAACCCCACAACCAATACATTTGTCTTCGTCCCTTTGGGGCTTGCCGTTGACCATCTTAATGGCTTGGACACTCTTGGACCGGCAGTATTTTTCACAGGCCCCACAGTTGACACACCGGTCCTTATCCAGTTGGGGTTCGGTCATGCCGATGATCCCAAAGTCGTGCATCCGGACCTTTTGGCAGTCGTTGGGACAGCCTGTTAGGGCAATCTTAAAGTGGAGGTCGTGGGGGAAGACTTCCTTTTCAATCCGCTTGGCAAAGCCGGTGGTTTCGTAGCAACCATAGGGGCAAACCCGGTTACCGATACAGGCGGCAATATTTCTGGTCCCAGAAGAGCTGTAGCCCTCGCCTCTTTTTTCTTGGTTGATGTTCAGCTGGTCAATAAGGGGTTGAACGGCCTTGTTGACCTGGTCCATCTTATCAAAGGGGATGCCTAGGATTTCAAAACCCTGACGGGAGGTAATATGGACCTCCCCATTTCCATAAGTATCGGCAATGGCTTGGACTTGGCCCAGGAGGTCTCCAGTAATATGGCCACCGGGCACCCGGATTCTAACGGCTGTGAGCCCCCGGTTTTTAGTGACCCGGAAGGCATTTTTTCGCATCTTATTGGCATTATAATCTATACTCATGATCCCACCCCTTAGTCAATTAGATGACGGCCTTCAGTGTAATTGTAGACAGGCCCGTCTAGGCATACATAACTTTCGTTGATCTTGCAGTGGCCACACTTGCCTAGGCCACAGCACATTTTTCTTTCCTGGCTGATCCAGATGTTTTCTTCCTTGAAACCCAGGTCCAGAAGCTGTAGGCAGGTAAAGTGCATCATAACAGGAGGTCCCACCACAATGGCCACCGCCTCATCCACCTTGTTAATATTTAGCTTGGGTAGGTGGTCGGTAACCATCCCAATTTCACAAACCTTGTCCCCAGGGTCGCAGTCCATGGCGTCCACAGTAAGGACCACATTAAAGACTTCCTTCCACCGGGCCTGGTCGGCAAAGAAAAGAATGTCTGCTGGGGACTTAAAGCCGGCAACCAGGGTTAGGTTCTTGCACTCTTCAGGGTTTTTAGAGAAGTGGTCGATAACCCCCCGGACCGGGCTTAGGCCAGTTCCCCCAGCCACCACCAAAAGTTCCTTGTTCCGGTAGTTGTCCAGGTCAAAACCGTTGCCATAGGGGCCCCTTAAAAAGATCTGGTCCCCGTGGAGGAGGCTAAAGATTTCGTCCGTTACCCGGCCCACCTTCCGGATGGTTAGGTCAATGGACCCCTCGTCAATACCAGACACAGAAATGGGGGCCTCCCCCACCTTGGGGATGGAGACTTCAAAGAACTGTCCTGGTTTGACAGGCCCCTCATAGGCCATACGGAAGGTGTGTTCCTTGTCAGTATGTTCAACAATATCTAAAATTTTTGATGAGAAGGGTAAATATTCGTTTTGCATCTTAGTCCTCCTTGCCTTCAGCGATACGGGCCACCTTTGTCACCATGGTGGAGAAAGAAATATACTCGGGGCAGATGTCGTCACACCGGCCACAACCCGTACACATATGGTAGCCAAAGCGTTTCTTAAAGTCGTAGACCTTGTGGAGGGTCTTAAACCGCATCCTTTGTCCGTGCTTGGCCCGGTAGTGACCACCACCAGCCACATCGGTAAAGCCGTCCACCATACAGGAGGCGTGGACCCGGCGGCGTTCCCCGGCCTTGCCATTGTCTTGGTAGAAGAGGTCTTGCATGCTAAAGCAGGTACAGGTGGGGCAGGCAAAGTTACACCGGCCACAGGCAATACACCGCTTGTCGTATTGGTCCCAAAACTTGTGGCCAGCAATGACCTTGGGGTCGATATTGTCGCTAAGCTCTACCCGGGTCTTGGTTTCAGTGACAAAACTAGGCTGGACGTCTAATTTTCCACTGGCATTTTTTTCAAAAAGCTCAGTCCAGGCCTCTTCCTTTAGGTCCATTTCATAATGGCCCTCCCTAAGGTCGATGGAGGCGGCATAGTTGTCGGACTTGTTGGTTTCCATGTCCACACAGAAGCAGTTGTCAAAGGACTGGGGACAGCCAATAAGGACAAACTTGATTTTTTCCCTAAGGCGCTTGTAGAAAAAGTCTTCAAAGCCGTTGTCCAGGTAGATGGCATCTAGCCGTTTGACACTATGTAGGTCACAGGAACGCAGAAAGATGATGGCTTCCTTTTGGAGGGGGGCCTTGGCGGTTTTCACCTCGTCTTCGGTAAAGTAGAAGAGGGTCTCACTAATGGGAAGGAAGACTTCCTTCATGGAGTAGTGGCTCTTTTCCTTTAGCTCTAGGTCCTCGATGGTCTCTAGGACCCCGTAACGGATGGAGTCGGTGTCAGAATAGGGTCCCTCACCTTCAAAGCGGGTGGGCCCATAAAGCAGGTAATCTTTTGACAGGTCCTTGAAGAGGTCATTCATGGACCCGGCGGTAAATTTGTATCCCATAAGGTCTCCTTTCCTAGTTGTTCGTGAAAAATCAAACAAATCTGGGCAAAATAAAACATTTTCTTCCTATTGGCCTTTAGTATAGGGGAAAATGTTTTGGCTGTCTGTGATGATTATCACAAGGCTATGGAATTTGTAAAAATAAGCCCAGCCCAGAGGGGGACATGGGGCCTAGGGCCTAAAGTAGGCCTCTAATTTTTTCCGGTTGGGGATAATCCAGGTGGACTGCTGGTAGAGGACCAGGTCTTGGTCCATGAGCCTTTTAGCCTGACGGGAGACACTTTCCCGGCTGGCCCCCAGGTGCTGGGCCAAGAGGGTCATGGACAGATTCATGTCAATGGCTGTGCCCAGGGGGTGGTCCAGGGGGTAGTCCCGGGAGAGTTTCCAGAGCTTGGCGGCAATCCGTTTGTCTAGACGGATGGACCCGGAGGCGTTTTTAAGCTGCCGGTAGAGCCGTCTTAGGCGAAGATTGTAAAGGTCCAGGGCCCCCAGGGCCAGGCTGGGGTCCTTTTTCATGGCCTCCACCAGGGCCTCCTGGGAAAAGCTGATAAGCTGGCCCCCCTTTAAGGCCTGGCAGGAGATGGACATGGGCCGGGGGTGGGGTTCAGGATAGTTGAGGACCTCCCCTGGGCCCAGGGTAAAGATGATCCTTTTTTCTCCCGAGTGGCTGAGCTTGTAGAGGGCATACTGGCCTGACTTAGCAAAGTAGACCCGGCCCAGGACCTCCCCCTCTCGAAAAAGAATATCCTTGGTCTGGACCCTTTCTATGCGGGCCTCTTCTTGGAGGGAGTCTAGGACCTGGGGGTCTAGGTCCTTAAAAATATTTTGCCGGTCCAATAAAAAATCCATCCTTATAACCTCCCTTGGTCCCATGCTAGTCTATCAAGCCTATTATACCATGGCAGAGGCCTAAAAAAGCCAGTTTTTCTAGAAAAGACCTGGCCCAGAAAAGAAAGAAGGACCCAGCCGGTCTAGGCCAGGTCCTTTTTTAGGGTCCTATTTTTAAGATTCTGCCTCCTGGTAGTCTAGCTCGGTCTCATTGTCTAGGACCAAGATCCAAGTTTGGCCAGGCAGGTACTTGATGGGGTCGCCCTCCTCAGTCATAAAAGAGGTGGGGGAAGAGGCGGTTTCTTTTTCCCAGTTAATGGGGAGGGCCTTGCCCCCTTGGAAGAGCATGCCCTGGCCCTGGCCAATGCTTTCAATGGTCAGGGTGTCCTTGGGGCCAGTCACCCGGGAGGGGGCAAAGAGGACTATAACGTTGGTGGGGTAGAGGGTCTCTTGGCTACTTTCATCTACCACCTTTTCATCCTGCCGGAAGACCTCATAGGCCTTTTTGTCAGCCAGGTAGTTAAACTGGGTGGTGTAGGAGGGGAAGAAGTTACAGGAAATTTCTGTGGCCTCTTCGCCAGAGGGGGCCTCTCCGTCCTTATAGAAGTCCAGGGAGGGAACCTGGGCCTGGGTAGAGATGCCGGCCTCCTTGGCAGCGGCTAGGAGGAGGTCCTTGGAGGAATAGCCGTTGTGGGGCGCCCTTTTGTTAAATTCCTGGTCCCTCTTAAAGGAGATCCCCTCTAGGGCAATCCCGTCCAGGTGGTCTAGGCCCAGCTTGGCCACCTCTTGGTAGCCTGCCTCAGACCCACCCCAGTGGGCATAGATGGCCTCATGGCCTGCTGCTGTTTGGGCAAAGTAGGGTCTGGCAGACCGGATGGGCCCAATATAGTCAGGCAGCTGGCTTTGGAAGATGGCCAAGTGGCGGGTAAATTCCCCCTCCACCTTAAATTCATAGACCAGGTCCGCCTGGGCCAGGCCAGACTGGGGCCGGGCATTGGGATGGTTGTCCAGCATAATGGCAAAGGGCCGGGCGTCAGCAAGATCGGGATCTATTTCTAGGCCAGTGAGGGGAGCTAGGGTCTTTTCTTCTTCCTGGACCAGGTCAGCCTCTGAATTTTCTGCCTGTGTCTTATTATTTTCTGGGGCCTGGCCACCAGAACAGGCAGTCCCAAGGACCATAAGTAAGCTTAGGGGAAAAATAAGTTTCAATAATTTCTGCATAATCATACCTCGCCAATTCTTTATATTTTTTATCCTATAAGGGATCTTTCCTCTAATATTATAAGGGATTGCCGAGACTTAAACAATGAAAATTAAGATAAAGTCCCCAAGCTAAACCTATAAAAAGGGGGTAAAGGGGTATAATAAAGATAATAGGCTTTTAGCCAAAAAAAGGAGGTCCCCATGACTAAGAAGATATATCAAGTTGACGCCTTTACAGACCAGCCCTTTGCCGGCAACCCAGCTGGGGTGGTCCCCCAGGCCCAGGGCCTTAGGGAAGAAGACATGGCCCTTATTGCCAGGGAGATGAACCTGTCTGAAACGGCCTTTGTCTTTCCCGGAGGAGAGGGCTACGATTTTGAGGTCCGGTTTTTTACCCCCACAGAGGAGGTAGACCTGTGTGGCCATGCCACCATAGGCACTTTTTCCCTTTTAAGGGACCTGGGCCTTCTAGACCCAGGCAAGAAAGACTGGGTCCAAAAGACCCGGGCCGGTCTTCTCTCCCTTCGTTTTTTAGAGGACGGCACCGTCCTTATGGAGCAGGCCCCTGGTAAAAAAGTCCCCAAGGACCTGGACCCCACCCGTCTGGCCCAGGCCCTGGGCCTGGAGGAGGAAGACCTGGGCCTAAAGGGCTACCTGGACCAGGCAGAGGTTTGGTCTACAGGCCTAGAAGACATGATGGTCCCCCTAGCCAGTGTGGACCTCTTAAAAAATATGCAGGTGGATATGGAGGCCCTGGCCGCCTATAGCCGGGACCTGGACCTGGTAGGGGCCCATGTTTTTTCTGTAGATGAAGATGGAGAGATCTGGACCCGGAACCTGGCCCCGGCTGTGGGCATTCCCGAGGAGGCCGCCACTGGCACCTCCAACGGGGCCCTGGGCGCCTGCCTCTTTAACCAGGGCCTAGCTACAGATGGGGTCCTAAGCTTTGTGGCCCGGCAAGGGGACTGGATGGGCCGGCCCTCCCGGATCCAGGTCCAGGTCAAAGGCCAGGAAGTCTGGGTGGGCGGCAAGGCCGTCAAGGTTCTAGAAGGTGAGATAGACATTTAAGGGCATAAGGACTTGCCCAGAGAAAAAGGAGGTCAAGATGCAAGTTTTTGATAAGGTGGTTTATACATTTGACAAGGACCAGGCCCCCCTGGGCAGGGCAGGAGACGGGGAGGTCCTCCTATTTAAGACCCAGGACTGTTTTGGCTGCCAGGTCACATCGGAAGACCAGGTCCTTTCTGATGTGGACCTGACCCAGGTCAACCCCGCCACAGGCCCGGTCTATATAGAAGGAGCCCAGCCAGGAGACGTATTAGTGGTGGATATCTTAGATATCCAAGTGGAAGACCATGGCTATGCCATGTCCATGGGAGGGGTAGGCCCCCTAGCGGACAGTATCCAGGCCCGGACCCGGCGGATTGACATTAAGGACGGCTTTGCCTCCTTTAATGACGTCTCCTTTCCCATAGACCCCATGATAGGGGTTATAGGGACTGCCCCAGCAGGGGACCCCATGGCCAGTGGCCTAAGTTTTGACCACGGGGGCAACATGGACAGCAAGAAGATTAAAAAGGGGTCCCGGGTCTACCTGCCTGTCTGGGTGGAGGGTGGCCTCCTCCAGATGGGGGACCTCCACGCCCACATGGGAGATGGGGAGCTTAGTGGCACCGGGATAGAAATTTCCGGCCAGGTCCTGGTCCAGGTCCATCTTCTTAAGGACTTTGACCTCAGGCTCCCCCTAACCGAGACCCAGGACTTTTGGTATGTCAATGCCACAGAAAAAGACTACCTGGCCTCCTTAGACAAGGGGGTCCGGGAAATGGCCCGGCTGGCCCAAGATGCCCTGGGCTGGGATATATCCGATGTCAACATCTTTTTATCCATCCAGGGGTCCGTGGAAATCAACCAGGCCACCCCAGGCATGGTTCCCATGATCAACCTAAGGATTGGCCTTCCCAAGCTGGCCGGCAAAAAGCCCCTGGTTCCCTTTAATAAATAAGTTCAAAGGAGACCCGACACATGACCTATTCTGTTTTAAAAGCCTACTTTAACGATAAAAACACCCTCAGGGACCAAAAGGCCCCCGGTCCAGGATTTGAAGAGGAGAGCCTAAAAAAGGGCCGGGCCCTGGACCTGCCAGACCCCAAGCTAGTGGAAGACAGGGACCTAAGCCTAAAGGAGGCCCTGGAAAAAAGACGGACCATTAGAAACTATGGCCCCCAGATTATGACCCTAAAGGACCTGTCCTACATCCTCCACTACACCTATGGCAACCGGGTCAACCGGGGGGAGGTAATTGCTAAATTTGTCCCCTCCGCCGGGGAACGCTATTCCCTCAACCTCTTTGTCCTGGTCTTTGGCATCCTAGACGTGGAAAAGGGGGTCTACTACTATTCTCCCTCTGAGCACCGGCTCTACCTGGTCAACCAGCTAGGCGACCTTCAAGGCCACTTTGTAGAGGCCATGAAGGGCCAAGAGTTTGCCGGCCGGGCCAAGGTGGCCCTCTTTTTGGCAGCCAGCCCAGAGCGGATAGAATATGCCTACCCC
Source organism: Tissierellia bacterium (assembly GCA_030532305.1). Taxonomy (GTDB): domain Bacteria; phylum Bacillota; class Clostridia; order Tissierellales; family Peptoniphilaceae; genus JAUNLJ01. The sequence goes on from JAUNLJ010000025.1 coordinate 9,421, forward strand.
ACAGACGGCAACAAGCTCATGCTCCTAGATGCAGGCCACGTCTTCCAAAACGCCATCCTGGCCGGCCTTAACCTGGGCTTTGGGTCCTGCCCCCTGGCCAAGTATGACCAGGACAAGATAGAAGACCTTTTGGCCCTGCCAGAAGGCATGGTGGCCATCTACGCCCTGACCCTGGGCAAGGTCCGGGGCCAGTCCTAAAATTTAATCTTTTTGTAACCAAAAAGCCACCTATCTTTAAAGCAATTTTAAGCTTTTTAGGGTATTATAGTCGTATGAGAGTAAATTCTAAAGAATCTTAAGGAGGAATCTTTAATGACAAAGAAAAGATTAGTGAGCCTAAGTTTGGCTCTACTCATGATCTTTAGCCTAGTCCCTGTAGGGGTCTTGGCTGAAGGAGAGCCAGAAGAGCCTCAAGTGGCCAAGACCCTCACCATCTTCCATACCAACGATGTCCACGGACATGCGGAAGAAGAAGAAGGAATCTTGGGCTATGCCAAGCTAAAGACCTTTGTAGATGACAGAAAAGAACAAGCCGGAAATGACTCCGTCGTTCTTTTAGATGCAGGGGATGCCTTCCACGGAACCATCTTCTCCAACACTAAGGAGGGAGAAGGCATAGTTGAACTAATGAAACAAGTGGGTTATGACGCCATGGTTCCCGGCAACCACGACTACAACTACGGGTCTAAGAGATTGGTTGAACTAGCTGATATAGCCAAAAAAGAAGTAGACGGCCAATCCAGCTTCCCCATCCTACAAGCCAATGTCGTGAATGGAGAAGCCTCCAGAATCCTAGATGCCAACACCCTTATCGAAAGAAATGGGGTTAAAATCGGGATCTTTGGCCTAGCCAGCCCAGAAACCAAAACCAAGTCCAACCCTCTAAATACAGAAGGTCTTGAATTTCTTGACTATCTTGCCACTGCCAGAAGCCAAGTGGCCGACCTAAAGGCACAGGATGCTGATGTGATTATCGCCCTAGTCCACCTAGGCCTAGATGAAGATAGCCAGGCCCGGTCTGATCTTTTAGCTGAAAAGGTAGAGGGGATTGACCTTATTGTAGACGGCCACTCCCACCATGCCCTAGAAGCTGGTAAGGTTGTTAATGATACCCTCATCGTTCAAGCAGGCGACCACATGAAAAACATTGGGGAAGTCACCCTAAGCTTAGATGAAAACAATGACCTGATTAGTAGCCAGGCTAAGCTTCTTGACTCTGCCACCCTTCAAGGGGTCTATGCCAAGGGAAATGAAGACATTGATGCAGCCATTGCAGCTGCTGTAGCAGAAAACGAAGCTGCCCTTGGCCAAGTGGTAGGTAAAACCAATGTGGACCTAGACGGGGAAAGAGCCAATGTCAGGACCAAGGAAACCAACCTAGGTAACCTTATTGCTGATTCCCTTGTAGATGCCTTTGAAGAGGCCGATGCAGCCCTAGTTAATGGGGGAGGTATCCGGGCTTCTATTCCTAAGGGAGACATCACCAAGAAGGATGTCCTAACTGTTCTTCCCTTTGGCAACTACCCTGTGCTTATTGAAATCACAGGTCAAAACCTACTAAAGGCCCTAGAATTTGGGGTAGATGCAGCTCCAGAAGCCAACGGAAAATTCCCCCAAGTCTCTGGTATGAGCTTTAAGTATGATCCTAAACAAGCAGCCGGCCAAAAGGTCTTTGATGTGAAGGTGGGCGGAAAAGACCTTGACCTTGAAAAGACCTATAAGCTAGCCGTCAACGACTTCCTAGCTGTAGGAGGCGACGGCTATGACATGTTCAAGGATGCTAAGCAAGTAGCCACCCTTGAACCCCTTAATGTGGTTCTTGAAGACTACATTGCTAAGCAAGAAGATAGCACTGTAGAACCCCAGCTAGAAGACCGGATCCAAGTGGCCGAAAAGCCCCTTGAAAAACCAGTCTTTGATGACATTGCCGGCCACTGGGCAGAAGACCACATCAACAAGGTGGCCAAGTCTGGTATCGTCAATGGCATGGGCGACAACAAATTTGCCCCCAACGTGAAGATTTCGCGGGCCATGATTGTCACCACCCTTTACCGTCTAGATGGGGAAGCGGATCCCCAAGGCAAGGTCCTTGAATTTAAAGACGTTCAAAAGGGCTCCTGGTACGAAAAGGCCGTCAACTGGGCCAGTGCCAACAAGATTGTAGAAGGTTACGGAGAAGGTATCTTTAAGCCCAACCAAGAAGTCACCCGGGAAGAAATGGCCGTCATCCTAAGCCGTTATCTAGACTATGCCAAGGTCCTTCCCAAGGAAGACTTTAAGGCCAAAGAATACACTGACCAAGACCAAATTTCAACTTGGGCCCTAGCCAGCGTAAACCACCTTCAAGCCTTTGAAGTGATGACTGGCCGGGCAGACGGATCCTTTGATCCTAAGGGAACAGGAAGCCGGGCAGAACTTGCCAAGGTCATGTCCGTTCTTGAAGATATGCTAGCCAAACTTGAAGAAGAAAAACCTGATGAAATAGTTATAAATGAATCAAAAGAAGAA
>JAUNLJ010000025.1:11938-19188 GCA_030532305.1 Tissierellia bacterium
AAACCCCTGGTGAAGAAGAAAAGGTTGAAGACCAAAAAGCAGCCTAAGTCTTTTAAAAGCAAAAAAGACCCAGCCAGGGCCATCCTGGTGGGTCTTTTTTTTGTAGAAGGGGCCAGCTAAAAGTCAGCCCAAGAAAAAGACCCGGCCTAGGCCAGGTCTTTATTTTTTAATTTAACCCAGAAGGTCTTTTTTTGCCGCCTCATAGTCTGAAAGCAGGTCTTCTATAAGGACCTTGGCCGGCTTAATTTCCTTTAAGGCCCCAGCCACTTGACCGGCAAAAAGAGACCCCCACTGGACATCCCCCTCCTGGGTGGCCCGTCTAGAGGCTCCCTTGCCCAGGTCTTCTAAGTCCTCCTGGGACCCACAGGCCAGCTCAATTTTGAGATAGGCATCGGTCATTTGGTTTCTTAGGCACCGGACCGGGTGGCCGGTAATCCCTGTCACTACAGAATCCTTAAAGTCTGCATCAATTAGGGCCTTTTTATAGTTGGGGTGGACCTGGGTCTCTTCAGCTAATAAAAAAGCCGTCCCCAATTGAACCCCGGCCGCCCCCAGGGCTTCTGCCGCTAAAATCTGCCGGCCAGAGGCAATGCCCCCGGCAGCAATAACAGGAATATCCACTGCATCCACCACAGAAGGAAGGACCGCCATGGTGTTGAGCTGGCCAATATGGCCCCCAGCCTCAGCCCCTTCAAAGATACAGGCCAGGGCCCCTAGCTTCTCTGCCTTCTGGGCCATCCGGGGATTGCCCACCACGGGAATCACCTGGACCCCAGCCGATAGGAGCCGGTCAAAATAAGGGGCCGGGTTGCCACCCCCCACAATGGCCAGGTCAATCCCCTCCTCCAGGGCCACCTGGAAAAGCTCGTCAATATTAGGATAGGGAAGGGCCAGGTTAAGGGCAAAGGGTTTCTTTGTGGCCTCCTTCATCTTCCTCAGATTGTCCCTTAGGCCCGGGGCGTCAATCCCCCCAGTATAGAGGACCCCCAGGCCCCCGGCATTGGACACAGCCGAGGCTAGGTGGTAGTCAGACACATGGGCCATCCCCCCCTGGATAATAGGATAGTCTATCTTTAAAAGCTCTTGTATGGTAAACATGGTTTTTCCTTTCTTCTTGGACGCAAGGTCAGCTAGAGATTTTCTCTTATTTTCTACCCCAAGACCCTAGAAAATAAGCAAGCTATTTTAAGAGACCCCCCTAAAAAGACCCGGTTTAAAAGTAAAAATAGGTCAAATATTTCTCTAAAGCCCTTGTTAAAGCCAGGGGAATATGGGTATAATATAGTTAGTCAAAGATGGTCAATTAACATCAAACCATGACAAGGGGGAGCCTATGGAATATAAAGACTACTATAAGACCCTGGGGGTAGACAAGTCTGCCAGCCAGGCTGAAATAAAGAAAGCCTATAGAAAGTTAGCAAAAAAATACCATCCGGATTTACATCCCGATGACGATAAGGCCCAGGAGAAGTTTAAGGAAGTCAACGAGGCCTACGAAGTTTTGTCAGATGAGGACAAGCGGAAGACCTACGACAACTTTGGTTCTACCGGGCCTTTTGGTGAGGGCTTTAATTTTGATCCCTCCCAGTATGGCTATACTTACACCTCATCAGGCAACACAGGGGAGTTTTCAGACTTCTTTGATATGTTTTTTGGGTCCGGCACAGGGGCCGGTGGCCGGGCCAGCCGGGGGGCCGGGTCCCACTTTAACATGGGGGATATTTTTTCCGACCTGTCCGGCCGGTCCCGGGCCAAGAAAAAGGCCCAAAGGACCCAGTACCAGTCTGAACTGACCCTAACCATAGAGGAAGCCTACAAGGGGGTAGACCGGGAGGTCAACCTGGCCCTAGACGGGAAAAATTATGAGGTCCTGGTTAAGGTCCCCTCCGGCATTACCGAGGGCAAGAAGATCAAGGTCAAGGGGGAAAAATTTGGCATCCAGGGGGACATCCTCTTTAAGATCCATGTCAAAAACCGCCAGGACCTAAGGCTAGAGGGCCTAGACCTAACCAAGGTCCTAGACATCTTTCCCTGGCAGGCAGCCCTGGGAGACAAGGCCCTGGTCAAGATCCCCTCTGGCAAGATCCGTTTAAATATCCCTGAAGCTATCCGGGGTGGGTCCAAGATGCGCCTGGCCAAGAAGGGCTTTAAGGACCTTAAGGGCCAGGTGGGGGACCTCTATGTCCAGTTCAATATGGTCCTGCCAGAAAACCTAAGCCAGGAAGAAATAGACCACTACAAGGCCCTAGAGGCCCTTTACCATAAGGAGTGAGGTGATAACCATGAATCCTGACAAGATGACACAAAAAAGCTTGGAGGCCATCCAAAAGGCCACCAGCCTAGCCCAAGACAAGAAAAACCCCCAAGTGGAAGACCTCCACCTCCACTGGGCCCTTTTAGACCAGACAGAGGGGCTTATTCCCCGGATCTTGTCTTACATGGAAGTGGACACCCAAGCTTTAAGAAGAGACCTAGAAAAAGAAATAGCCAGGCTACCCAAGCAGGAGGGAGGGAGCCTTTACCCCTCTGCCCACTTTAATAAGGTCCTAAGCCAGGCAGAGGAAGAAAGACAAGGCCTAGGAGATGACTACCTAAGCGTAGAACACCTCTACCTGGGCCTAATTAAGGAAGGGGGAGCCCAATCCAGTCGGATTATAGAAAGGTACCCTATTTCCCTAGAGACCTTTATGGCCGTCCTAGTAAAGATAAGGGGGAATCAAAGAGTGACAACAGACAATCCAGAAGGAACCTATGATGTATTAGAAAAATATGGCCGGGACCTAACCCAGGAGGCCAAAGAAGGCAAGATGGACCCGGTTATTGGCCGGGAAGAAGAGGTCCGAAATGTAATCCGGATCCTTAGCCGGAGGACCAAAAACAACCCCGTCCTCATTGGGGAGGCCGGTGTGGGAAAGACCGCCATTGTAGAAGGTCTGGCCCAAAGAATTGTCAATGGGGACGTTCCCCAGGGCCTAAAAAACAAGACCATCTTTTCCCTAGACATGGGGGCCCTTATTGCCGGCGCCAAATACCGGGGCGAGTTTGAAGAAAGGCTTAAGGCCGTCATAGATGAAATTCAAGGCTCAGAAGGGGACATGATCCTCTTTATAGATGAGATCCATAATATTGTAGGGGCCGGCAAGACTGACGGGGCCATGGACGCCTCCAACCTCCTAAAGCCCATGCTGGCCCGGGGGGAACTCCACACCATCGGCGCCACCACCCTAGAGGAATACCGGCTTTATATTGAAAAAGATGCCGCCCTGGAAAGGCGGTTTCAAAAGGTTATGGTCACAGAGCCTACCGTAGAAGACACCATCTCCATTTTAAGGGGCCTCAAGGAAAAGTATGAAATCTTCCACGGGATCCGTATTTCTGACGGGGCCGTCATCAATGCCGTCACCCTAAGTGACCGCTATATTACAGACCGGTTCTTGCCAGATAAGGCCATCGACCTTATGGACGAGGCCTGCGCCATGGTCCGGACTGAAATTGACTCCATGCCCACAGAAATTGACGATATCAGACGGCATATCCTCCAACTGGAAATTGAAAGGGAGGCCCTAAAAAAAGAAGATGACAAGGCCTCCAGCCTCCGTTTGGAAAAGTTAGAAGAAGAGCTGGCTGGGCAAAAGGACCGTTTCCAAGAACTCAATGCCCAGTGGGAAAGTGAAAAGAAGGTCTTGGAAAAGGAAAAGCAGGTCAAAGAAGACCTGGACCGGATCCGTCACCAAATTGAAGAGGCAGAAAGAAACTACGACCTAGAAAAACTCTCTGCCCTAAGATATGGCAAGCTCCCAGAATATGAACAAGAGCTCGCCAGGATCCAGGCCAAGACCAAGGCAGATAATTCCCTGGTTAAAGAAGAAGTCACCGAGGAAGAAATTGCCCAGGTGGTCAGCAAGTGGACAGGCATCCCTGTGACCAAGCTGGCAGAAACCGAGAGGGAAAAACTTCTCAACCTAGACCAGATCCTAAAGAAAAGGGTCATTGGCCAAGAAGACGCCGTCCGGGCCGTCTCCGATGCGGTCCTACGGGCCCGGGCCGGCCTAAAGGATGAAAATAGGCCCATAGGGTCCTTTATCTTCCTAGGCCCCACTGGGGTTGGGAAGACAGAAACAGCCAAGGCCCTGACCGAGGCCCTCTTTGATGATGAAAGAAACATGATCCGGATTGACATGAGTGAATATATGGAAAAGCACTCTGTCTCCAGGCTAGTGGGGTCCCCTCCAGGCTATGTAGGCTACGATGAGGGGGGCCAACTCACCGAAGCCGTAAGAAGAAAGCCCTATTCCGTCATCCTCTTTGATGAGATTGAAAAGGCCCACCATGACGTCTTTAACATCCTTTTACAGGTCCTAGACGATGGCCGGCTAACAGACAACCAGGGACGGACCGTGGACTTTAAAAACACCGTTATTATCATGACCTCCAACCTGGGATCTACAGACCTTATTGAGGGCATCAATGACCAGGGGGATATTAGCCCCGAGGCCAAAGAGGCCGTTAGGGACCAGATGAAGGTCCACTTTAGACCGGAGTTTTTAAACCGGATTGATGAGATTGTCCTCTTTAAGCCCCTTAAAGAAGAAGAGATCTACCAAATTATGGAAGTCCAAATCCGTGAGATTGAACACCGTCTAGCCCATAGGCATATAAGCATTGAAGTCTCCCCACAAGCCAAGGAAAAAATCCTGGCCGAGGCCTACAACCTTCAGTTTGGAGCTAGACCTGTTAAGCGGTATATCCAAAACCATGTGGAAACCCAACTTTCCAGGGAGCTTATTGCAGGAAATATTCTAGATGGGGACAGGATTTCTATTGTCCTTGATGAAAAGAAAGACCTAGCCATAGAAAAGCAATAAGCCCTCCTAGGGACCTTCAGCCAGTGGGCTGGAGGTTCTTTTTTTATGGAGATAAGGAATTGCCGTGATAAGAGGGGGCTTGGGGGGTATATGTAATAAAATTGTATGTACTTAAGATTGGGAAGGAGGACACCATTGAAAAAAAATCTATACGGGGTCTATGAGACAGAAGACCAGGCCCTTTTGGCCCTAGATGCCCTCTTGGCCTCAGGTCTAAAAAAAGAAAAGATCCACCTGGTGAACAAGGGGGACTTTGACCAGGGCCTGGACTCTTCCGAGGCCCGGGCCCTTTGGGAAGAGCTCAGGTCAACCTTTGCTGTGGACCCGGAGTCCCAAGAGAGCTTGGAGGCAGAAGACTTTGCCCTTTTTAAAAAGGACCTAGAGGAAGGCAAGACCCTTATTCTTCTAGAAGAAGAGGTCCGGGAGGAAGAGGTCTTTTATGAAGAGAGGGCAGGGGATGAGGACCTAGCAGAAGACCAAATGGCCTTTTTTAACCAGGATAGGGACCCGGTCTTTTTAGAAGAAGGAGAAAGTTTAGACCTCCTCTTAAAACAGGATGAAGTCCTACTAGAGACCACAGACTTTGTCCCTCCCCTAGAAGAAGAAGGGGACTGGAAGATGGGCGAGCAGGTTATTCTCCTCTATAGGGACCATATCCTGGTAGAGGGCAAGGCATTTTCTTTAAAGGAGGAGGATGAGACCCTATGACATGGCTACTAGATAACAAGTACTTGGGAGACGAAGAGACCCTACTCTTTCGCTTAAAGGCCCTCCATGACCGGGGCTTTTCCAGCGACCAGCTCTTGGTCATGACCCGGGCACCCTTGGGCGAAGGGGTTTCCTTTTTAGCCCAGGTCACCTACCCCTTGGGCCAGGAAGAAGCCAAGGCCTTTTGGAAACGAAAGAAGCAGGCCTATGAAGAAGACCTCCAGGCCGGCTATGTCCTACTTTTTAGGAAGGAAAAGCCCAAACCCCAGGCCATTGGCCGGGACCTCCGGGAGGCCCTCTTACACGATGAGGAAGAAGACTGGGTTAAAGACCACGGCCAGGTCCAAGACCAGATCCTCTTTAGGGGAGAAGAGGAGGAGGAAACACCCCAGGCCACTGGAAAAAAAGAAGACCCCAGGCCTAAAAAAGAGCCCCCAAAAACCAAGCCCCAGGCCCAAGACCTGGAAGTCCTTGTCCAAAGCCGGCCCTACCAGGAAGTCCGGGTCCGGTATGAAGTGGAAGAATTTACCCAAGTCCTGGAAGTCCCCCTTAGGCGGAAAAAAGCCATCATCAGCTACCAGGCCCTAGAAGAAGGGGTGGACCTTCCAGAAGATGAGGAGATCATCCTCCAAGAGGAAAGGGTCCAAACCCAGGTCAAGACCTACAAACTCAGGGACCTGGACCTAAGAAAAAAAGTCGTCACCAAAGAAGTCAACCTAGCCTGGGACCAGGTCAAGGACCTGGGAGAAGACTAGGAAGACCAGAAGAAATATTTAACTTTTCTTAAACATCTTATAGGCAGTTTTTTTCTCTTGGGAGTGGGGGACCTATTGTCCAATAAAAAAGCCCATGCTAAAATAAGAGGGTAAAACCATCAAAAAAGACGTGAATCCAAAGGTTCACCACAAGTAAGGAGTAAAAAGCATGAAGATTATTGCTAAAAAAGATAAGGACGCTGTTGCCCAAGCTGCCGCCGAGATCTATATTTCGGCCCTAAAAGAAAATCCTGACATGGTCCTAGGCCTGGCTACAGGATCTACTCCTTTAGACCTGTACGCAAAGCTGATTGAGGCCAACAAAAAGGGAGACATCTCCTTTGACCGGGTTAAGACCTTTAACCTAGACAACTACATTGGCCTGCCTGCAGACCACGAAGGCAGCTATGAATATTATATGCAAGAAAACTTTTTTAACCATATAGATATAGATCCAGAAAATTGCCACATTCCCCCAGGAATTTCTGACGACTTTCCAGGCTTTTGCCAGGACTACGAGGCCGCCATCCAGGCAGCAGGAGGCATTGACCTTATGCTCCTTGGGGTAGGGGAAAACGGCCATATTGCCTTTAATGAGCCGGCACACAAGCTCCAAGCCATGACCCATGTGGCCCAGTTAAGCCCCAACACCATCCAGGTCAACTCCCGGTTTTTTGACCGGGTAGAAGACGTCCCCACCCAGGCCGTCTCCATGGGGGTAGGGTCCATCCTAAGGTCAAGAAAAATTGTCCTTTTAGCTACAGGGACCAAGAAAAAACCCACCATACAAAAACTCCTTCAGGAAGACCTTATTGACCCAGCCTTCCCCATCTCCTTTTTAAAGGCCCACCCTGATGCCACCCTTATTATTGAAGAAGACTATCTAAAGTAAGCCAGGAAAAGAAGGAAGCTAGGAAAAAGG
>JAUNLJ010000005.1:0-79422 GCA_030532305.1 Tissierellia bacterium
CCTCATTATAGCGTACCACAAGCCGGTCTAGGATTCTAGTAAAATATAAAATAAAAAGCTAGTCAAGGCAAAAACCTTAACTAGCTCTTATTCTATATGGGGGGAACCCATGTCTGAACATTGAATAGTATAAGCTACCCCCACTAAAAAGATATCAAGGCTGGGTAAATATTAAATAAACTTTCCTAAGCCTTGTCTAAGTTTACTTTTTAAAGTAAAGGAGGCCTGCCTCGATAATAGGCATGATCTCTAGGTCGGGGATATTCTTAAAGGTCCCCTCCCCTAGTCTTTCCACATGGCCCATCTTGCCTAGGATCTTCTTACAGGGGCTAAGAAGACTTTCTACACTAGCTAGGGACCCATTTAAGTTGTCTTCGTAGACAGCTGCAATTTGTCCCCCTTCTTCTAGGGTCTTAAGGGCCTCTTTGCTGGCATAGAACCGGCCTTCTCCCTGGCTAATGGGTAGGAGGTAAGACTTATCAAGCTCTAGCTGGCTTAACCAAGGACTGTCCTTTCTAAGGGCCCGGGTGGCCACCATCCGGGCTATATGGCGGGGGCTTTCATTAAGGGTAAAGCCCGCCTCAAGCTCGCCAAAGTAGCCGGCCTCTAGGAGGGCTTGGAAGCCATGGCTTAGGGCCAAGACTAGACCGTCCTTGTCTTCTAATAGGCCTTGGATGGCTGCCTTTATTTCAGGTCTTTCGAAAATTACCCTAAGGTATTTGCCAGCCCCATCGGCCTGGTTGGTAAAGGAGTAGGCTCCAGGAAGGGCTAAAATTTCCACCTCTTTAATGGCCTGGGCCAGGTTCTTAATGGACTCTTCTATGGCCTCGGGGGAATGGTCCTTAAAGACAAATTCCTTAACCAAGGCGCCCTTTTCTTCAAAGGCCCGTTTTAGGTCCCCTTCTCCTGTGCCCCCTGGGATCACTGGAATAAGGACCCTGACTTGGTCTACAGGATGCTTGGACTTAAAGGTCTTTTCTTCTTCTTCTTGGACCTTCACTTCTTCCTTGGTCTCCTTCATGGGAGGGAAGACCTCATCTAAGCCACTTTGCCATAGGTGGGATAGGGCCTTTTTATCAAGAAGGGTCCCGTTGACAAGCCGGTCCTCTGCTTCCACTTGCCCAATGAGGTCAAGACCCTCAAAGGCTTCCCTAACCTCCACAATAAAGTCCCCATAAAGTGGACTGTAGAGGTCCTCTAGCTGGACATCAAAGCCCAGTCCATTTCCTTCAGCGGCCATATAAAGGCCGGCTAGACTTCCAGGAGCTGTTACAGCGGTCATACTTTGGATGTTGCCCTTTTCCACTTCCCTATAAATGGCTTGGCAATTTTCTAGGAAGTTCTTGGTATCCAGGTAGGCCCCTTGACGCTTGGTCTTAAGCAGGCCTAGCTTGTTGCCAGCTGACTTAAGCTCTGGAGAGACAATATATTGGGCAGGACGACTGGCCACGGCAAAGGATACCAGGGTGGGAGGCACATCAATGTCCTTAAAGGACCCACTCATACTATCCTTACCCCCAATAGGACAAACTTCAAGTTCCATACAGGCCCTAAAGGCGCCTAGAAGGGCTTCTAGGGGTTTGGCCCAGCGTTTGGGGTCTTGGCCTAGGTTTTCAAAGAACTCTTGGAAGCTTAGGTAGGCATCTTCTACCCGGCCCCCTGTGGCCACAAGCTTGGCTAGGGATTCCACCACCGCATAGTAGCCCCCGGTAAAGGGATGGCGGCTAAGGAGTCTGGGATTGTAGCCATAACTCATAAGACTGGCGGTCCGGCTTTGTCCCTCTCTAACAGGCAGGTAGGCCGCCATAGCTTGAACAGGGGTAATTTGGTTTTTACCACCTAGGGGTTGAAGGAGGGTGCCTCCCCCGGCACTAGCATCAAATTTTTCAACCAGGTTCTTTTGGCTAAGGACATTTAAGTCGCCTAGGACTTCAGCTAGCTTAGCAGGGTCTTGGTCTTCTTTAAGAAGGTCCACGGGCTCTTTTTCTTCAATAAGGACTTCTTGGAAACGGGGAGCCCCAGACTTGTCTATAAAGTCTCTGGCTATATCACAGATAAGCTCATCCTTATAGTAGAGCTTCATTCTGGGCTCTTGGGTGACGACAGCCACAGGGGTCATTTCTACACACTCATCCTGGCAGGCCTTTTCAAATAGGTCCAGGTCTTCTGGCGCAATGACCACAGCCATCCGTTCTTGGGACTCGGACAGGGCAATTTCTCCTGGAGTTAGCCCCTTGTATTTAACAGGAACCTTGTCTAGTTGAACCCTTAGGCCGTCAGCAAGTTCCCCAATGGCCACACTGACCCCTCCGGCTCCAAAGTCGTTACTTCTCTTAATCTTTCTAGAAATTTCAGGCTTGGCATAGAGGCGGATAATCCGTCTTTCAATGGGGGCATTCCCCTTTTGGACTTCTGCAGAGGCGGTCTCTAGGCTCTTTTCGTCTTGTTCTTGACTAGACCCTGTGGCGCCACCAACTCCGTCTCGGCCAGTCCTGCCCCCAATAAGAAGGATCAGGTCCCCGGGCTGGGGTTCCTGCCTAACTACATCTTCAAGGGGGGCTGCTGCCACCAGGGCCCCCATTTCCATCCGCTTGGCCACATAGCCTGGATGGTAGACTTCTTCTACTAGACCTGCAGGTATGCCAATTTGGTTACCGTAGGAGCTATAGCCATTGGCTGCATCCCGGGTAATCTTCTTTTGGGGAAGCTTGTTTTCTAGGGTGTCTTCTATGGCCACCCTGGGGTCCCCTGCCCCAGTGACCCGCATGGCCTGGTATACAAAACCTCTCCCAGATAGGGGGTCTCGGATACAGCCTCCTAGGCAGGTGGCGGCCCCACCAAAGGGTTCCACCTCTGTGGGATGGTTGTGGGTTTCGTTTTTAAACATAAGCAGGTAGGGGACTTCTTCCACCTGACCGGTCTTCCAGTCCTCCACCTCTACATTAATATGGATAGAGCAGGCGTTAACCTCTTGGCTGTCTTCCACCTGGGTCCTAATGCCCCGTTTTTTAAGGACCTTGGCCACAATGGTTCCTAGGTCCATGAGGCTAACGGGCTTGGTCCGGTTCATTTCCTCCCGGGCCTCTAGGTAGGCCTTGTAGGCCTCCTTGACGGCATCTTCCACCCCTTGGCCTATTTGTACATCAAGTTGGGTGTTAAAGGTGGTGTGGCGGCAGTGGTCAGACCAATAGGTGTCCAAAATCATCAGCTCGGTGATATTGATGTCCCGACCCTCTTCTTTAAAGTAGTCTTGGATCATCTGGATGTCATCTAGGTTCATGGCCAGGCCATAATTTTCCATGGCGGCTTCCAATTGGGCTGGGTCCCAGGTCCTAAAGCCTTCAAGGACTGGGTTTTCTAAATTTTCCTCATCTTCTAGCTTGAGGGTGGTGGGGATGCCTAAAAGGTCCCTTTCCTCTTGGTCAATGGGGTTCATGAGATAGTGGCGGATTTTTTCCATGTCCTCAGGGCTAACTTGTCCCCTAAAGTCATAGGCGGTCCCTATCTTACAATAAAAGTCTCCTTGGCCATACTTAAGCCTTAAGGTCTGGAGAATAAGGTCTTCCCTTTGGTCAAATTGCCCAGCTTGGTAGCCCAAAACAAGGGGGTGGTCCATGTCCTTTTGCAGGGCCATGGCCTCCTCGCCCCTATAGATGTTTTCTACATGGGGGTCGGCTAGGATCTTTCTAGCTACTTCTTCCACCTGGTCTGGCCTAAGGCCTTCTAAATCAAAGCGGTCGTAGATGGCCACTTCTTCTAGGTCTAGGCCCAGGTCCTTATTTAATTGGCCTAAGAGCTCTTCTTCTGCCTCATTATAACCTGCTTTTCTTCTGACATAAATTCTTTCTACCATAGGCCCTATATCCTTTCGATAATATTTTCCTTGAAAATCAACTTTTTCTGCCTGGTCATAGACCTTGCCTATGGCCTCTTCAAAGCTGGGGGCCGTTACCGTTAGGGTCAAGACCCGGCCCCCATCTGTTAAGATCTTGTCTCCTTCTTTTTTGGTCCCGGCATGGAAGACCAGGGTGTCCTCATCTAGCTGGTCTAGGCCAGAAATCTCATGGCCCTTTTCATAGGCCAGGGGATAGCCCTGGCTGGCTAGGGTCAAGCTGACCACCTTCTTGTCGTTATGCTTAAGGTCTAGCTGGGAAAGCTTGCCCTGGCTGGTGGCCTCCATCAGGTCCAAAAGGTCCGTATCTAGCCTTTGTAAAAGACTTTGAGTTTCAGGGTCCCCAAAACGGGTGTTAAATTCCAGGACATAAATCCCCTGGTCCCCAATCATAAGCCCGATAAAGATAAGCCCCCTAAAGTCTAGGCCATCGGCTTGAAGTCCCTTTAAAAAGGGCTTAAGGATGTCCCTATCAATCTCTTCCATGTAGGGAAGGGCTTGGAGGTTGGGGCTGTAGGTCCCCATGCCTCCGGTGTTGGGGCCCCGGTCCCCTTCATAGACCTCCTTGTGGTCCTTGACACTGGCCAGGGGACGGATGGTCTCGCTGTCGGTAAAGGCTAAAAGGCTCATTTCAAAACCATGGATAAATTCTTCCACCACGACCTTTTTCTCCCCAAAGTCCCCCTGGTCAAAGATCCGGGCCAAGAAGTCGTCTGCTTCCTTTTGGGTCTTGACAATGGCTACCCCCTTGCCTGCAGCCAGGCCATCGGCCTTAATGACCACTACCCCATGGTTTTTTAGGAAGTCATAGGCTGCCTCTTGGGCAGAGGCCTTGTCAAAGGAGGTCTGGTAGTCAGCGGTCTTAATCCCGTGCCGGACACAAAAGTCCTTGGCAAAGTCCTTGGACCCCTCTAGTCTGGCAGAGGCCTTCCTGGGCCCAAAAATAGCCAGGCCCTCCTCTTCAAACCGGTCGGCAATGCCTAGGGTCAAGGGGTCCTCGGGTCCACAGACTGTATAGTCTATCTTTTCTTTTTTAGCAAAGTCCACCAGGGCCTCCAGGTCCGTGGCCTTAATGTCTATATTTTCTCCTAAGTCTAGGGTGCCGCCATTGCCTGGGGCAAAGTAGAGCTTTTCCACCCGCCTATTCTTGGCCAGGGACAAGCCCAGGGCGTGTTCCCGGCCCCCAGAACCAACTATTAATATTTTCATCCCTTAGCCCTCCTTAATGGCGGAAGTGCCGGCTGCCTGTAAAGACCATGGCCATGCCATTGGCGTCACAGGCCTTGATACTGTCTTCGTCCCGGATAGACCCTCCCGGTTGGATAATGGTCTTCACCCCGTGTTCTGCAGCCAGGGTGACACAGTCATCAAAGGGGAAGAAGGCGTCAGAAGCCAGGGCAGCCCCGGTGAAGTCCCTGTCTGGATTGTTGGTAAAGATGTTTCTTAGGGCCCAGATCCGGCTGGTTTGGCCTCCGCCAATGCCTAGGGTCCGGCCATCCTTGACAATCACAATGGCATTGGACCGGGCATACTTGGCCACCTTCATGGCAAAGGTAAGGTCCCTGTTTTCATTGGCAGTTGGCTTTTCCTTGGTGACTATTTCATAGCCCTCTTCCACATCCTTGTCCTTGTCTTGGATAAGGACCTTGCCAGAGGCCCACTTCATGTCCCGATCAAGGAGGTCTCGGTCAAAGTCAATCTTTAAAATCCGCATATTGGGTTTGGCCTTAAAGACCTCTAAGGCAGCTTCGGTAAAGTCCCTGGCGGCCACTACTTCTAGGAAGATTTGGGTCATTTCCTTGGCCACATCCTCATCAATGACCCCGTTAAAGGCCACAATTCCACCAAAGATGGAAAGGGGGTCGGCTTGGAAGGACTTTTGATAGGCCCTAAGGGGGTCCTTGTCTAGGGCCACCCCACAGGGCGTAGCATGTTTTACAGCTACACTGGCAATGCCTTCAGATTCTGGGTCAAATTCTGCCGCTAGCTCTAGGGCTGTGTTTAGGTCGTTGATATTGTTAAAGGACAGTTCCTTGCCTTGGTACTGGACAAAGTCTGAAAGGAAGCTTTTTTCAAAGGGGTCGGTGTAGAGGCTGGCTCCTTGGGCTGGGTTTTCCCCATAACGAAGGCCAGAATCCCTCTTTAGTCCATAGGTGATATAGTCCACGTCTAGGACCTCATCCCCAATAAAGTAACGGGAAATCATGGCATCATAGTAGGCCGTTAGGGAGAAGGCCTTTCTAGCTAGGTCCCTCCTGTAGGCTAGATCTAACCTATCTTCTCGAATCCGTTCTAGGACCTCTTCATAGTCCTTGGCCTGGGTCACCACAGCCACGTCCCTAAAGTTTTTGGCCGCAGACCGGATCATGGAAGGACCGCCAATATCGATATTTTCCACAAGGACTTCCTCAGGCTGGCCCTCCTTTAGCTTTTCCTCAAAGGGGTAGAGGTTGATACAAACCAGGTCAATGGGGTGGATGTCATGGTCTTTGACGGTGGCTTGGTGGCTTGGGTCTTCCCTCCTAAAGAGGATGCCCCCGTGAACCTTGGGATGAAGGGTCTTAACCCGGCCATCTAGGATTTCTGGAAAACCAATATAGTCTTCCACAGGAAGGGGGTCAAGGCCTCCCTCTTTTAGGGCCTTAAGGGTCCCTCCTGTAGAAAGCAGACTAAAACCTTCTTCCACTAGGCCCTTAGCAAAATCTACGATCCCAGTCTTATCTGTTACGGACAAAAGTGCGTATTTCAATGTCTTCCTCCTCAATTAAACTCAGGGCTAATTTTAAAGCCACATGCTCTAATCTAAGTACTTGTTTTTGAATGGCTTCCGGACTGGAGGCCTTTCTTATATTGGTTTTTAACTGGAGAATAATATGGCCCCCGTCCACCTCTTCGGTGACAAAGTGGACGGTCGCGCCAGAAAAATCTTCCCCATTTTTAAAGACGGCCTCATGGACCCGGAGGCCATACATGCCCATGCCCCCATAGGCTGGGAGCAGGGAGGGGTGGATGTTGATAATCCGTCCCTGGTACTTTTCTAACAGGTCTTGACCTATAATTTTTAAATAGCCAGCTAAGACAATAAAGTCGATTTCATGGTCCTCTAGGGCCTGGATTAGGCTCTTGTCCCCTCCTTCTACAAAGGTGGGGATCCCTGCCTGCCGGGCCCTTTCTAGACCATAGGCCTCAGGCTTATTGGAGACCACCAGGGCCAGGTCCGACTGGAAGGCCCCCTCCCTTTTCCCATCAATGAGGGCCTGGAGGTTGGTGCCACCACCAGAAACAAAGACGGCAATCCTTAGCCTTAGTCTAGAATCCGGCATTGGCCATTTCCTTCCACCACTTGACCAATGAGGGTGGCCTGGTCTTCTGTCTGGCTATTAATAAACTTAACCACTTCCCCAGCCATAACAGGGTCGGCAATAATTACCATGCCCACCCCCATGTTAAAGGACCGGTAGAGCTCTTCTCTCTCAATAAGACCAAAGGACTCGATGCTCTCAAAAAGGTCCCCCTTGTCCCAGGTCCCTTCTTGAACTTCGGCATCTAGGCCTTCAGGAAGAATTCTGGGGACATTTTCAATGAGGCCGCCCCCTGTAATGTTGGCAATCCCCTTGATGGAATACTTGCTTAGGACCTTGTTTATGGTCTTGGCATAGATCCGGGTAGGTCTTAGGAGGGCCTCCCCAATATTTTCTTCCATGTCTAGGACCTTGTCTGTGGGTTTGGCCTTAAGATGGTTAAAGAAGAGGTCCCGGGCTAAGCTATAGCCATTGGAATGAAGGCCTGTGCTCCTTAGGCCAATAATCACATCTCCAGCCTGGATGGTGGACCCATCTACAATTTTTGCCCGGTCCACTAGCCCCACGGCAAAACCAGCCAAGTCATAGTCCTCTTCTCCGTACATACCCGGCATTTCAGCTGTCTCGCCCCCAATAAGGGAACAGCCTGCCTGACGGCAACCTTCAGCCACTCCGGCCACAATCTCTTCAATTTTTTCTGCCTTTAGCTTGCCTACAGCAATATAGTCTAGGAAGAAAAGGGGTTTGGCTCCCTGGCAGATCAGGTCATTGACTGACATGGCCACCAGGTCAATGCCCACGGTATCGTGGACATCCATCATCTGGGCCACCATCAGCTTGGTGCCCACCCCATCTGTGGCCGCCAAAAGGACCGGGTCCTCCATGCCCTTGGCTTCCCCTAGGCTATAGCCCCCTGAAAAAAGACCAATATCCCCTAAAACTGCCTCACTATAGGTGGACTTGACCTGGTCCTTAATCTTGTCAACAGCCCGGTTTCCTTCCGTAATATCTACGCCGGCATCCTTATAACTTATTTTCTTCATTTCTCTACCTCCCTATATAATCACGGGGTCCACAGGATAGTCCCCATTAAAGCAGGCTAAACACATCTTACTTAGCGACTTGCGAGCCGCCTTTTCAAACCCCTCTAGGGAGATAAAGGCCAGGGAGTCGGCCCCAATCATCTCCTCTATCTCCTCTATCTTATATTGGGCCGCAATCAAATTGGACCGGCTGGGGGTGTCAATCCCATAATAACAGGGGTTGGCAATGGGGGGAGAGGTCACCCTTAGGTGGACCTTCCTGGCCCCAGCCTTTTTAAGCCGGTGGATTAGGTTCTTGCTGGTGGTCCCCCTGACGATGGAGTCATCTAAAAGGACAATGTCCTTGCCCTCCACCACATGACTTAGGGGGTTTAACTTAAGCTTGACACTCATCTCCCTTTCCTTGGCTGTGGGCTTAATAAAGGACCGGCCCACATAGCGGTTCTTAACCAAGCCTTCCGCCAGGGGAATGCCAGATTCCTGGGCATAGCCCATGGCTGAAGGTACCCCAGAGTCCGGCACCGGAATAACCAGGTCCGCCTCCACAGGCTTTTCTTGCCAAAGAATTTCTCCCGTCCGCCTCCTAAACATATAGGCGTTTACCCCGTCTAGGGTGGCGTCATTTCTAGCAAAGTAGACATACTCAAAGACACAGTTTCTTTCCTGGGCCTCCTCCTTCATAAAGTAAGACTGGACCCCCTCCTGGTCTATAAGGAGGATTTCTCCCGGCTGGACGTCCCTTAAGACCTCTCCCCCCATAATGTCAATGGGGGCATTTTCTGAGGCAATAATATAGCCCTCCTCGTCTTGGCCTAAGACCAGGGGCCGAATCCCATGGTGGTCCCTAAAGGCCACTAGCTGGTCCTTTAGGAGGAGGACCACGCAATAGGACCCCTTAATAAGGGAGGCAGTCTTTTGGATGGCCTCCACAATATTGCCCTGGTAGTAACGGGTAATTAAGTAAAGGATCACCTCGGCATCGTTGGTGGTCTGAAACATCATCCCTTCTTCTTCTAGCCGGGTCCTTAAAATCTGGCTGTTAATGAGGCTCCCATCATAGGCCAGGGAAATAGATTCCCCCCTGGCAAAGGCCATAAGGGGCTCACAGTTATATTCATGGAAGGCCCCACCGGTGGAATACCTCACATGGCCAATGCCCAAGGAGCCAGCCAGGTCCATGAGTTTTTCCTCACTAAAGACTTCCATAACCAGGCCCTTAGACTTGACCCTTTTAAGTTCTTCTCCATTGGAGACTGTCATCCCGGCGCCCTCTTGACCCCGGTGCTGGAGGGAAGAAAGCCCATAAAAAAGCTTACTGGCCACCCTCTCTTGACCATAGATACCTACTACACCACTCATTTTACATAACCTTCCTTCCCACTAAGTTTATCCTTGCCAAGGTTTTTTAAGTAAAAGAAAAAAGATACGCCGATCCGTACCTTTATAGTTTATGCGTATAAAGAGATAAAATCCCCCTTATTTGTCTTGGCTCGTCCTATTTGGTTACTTTTTGCGAGGAGGGTCCTGCCAGTAAAAAAGTGTGCAAGGCTCCCTAGAAAAGTTGGCTTTACTTGGTATTTTTCTCGTCGACTGGCCATCTTTTGCTATGCCCCTCTCTTCTCAAAAATATAGGCTTATTATACCATAATTTCTGGGGGCTTACAATTTAAGAAAAAAATATTTTTCCCCCTAAAAAAGAAGACCCCAGAGGCTGGCCCCTGGCCCCTCTTTTTAAGATAGGCTAGTCCAAGGAGGACCCGGGCCCGGCCAAGGGCCCCTGGGCTTTTTTTTGCTGACGGGGCAAGGCTAAAACAGGCAAGAAAAAAAGACGCCTTGCCCAGAGCAAGACGTCCTTTTTTACTTGGTCGAGATGACAGGATTTGAACCTGCGGCCCCATGTCCCCCAGACATGTACGCTACCGAACTGCGCCACATCTCGACAATCAGTGATATATATTTTACCAAGCCTGTGCATAAAAATCAAGCCCTTTACAAAAAATTTTAAAATATTTTGCCCTAGGCCCCCTTTTCCCCCTGGGCAAAAAAGCTGCTATAATAGTTTTATCAACTAAGGAGGTCACTTATGGAAAAAAATCTTAGGGGGTCTTCCCCCTCCCCTGGTCTTTCTTTTCAGGGGACTAAAAAAGAAAATCTAGGTCTGGCCATAGACCTGGGCTCTACCAGCCTGGCCCTGTCTCTTTGGGACCTGGGCCCAGGGGGAAAAGAGCTGGCCCAGCTTTCTAGGCCCAACCCCCAGCTGGCCCGGGGCCTAGATGTCATTAGCCGGATCCACTACGCCCACAAGTCTAAGACTAATTTAAAGGACCTCCAGGCCCTGGCCCTAGAGGGGATCAATGGCCTTATCTGGGACCTAGAAAAGGACCTGGGCTTTTCCAAGGAGGCCATTAAGGGCCTGGTTCTAGTGGCTAACCCGACCCTCCTCCACCTCCTCCTGGGTCTGGACCCCATTGGCCTGGCCCAGGCCCCCTATAAGCCCAATTTTTTACAGGCGCCTCCCCTAGAGGCCATGTCCCTGGGCCTGGACCTATCCCCCGGCCTTCTCCTCCTCTCTCCCCCTGCCCTATCTGCCTATGTGGGGGCCGACCTGGTGGCTGGCCTGGTGGGTCTTTTTCCTGGCCCTCCGGAGGAAAACTTCCTCTATTTGGACCTGGGGACCAATGTGGAAATCCTCCTCCAGTGGGAGGGCAAGACCTACGCCAGCTCTGCCCCAGCCGGCCCGGCTCTTGAGGCCATGTCCCTGACCTGGGGAATGCGGGCGGGGGAAGGGGCCTTAATCGGGGCCCACCTGGCCCAGGACCCCATCTTTTTGGAGGTCCTGGGTGGAGGAGCCCTCCAGGGAATTGCCGGGTCCGGTCTTATAAAGCTGGTGGGTGATTTTTTAGACCTGGGTCTTATAGATGCCACCGGGGCCTTTCAGGAGGGGGCATCCCTTCCTGGCCACCTGGCCCAAAGGCTGGTGGACCTAGAAGGCCAAAGGGTCTTTTATCTAGATAGGAAGGTCTACCTGGGCCAAAAGGACCTAAGAGCCTTTCAACTGGCCAAGGGGGCCATTAGCGGTGCCATCCGGGTCCTCCTCCAAGAGGCCCAGGTGGGTGGTGGGATCCTGGACCGGATTTATGTGGCCGGAGCCCTGGCCCAAAATTTGGACCCGGCCCTTCTTAAAAAAGTGGGCCTGGTTCCCCAGGACCTAGGGGCCAGGGACCTGGTTCTTCTTGGCAACGCCGCCTTAAGGGGGGCCCAAAGTCTTCTCCTAGACTGGGGGGCCCTGGACACCTGGGCCTCCTATTTAGAAAAAATTAGACTTCTAGAACTTTCGGGTAACCAGGCCTTTGAGGCAGCTTTTTTAGAAGAGATGGTCTTTCCCAGCCCTAAATAAGTCGGCCCCCTTGTTTTAAAGGGGGCTAAGAACAGGTATAATTAAACTAAGAGGGCCTAGCCTTCTAGGTCATCTTTCCTTAGCCAGACCTCTTTTGGGTCAGGGCCCCTCTCTTTACTTCCTTTTTTAAAACTTAATGCAAAGTTTATGCTTCTTTTAAACTCAGCTTAAGTTTCTTAGATAAAGTAGTACTTAATGACGAATATGAGGAGGATTTTATGAAAATTATTGTTGCAGGTGGAGATGGATTCTGTGGTTGGCCAACAGCCCTATACCTATCTAAGCAAGGTTTTGATGTTGCCATTATAGACAATCTGGTTCGCCGAGAATATGACGTGGAAATGGACTCAAATTCCCTAACTCCCATTGCCCCCTTGGAAGAAAGGGTAGCTAAATGGAAGGAAGTCTCTGGTAAAAATATTGACCTCTATATAGGGGATTTGAATGACTATGATTTCTTAAGCCAAGTCTTTGAGGCCTTTAAGCCTGAAGCCTTTGTCCATTATGCAGAACAAAGATCTGCCCCCTATTCCATGATCGACAGGGAACACGCCATCTATACCCAATCTAACAATGTCCTAGGCACCCTCAATGTCCTCTATGCCATGAAGGCCTTTGCCCCAGACTGCCACCTTATTAAACTGGGGACCATGGGTGAATATGGAACTCCTAATATTGATATTGAAGAAGGCTGGATTGACATTGAGCACAAGGGCCGTAAGGACCGGATGCTCTATCCTAAAAAACCCGGCTCCTTCTACCACCTAACCAAGGTCCATGACTCCCATAATATTGAATTTGCCTGCCGGTCTTGGGGAATCCGGGCCACGGACCTTAACCAAGGGGTGGTCTATGGGATCAACATTGATGAAAACGACCAGGACCCCATCCTCTACAACCGTTTTGACTACGATGGCATCTTTGGGACGGTCCTAAACCGTTTTATTGTTCAGGCTGCCAAGGGCCTTCCCCTCTCTGTCTATGGCAAGGGAGGCCAAACCCGCGGTTTTATAAATATTGAAGATACCGTCCGCTGTATCGAAATTGCCGCCTTAAATCCTGCCGAGAGAGGAGAATTTAGGGTCTTTAACCAAATGACCCAATACTTCTCTGTCCAAGACCTGGCAGAAAAGGTCAAGAAGGTGGCAGAAGAAGAAGGTCTTGAGGTCACCATAAGCCATGTGGAAAATCCCCGGGTGGAACAAGAAGAGCACTACTTCCACGCCGTGTCTACCCGTCTAGAAGACCTGGGCCTAAAACCCCACCAGCTCACTGATGATGTCATCCGAAGGGTCCTCAAGCTGGCCATGGATAACATTGACCGCCTAAAAGAAGATAAGGTTATGAACTCACCCTCCTGGAAGTAGACTAAGATGAGAATTGCTCTAATAACGGAAACCTTCCTCCCCTCCACCGATGGTGTGGTGGTTCGCCTCACCAAGGCCCTGGACTATCTCCTGTCCCAGGGCCATGAGGTCCTGATTATCGCCCCAGAAATAGAAGGCATGGCCCGCCACTATAAGGGGGCTAAAATCCAGGGGGCCAAGTCTGTGGTCTTTCCCTTTTACAAGGAGAGGCCCTGGGCCCTCCCCACCTCCAAGGTCAAGGACTGGCTCTTGGACTTTAAACCGGATATTGTCCACGCCGTCAACCCCATCACCCTGGCTGCCTCCGGGGCCTATTATGCCGACAAGCTAAATATTCCCCTGATTTGCAGCTTCCATACCAATATCCCCAACTACCTGACCCACTACCACCTGGAGTTTTTGGAAAACATGACCTGGTCCTTTTTAAGGAAGGTCCATAACAAGGCCCCCCTTAACCTGGTTACCTCCCAGGCCATGTATGACCTTTTAGATGCCAATGGCATCCAGGGCTTAAGGGTCCTACCCAAGGGAGTGGACCTGGACCAAAGGGACCCCCGTTTTTATTCAGAAGAAAGACGGACCCTGATGACCCAGGGCCAGCCTGAAAAAACAGCCCTCCTCTTTGTGGGCCGGCTGGCGCCTGAAAAGGAAATCCACCGGCTCTACCCCCTTATGGCCAAGCGAGATGACCTGAGCCTAACCCTTGTGGGGGATGGCCCTGAAAGGGAAAAGCTAGAAGAGCTCTTCCAGGGGACCCGGACCCAGTTTACAGGCTTTGTCCACGGCCAGGCCCTATCTGAACTCTATGCCAGTGCCGATGCCTTTATTTTCCCTTCGGCCTCAGAAACCCTAGGTCTAGTCATTACCGAGGCCATGGCCTCCGGGACCCCGGTGATTGCTGCCAATAGCCAGCCCACCCGGGAGCAGATTAAGGACCGGGAAAATGGATTGATCTTTGACCAAGAGGACCTCCGCTCCCTTGAAAGGGCCATCGATGCCCTAAAAGACCCCCTTTTAAAGGAAGGGATCCTAGAAAAGGGCTATGCCTATGCCCAGCCCTTCTCCTGGGACCAGGCCTCCAAGGCCATCCTAGAGGCCTATGAGGATACCCTGGCCCTCTATGACCACAAGAAGGCCCTAGAGGTATCCTAGGCTAAGGCCCAAATGATAGACCTACCCCCCTAAGCCTCTTTTGCTTATGGGGGTTTTCTTATAAAGTACAAGTCAAGGAGTTTATTATGCAAGTAAAAAAAGCCATTATCCCTGCTGCCGGCCTTGGCACCCGATTTCTACCGGTGACCAAGTCCCTTCCCAAGGAAATGCTCCCCCTTATTGACAAGCCCATCCTCCAATTTATTATCGAAGAAATTGTAGGCTCTGGTATCCAGGAGATTCTTATTGTGACCACCCGGGACAAGGCCTCCATTGAAAACCACTTTGACCGGAATATTGAGCTAGAGGTCTTTCTTAAAGAGAGGGGCAAGCTAGAGGCCCTAGAAGAGGTCCAGGCCATTGCCAAGCTGGCCAAGATTTATTTTCTCCGCCAGGACGCCCCCAAGGGCCTGGGTCATGCCGTGTCCATCTGTAAGGACTTTATTGGCCAGGACCCCTTTGCCCTCCTCCTAGGAGACGAGGTCTTTTTCTCAGAAAAACCCGCCCTAAAACAGCTCCTAGAAGTCCATGAAGAGACTGGAGGCTCTGTCCTTTGCGTGGGCCAGGTCCCCCAAAACCAGGTCTCTCGCTATGGGATTGTAGACTATAAGAAGACCCCACCAGGTGCCCGGCCCCAGGTCCAAGCCCTGGTGGAAAAGCCCAGCCCCCAAGAGGCCCCCTCCAACTCGGCCATCTTTGGCCGCTATATTCTTAGCCCCCGGGTCTTCCACTACCTGGAAGAAATTAAGCCCGGCCGAGGCGGCGAGTACCAGCTCACCGATGCCCTGGACCTCCTCCTAAAGGAAGAACCCATCTATACAGCCCAAATAGAGGGCCAACGTTTTGACGTGGGGTCCCAAATGGGCTACCTGACTGCCAGCCTCCAGCTGGCCCTAGACAATCCCGCCTACCGGGAAGAGGTCCTGGATTTTTTAAGGCCTCATCTCAAATAAAAAAGATCAAGCCCCAGGGCTTGACCTTTCAGGAGCCTAGACTAGCTAGGCTCTTTTTTATGCCTCTTCACTTGCTTCTTCTTCATCCTCTTCTCCCAAGTCTAGGGTCCTGGACCGGAGCTTGTCATTTTTAATCAGGGCATTATCAAAGGGTAGGCCAAAGTCTGCTTGACCCATGTACTTGTTAATCTCCTTTTTAACCCGGGTGGTGGAGGCAATGGTCCCCATACCTGACCGGCAACCCCCAGGACAAGCCATCCCCTCTAGGAGGTACCCATCCTTTAGGCCCGCCTTGGCCATCTGTAAAAGCTTCATACACTCTTGGAGGGTACTGGCCCCTTCCACCTTAATGGTCCGGCTGGGGTCTAGGGCTTCTGCCGCCTGCTTGACTGCTGCGGCTACCCCCCCTGCACTGGCATAGCCCCTGGCAGAGGCAGAAGACTCTTGGATGTCCCCTTCTACTTCAATTTCAGAAGGCTCTATGTCCTTGGCCACAAACATGGCCATAAGCTCTTCAAAGGTAATGACAAAGTCCACATAGTCTCTTACCTTAGACTCAATGGCCTCGGCTTTTTTAGAGGTACAAGGACCTATAAAACAAACCACGGCCTCGGGGTCATCGGCCTTAATATGTTCTGCTGTGTACCGCATGGGAGACCCTGTATCGGACACATTGCCATTAAACTCAGGATAAAAATAGTCAATCAGAAGGGACCAAGAATAGCAGCAGGAGGTCCCCATAAAGGCCCTCTTTTCGGGCACTTCTTCTAAGTATTCCTTGGCCTCATGAAGGGTGGTATAGTCTGCCCCTAGACCTACTTCAATCATATCTTGGAAGCCCAGCTGCTTGATGGCCTCCTTAATTTGGGCAGGCCGGGTTAGGGCCCCAAACTGGCCAATATAGGCCGGGGCAATAATGGCATAGACCCTTTTTTTAGACTTAATGGCCCGGACAAGCTGGTAGATTTGAGACTTGTCTCCAATGGCCCCAAAGGGACACTCGGTGACGCAGCGACCACAGGCCACGCACTTGTCATGGTCGATTTCGGCCCGGCCATATTGGTCACTGCCTATGGCCCCCACCCCACAAACGGCAGCACAGGGCCGGTCTGTGTCTATAATGGAATGGTAGGGACAGGTCTTTAGGCAGCGCCCACACTTAATACACTTGTCCTGGTCGATAACGGCCCCATTTTCCCCCATGGATACGGCGTTTACCGGGCAGACATTGGTACAGGGGTGGGCCATACAGGACCGGCAATTGTCCGTCACCTTAAAGTGCCGGGTGGGACAGGACTCACAGGCGAATTTTATAACATCCAAGACGGGCAAGTCAAAGATATTTTCATCAATGTTGGCCTCGTCAAAACCGTCTATAACGGGTTTGTACTCGTTAAATTCCCTAACGGATAGGCCCAGGGCTAGCCGGATCATCTCTTCGGCAATGGCCCTTTCCCTAAAAATCTTGGCTGGATCCAGGCCCTGGTGGCCTGGGTAGAGACGGTAAGCGGCTGTTTCTAATTCTTCTATAGGTGTATCAGAATAAGCTACCCGAGCCACTTCTGCATAGACCCTTCTTCTTAAATTGACAACATCTACATAGGATTCCTTCAAAGACATGCCCCCTATCTATTTTTACAACTTGGCTTTAGGCTAACATTTTAATGGATCTTGTTGGCCTTTCTTAGGACCAGCTCGGTCACTTCTTGAGCAGAAGCCTGGGTGACCACTTCTCCATTTACAATAACAACAGGGGTTACATCTGCATCTTCTTGCCGGCAGAAACTCAAACAGTTGACAGGTTCAATTTCTAAAAGATCATCTTCATCAAAATAAACTTTTTTTATGTTTTCTAGGGCATCTAAAATCCCGTTAGACCCCATCATGGTGCACCGGGTCCCTACACAAACCTTAACTTTCATTTTTAATCCCCTTTCTTGTTTCTACTCCTATTATAACGGATTGATAAAAAAATATCATCTATCTTGTTATAAGTTTTTGGAAAATTTCTCTGTCTTCTAAAATCCGGTAAAGAGGGATAGAAATAAGGCTACAGATAATAAATTCAGATAGCATAACAGACCCGGTCATGGAGGCAAACCCCACCAGGCCGCCCCCAAAGGCTAGGGTGAGTTCAAAGCCAATGATAAAAGAAAAGAGGGTGGGCCAAAGGCTGGCTACATAGAGGGACCGGCTTTTTGTCATACCGTAGAGGCTAATGGCTGTATGGAAGGTCCCAAAGACCAGGTCATAGGCCCCTAGGGGGGAGGATAGGTTGGATAGGAAGACCCCTAAAACAATCCCCGGGGCCATGGCTGGGTTATAAAAGGCCAAGAGGTTTAGGACCTCGGCCACCCTAAACTGGATGGGCCCATAGGATATGGACTGAAAAACCAGGGTCATAACCAGGTAAATGGCCGCCACCAGGGCTGTACTTGTTATTTTTTTTGCCTTCATTATTTGGATTCTCCTTCTTTATTCTTATGGGCCAGACGGGAGGCCGCCGCTGCTGCAATGGCGGCCACAATATCATCTGTAAAGGTGGTGACCTCCTTGCCCTTTCTTTTATCTAGCTGGTCAATAATACCGATTTTTTTCTTGTCCAGGTAGCCAAAATTGGTTAGGCCAATGGACCCATAGAGGTTGACTATGGCCAGGCTCATAACCTCATCAATTCCATAGAGGCCCTCGTCTTCTTCAATAATGGACTGGATGGGCTCAGGGAAAAGCTTTTGGTCCACCACCTGGTCAATGGCCAGGGCCGTTAGGACGGCATGGATGGTTTCTCGCTTTCTTAAAACCGCCTGAACATGGTCTTGGCATTCTTCCAGACTGATCTCCCCATAGTCCTTTTGAAGTTCATAGACAATTTTAGCAATGTCTTGGACCTGGACCCCCTTTTTATTGAGCTGGTCTATGGTTTTTTTATTTAATTCTTCCATATTGTACTTATACATCTTGTCTCTCCTTTCTGCGCCGCATTTTACGGCTTTGAAACCGGATCCAGGCCACCAGGTTGGATAAAATCATAAGGCCTGGGGGTATAAGGGCCTGGACAAGGATTAGGTCCCTACTCCCCTTAAATCCTAAGAGGTGGCTGGCGTACTGGGCCGGAAAGACAAAAATATCATAGGGCAGGCGCCAAAGGCTGGCCCCTACCGGCCCTGTAAAAAAGTCTCTCCCTAGGCCTAAAAAGGCCACCAGGCCCCAAAAAAGGGCCAGGCCCAGGGGAAGGACCCCCGATAGGAGCAGGCCCACCAGGCCCATATCTCTTTTTAAAAGCTTGCCCATATAATAATAGACTAGAATCACCAAACCCACAAGGACATAGGGGATCAAGGGGCTCCCATAGAAAAAGGCTTCCACTTGTGGGGTCCGGCTAATGGCCAGGGCCAGGACCATAAAGACCAGGCTGGCTATAAGCTGTAAAATAGTGGTCAATAGATTGTTTTTAAACATAGGCCCACCTACTTGAACTTGAGCATGGCCTCAAGACCTGGGGTCATAAAGGCATGGCCCTCCCGGTCTAGCCAGTAGGCCTCCACCCCGTCTAGGCTATCGATAAGGGCCCGTCCCTCTTCATAGGGCATAAGGAAGATGGCTGTAGACAGAAAGTCCCCTAGGCCACTGTCCTTAGTCACCACGGTGGTGGCCTGGAAATGCTCTCCCGGATAAAGGCTGTCTGGGTCAATAATATGGTGGTAGATCTTTCCCTCCACCTGATAAAAACGCTGGTAGTCCCCTGAAGAGACCACAGACAGGTCCTGGACCTCCAGGACGGCTAAGACATTGTCGTGGCCCCCCTGGGGGTCCCGAATGGCCTGGGGATTTTGTAGGCCAATGGCAAAGGCCTCCCGGCCATCCATGGGCCGGCCGATGGTCCGGACATTGCCCCCAGCAGAAATAAAGCCCGACTTTAGGCCCATGGCCTCCAGTTCCTGGGCCACCACTTCTGTGGCATAGCCCTTGGCCACCGCCCCCACATCCAACTTTATCTTAGGATCCAAGATCTCTACAGTCAGCTGGTCCTTATCCAGGATTATCTTAGAAGGATCCATATGCCTGGCAGCCTCTTCCAGCTCTTCTTGCGGCGGCAACTGGGCCTCAGCCTTTGCCCCCTCTAAGTCTTGAGACAGGCTCCCCTGGATATGACCCTCCCGGTATTGGTGCCAGGTTTGGGTGAGAGACCCCATGGCAATGTTGACCTTAGAAGACAGGTCCTCCTGCCTTTTAAGGGAGGTCTCCAAAAGGTCAAAGAGCAGGGGGTCTACCTGGAGGGGGCCCCCTCCGGCCCTATCGTTTAGGGTCTTGACATTGGTGACCCCCTCCACATCCTCAAAGCTGGTAAAAAGCTGGTGGAGGTCTAAAAAACGCTGGTGGACATAGTCTTCATAGGTCTTGGCCTCCTCTTCACTTTGGGTATAGACCGTCACATCCACAATGGTGTCAAAGGTATCATAAAAAGTAAATGTATAGGGCTGCCAGTCTTCTCTGGCCTCCCCCTCTTCCTGGGCTGGGTTTTGGCAAGCCACCAGAAAGATTAGGCCCCATAGGGCCAAAAGGGTCAATCCTTTTTTCATCTCTACATCCTTCCTCTAAATTTCTCTTATACAAAGTCTATTTTACCAAAAATAAGAAGGCCTTTCAAACCCAGCTAGAAGAGGACTCCTTTTTAAAAAAATATAGGAAGACTATTTAGACTTTTTTCTATAAAACATGGATTTTTTCTAGGATTTCCTGTATAATATATCTTTGATTGAACTACAGCAAGGAGGTATGAAATGGCGGACTATAAAATAAGCCTTAAGAAAAGAGAAGACCTTGGTAAAAATAAGGTCAACAAACTAAGAAATGATGGCCAAATCCCTGGTGTTCTTTACTCCAAGGGTGAAGAAGCT
Organism: Tissierellia bacterium; assembly: GCA_030532305.1. Classification (GTDB taxonomy): domain Bacteria; phylum Bacillota; class Clostridia; order Tissierellales; family Peptoniphilaceae; genus JAUNLJ01. Next base: position 20,005 of record JAUNLJ010000005.1, read on the forward strand.
ATTCACGTATATGGAGCAAAAAATGAGGTTGAGAAGATTTCCAATGAAGCCGGTACTTCCAATCTAGTTGACGTCGATCTTGATGGGGAAAAGACACTTGCCCTATTTAAGGAGATTCAAAAACATCCATATAAGAATCAAATCCTACATTTTGATATGCAAGGGGTTAGCCTATCTGAAAAACTACGTATTTCTATCCCAGTGGTCCTTGAAAATAGGGACAACATTCAAGTTCAGCCCTCAGTCCTTCTTCAACTCCTAGACGAAGTTGAAGTTGAGGTTCTAGCTTCCAACCTACCCAGTGAAGCCCTTGTAGACGTTGCCAACATGCAACTTAACGATGTGCTTACTGTGGCAGATACTGATGTTGCCAAGATTGATGGTATCACCGTGATCACTGACCTAGATGAACCCGTAGCTTCCCTATCTGAACCCCGTGAAGAAGTCATTGAAGATGACCTTGGCGAAGGTCTTGAAGATACTTCAGCTGCTGACGTGCCCACTGTTGACGAAACAGAAGCCGGCGAAGCCGAAGAGGAATAAAGCCCAAGACCTATTTAGGATGATAAAGATAAAAGACCCTGTCCTTGAGACAGGGTCTTTTTTTGCTTAAATTTTTCTATAAAGTCTCTCCCCTAAAAGGGACCTGGCGGGCTATTTAATATGCTTGGACAATTTTTTGTAGACCAAAAGGGTCACTAGGGAGGTTAAAAAGGCCTTAATCAGGTTAAAGGGTAGGACAGAATAGACCATAAAGCTAAAGAGGTCCTGGATCCTATCAGATACAGCCGTCCCCATGGCGATAATCATATCGAGGCCCATGAGTTTCCCATAAAGGGGGAAGATAACAAAGTAGTTGGAGACAACCCCCAAGATACTCATCCCAATTCCCCCCACGAAAAGGCCCATAATGGCCCCCTTGTAGGTCCTTTTATACTTGTAGATAAGACCGGCCAGGCCCACATAGGTGGCCCCTAAAAGGAAGTTGCTCAGCTCCCCAACCCCACCGGTCATAGTTCCCTTGACAAAAATATGGAGGATGTTCTTGTTAAGCTCGATTAGGATCCCGTAAAGAGGCCCCATGGCAAAACTCCCAATAAGGGCTGGCACATCTGAAAAGTCCAAAACCATAAAGGGGGGTGCAATAAAGGCCAGGGGAATCTCAATATACATAAACAAAAAGGCCACCACAGACAGGATGGAACTTTGAACCAAATACCTAAAACCCACCTGCCGACCATCTACTCTATTAAACAAATCCATGGGTAAAACCTCCTTATCATTCATAAAAAATGCGCCCAAAGAAGGGCGCATGAAAAAACTGCTCTTCTTTCATCCAGACTATCACTGTCGGTTACGGAATTACACCGTATCGGTCCGAAGACTCGTGGACTGTAACCACCGGTGAGGAATCACACCTCGCCCTGAAGACTTTTTATGTCTTTAATTGATTATATTATAACATACTTGCCCTAAAAAAACCAGGCCTAAGAGATTTTTTGAGTATCACTATTATAAACCACCACTGGCAGGCCAATATAGGTCTCCTTAAAGAACTGGCCCACCACTGGAGGGGGCATATTGACACAGCCATTGGACCCGTTCCCCTTGTAGATCTGGCCTCCAAAGCTCCCCCGCCAACTGGCGTCATGAAGGCCTTCCCCAGACCAGTTAAAGGGCATCCAATAGGAGACAAAGCTGTTCCAGGTCTGGCCCGTTAGGTAGCGGTTGGTTTCCCGGCTCCAGATCATGCCTGTTCCTGTTTCTGTTCCACTGCCCTTGGTGATGTCCCCTGTTACCACCGGCGTCTCCATAATAAGCTGGCCCTCCTTGTAAAACCAGAGCTGTTGACGGGCAATGTCTATTTCAACATAGGAGTTTCCTATGTCACTCTGGCCATGGGCCTGGCCCCTTCTGGAATAAACCGGCTCCAGGGTCTGGGTCTTCTTGGCCTCCAGGGCCTCCACCAGGGCCGTCTTGGTGGCCTCCTGGTCAATGACCCAGCCAAAAATCCCCCCGGGACCCGAGCCACTCCCCCACCTGTCATGGGAAAGTCCCTAGTCATGCCAGCTGTATTGTAACGGGCAGCCAGCCCCCCTACATAGGCCTCGGCGGCCTCGGGATTAACCTGAAGGCTCCCATCGGCCCCCTCCCCATATAGGGCCAGAAGGGCCTCGCCTGAAAGCTCTTCCCGGGTCTCTCCAAACTGGTAGGCCAGGCTAAAGCCCCCAATCTCATTTAGGGACTGGACCTTTTTTTCCAGCTGGGCCCGGTCCACCCCTGGGTCGGCCTTGGCATAGAGGTCTGCCTGGTCTAGGTCCAGACTTTCCTGGTGGGTCCTCACCGCCTCCACCAGGCCCTCTTTTAGCTTGGCCCAGTCCAGACGGTTGCCCGCTTCGGCCTCCTTAATCCCATAACCCTTCCCCTCCTCATAGACTATAGAGACCGGGGCAGGATTCACAATATCCGGGTCTTTCACCACATGGAGGTCCAGCATGGCCTGGCCCAACTTGACCTCATCAAAGGACTCCTCATAGGCCAAGTTATAGGTCTTGTCCACCAGGGCCGTAAGGGGCCAGTGGTAGGGAGCCTGGCTTATCTGGGCCCCCGGCTTAAGCTGGGCCCTATAGGCAAAGTCTGCCGCCCTTAGCCTGTCCTTTTTTTCTCCCCGGCCCTCTATCTTGAGGCTATAGTCCTCCCAAAGGCCCGAATATCTGGCCTCTAGCTGGTCCTTTTTCTCCAGGGAATAATCCACCCCATTGATATAGGTCCTGGGCTGAAAATAATGGGTGAAATAGGCCACCCCTGCAAAGTAAACACCTGCTATAATAACCAATAAAACCAAGCCAATCTGGCCTAAACGCTTCATACCACTCACCTCTTATCTTATTTCTCTTCTTAAAGAAGGCCCAATCTCTTCTTGACGAAGGCCTCCCTTTGTTTTATGATGAAGATGTTATATAATACGCTATTATAAAATTAAAAACTATATTAGTAAATGAGGAATCCCATGAAAAAAGTAAAAATCATCCAATCCCTGGAGCGGGCCTCTAGGATTATCGACTGTTTCAACAGCCACAAGCCCCGGCTCAAACTGGCCGACATTTCTCAGGCCCTAGACTTAAATATTAACACAACCCGGGGCCTAGTCAATACCCTAGTTTATTTAGGCTACCTCCACCAGGACCCCGACAACGGAGACTACTTCCTAGGCTACCGTTTTGTCCCCAAGGCCCAGCATGTGGAAGAACAACTATTATACCACATCCAGCCCCTGGTCAAGCCCTTCCTAAAGGACATGGCCGAAAAATATTGTGTCACCACCCGGATGCAGATGGTCTCCTCCGGCAACCTCTTTACCATTTACACCGAAGTCCCCTCCAACGCCCGTTACCTCCTGATGACCCGGGCCGGCATCGCCTTCCCCCTCCATGCCACCTCCTCCGGCAAGGCCTACCTGGCCCACTTACCCCAGGTCACCCAGGAAAATTACCTAAAGGAGATTAACTATATCAAGTATACCCCAAATACCCTGGCCTCTCCCCAGGAATTAAGGGCAGAAATTAAAGAAATCCTAAAACAAGGCTATGCCCTAGAGCTAGATGAAATTGACGAAGGCATTGCCTCCATGGCCTTCCCCCTCCTAAACCACCACAAGACCTGCTACGGAACCCTCTCCTTCACCGCCCCTACAGAAGAAATCCTAGACTACAAGGAGGCCATTAATAAAGATGTCCGCCTCTTTTTACAGGGGGTGGAAAAAGAATTTAAAGACCAGGCCTAAGGCCAGACCCTTCTTTTTAAGCCGGCCTAGATTTTTCTAATCAAAAACAAGCAGCCCTTTCTCGGGCTGCTTGTTTTACTTTATGGGGCCTTTAAAATGCCTTTAAATCTCCCCACAAAAAAAGATGTAGGGTCCCAGGGGATCCTACATCTTTTCCTTTTAGGTCCTTAGATAATGGCCATAAGGACAAAATTCACTATAAATAAAACTGTAGACACAATGAGGATGGGATGGAGCTCATCCTTTTTGCCGAGGGCTAGTTTGATCAAGCAGTGGAAGATAAAACCGGCGGCAATCCCGTAGGAGATGCTGTAGGTGAGACCCATGAAGATGGAGGAGAAGAAGGTGGGGATGGCCACTTCTAGGTCTAGCCAGTCAATATCCTTAAAGCTGGAGATCATCATAACCCCTACAATAATAAGGGCTGGGGCGGTGGCTTGGGCGGGCACAAGGCCGGCTAGGGGGGCTAGGAAGATGGATAGGAGGAAGAGGACAGCTACAACCACGGAGGCTAGACCTGTCCGGCCTCCGGCGCCGATGCCGGCTGCAGATTCTACAAAGGTGGTGGTGTTGGAGGTGCCTAGGATGGCGCCCACACTGGTCCCGATGGAGTCTGCAAAGAGGGCCCGGTCCATTTTAGACTTAAAGCCCCGGCCACTTTCCATCATCAGGTCTTCATCTTCTTGGGTGAAGATGCCAGATTGGCGGCCGGTTCCTATAAAGGTCCCAATGGTGTCAAAGGTGTCGGAAAGGGAGAAGGCAAAGACGGTCATAAAGACCAGAAGATAGCGGTCGGGGTCTGAGAAGAGGCTTATAAGACCCTCTTTTCCCAGGGCTACCCCCATAACGGACCCTAGCTCTTCAAAGGCTTGGCCCACAGAAGAGCCTCCCCCTAGACTGGACAGGTCCACGACCCCCATGGGGATCCCGATGACAGTGGTGGCTAGAATGCCGATAATAATGGCTCCCTTGACATTTTTAATCAGAAGGACCACGGTGATGGCTAGGCCAATAAGGGTCAAAATGGACCCGGCAGAGGTAAAGTTAACTAGGGCGGGGACGCCGGCAGATGACCCGATGACGGTCCCACTTTCTAGGATGTCGTAGGTACCTGGGTCAAAGGTAAATTCCAAAAGGCCCCCATTTTTTAGGCCGGTATAGGCAATAAAGATCCCGATCCCCCCACTAATCCCGTTGTGTAAGTATTTGGGGATAGAAATAATAATCTGTTTCCGGAAGGAGGAGATGGTAATTAGAATATTAATAATACCGCAGACAAAGACCATGGCCAGGGCTTCTTGCCAGGTAAAACCTAGGGCAAAGACCACGGTGTAGGTGAAAAAGGCATTTAGGCCCATCCCAGGGGCCAGGGCATAGGGTACGTTGGCATAAAGACCCATAAATAGGGTGGCTGCCACCGCTGCCAAGATGGTGGCTAGAAAGACGGCCCCCCAGGGGATCCCTGTTTGGGCTAGAATGGCTGGGTTAACAAAGATAATGTAGGACATGGCAAAAAAGGTGGTGACACCAGCTATCAGCTCGGTTCCGAAACTAGTGCCTGATTCCTTTAGACCAAAAAATTTTTCCACGATGCCTCCTTATACTTTTGTAAATGGTTACATGAGACTAGACACTTTAGCAATAAAGCAAAATATCCGTTAAGGTTGCCCTCAACGGATATTTTTTATATACACTTACTTAAGTTCGATAGTTGCGCCAACTTCTTCGAACTTAGCCTTCATTTCTTCAGCTTCTTCTTTAGCTACACCTTCCTTAACAGGCTTTGGTGCGCCGTCAACAATAGCCTTTGCTTCTTTTAGGCCAAGACCAGTAAGGTCTCTTACAACCTTGATAACCTTGATCTTTTGAGATCCGACGTCAGCAAGAACAACGTCAAATTCAGATTTTTCTTCAGCTGCAGCAGCGCCAGCGTCACCAGCAGCAGGAGCGGCAGCTACGGCAGCAACAGGAGCTGCAGCGCTTACGCCAAATACTTCTTCAAGTTCCTTAACAAGTTCGGATAGTTCGAGTACAGTTAAATTTTGAACCTCTTCAATAAGAGCAGTTACTTTTTCGCTTGCCATGTTGATTTTCCTCCTAAATTAATATAAAGTTTTTTTATTTTTTTCTTTGATCCAGCACTTTTTTAGCTTAAGCTATTAAGCACTTTCTTCTTCTTTTTTCTCTGCAATGGCCTTTAGGACAATGGCCAAACCACGGATATTGCCGTTGAGTACATTGGCAAGTCCTTGGATAGGACCATTTAAGCCGCCCAAGACTTGAGCAATAAGAACTTCCTTGCTGGGTAGCTTGGCAAGAGCCTTGACCTGGTCTAGGTCTAGGACATTTCCGTCCACAAAGCCACCCTTAACTTCTAAGACCTTGTGGTCTTCAGCGAATTTGGTGGTTATTCTAGCAGGTGCTGCTAGGTCTTCCATACCAAAGGCTAGGGCATTTGGGCCTGTTAGATAGTCGTCTAGGTCTTCATAGCCTAGTTCATGGAAGGCCCGTTTGGCCAAGGTGTTTTTGTAAACCTTGTAGTCCACGTCTGCCTCACGAAGTTGGTTTCTTAAGTCTGTGACTTCTTCTACAGTAAGACCCCGGTAGTTGACCACAACCATGGATTGAGAATTTTGGATCTTCTCTTTAATTTCTTCAACCACAGCTGCCTTAGCTTGTAATTTAGCTTCTCTCATTATGTCACCTCCCTATGCTTAGCTTCTTATGATTTTATGCAATAAAAAAATCACATTGCAGACACAATGAGATTAGAGAATCAAAATAAATATTCCTGTTCTCACCTCGGTAGGTTATTAAGGCGCCAGCCACCTACTGTCTGCGGTTTAACAGGTATATTTTATCAAAGGATATTTTACAAGTCAAGCCCTTTTTATAAAAGGGCTGACTTTATTTATAAGGGGGGCTAGACCTCGCTTCCTGGCTTGGGACCCCTTTTGGGATAGGACCTCTAGATAGTAGGCCTCCATCTGGGCAGCAAATTCTTGGGAAGAAAAACCTGCCTGGGCCCGGCTATAGGCGGTCTTACTTAGCCGGTCCCTAAAGTCCAGGTCCTTCTGGTAGGTCCCAATAAAGGCCTTAAAGTCCTCAAAGGACTCATAGCGGTAGCCATTAAGGTTGTTTTCTAGGACCCCCTCCTGGCAGGGGTCCTTCCTGGCTAGAACAGGCAGGCCAGAGGCTAGGGCTTCAATATAGGTAAGGCCTTGGGTTTCGCTAACAGAGGCCGATAGGAAGAGGTCGGCCATCTGGTAGTAGCTAGGGGTGGCGGTGTGGGGAATCTTGCCGGCAAAGATCAGCCGGTCGGCGCCTAGGCCCAGGGCCTTGGCCTCTTGGCAAAGGCTCTTGTAAAGGGGGCCCATGCCTACAATTAAAAATTTGATCCTGGGGTCTTCTAGCCGGCTAAAGTAGCTTAGGGCCTCTTCTAGGTTCTTTTCTTCTCCCAGACGGCCTAAAAAGAGGAGGACCAGGTCTTCTTTTCCTAGCCCATAGCTGGCCCTTAGGGCTTGGCGTTTTTCTGGGCTGATCTTCTTGGCAAAGGGAGACAGGTCGATGCCTGTGGCCAAAACTTCGATCCTCTTGTTTATTTTAAAGCCTTCCAGGGAGGCCCGGGTCTTTTGGCTGGGGGTAATAATCAGGTCCACGTCTTTTAGATAGTAGTTAAGTAGGCCAGGGAGGTGGCGGTCTATAAGGCCCTTAAAGATCCGGCTATAGTGGGTGTAGTTTTCGTAGGCCGTATGGTAGGTATGGACCCAGGGGATCCCCAAAAGCCGGCTTAGTTTTTTAGCCTGGAGAAAGATGGAAAATTCGCTTTGGCTGTGGACCAGGTCGGGCCCCCAGGCCATAATAGCATTCCTAAGCTGGTGGTCGGACATAAAGGCCACCCGGGCTTCGGGATAAAAATATTCTGTAGACCGGGAGGCCAGGTAGTAGGTCTTTTGATCCTCTAGGTACTTGGATTTTTCTCCCACCGTTAAGACCCTCACATCGTGGCCCCGGCTTTCTAAGGCTTCTTTTAGGATTTTTGTGGATATAACTACCCCATTGATCATGGGAAAATAAGCATCTGATGCTAGCAAAATTTTCATAGCGGCCTCCTCTTAACTCTCCCTCTTATTGTAAACCTACTTTAACAAAAGGAGGTTAAATTCTTATGAAAATTTTCTAAGAAAGGTCTAAGATGCCTTGAAACTTTCTTTAGGCTTGGTCCTCTTCCTGTCTTTTTTCTTGGTAGATGGGATAGTACTTTCTTGTGGACAGCCGCCGCCGCCAATAGTCCATAAACCGGGCCAAGGACTGGTCTTTTTCATACCACTGGGTAAAGCTATAGCCCCTTCTTAAATGAGTTAGGGCCAGGTCTTTATCCTTGGGGTTGACGTATTTTCTTAAGACGGCTGGGTCCACATAGAGCCACAGGCCCTGGTCAAAGTGATAGTGGGTCTTTAGCCGCTTATTTTCAATTAGGTCTGCCACATAGTAGGTCATAAAATTACAGCCCCCAGCGGTCATGTAGTAGGAGGACCGGCCCTGGCGGATGTTAATTTCAAAGACCTTGTATTTGCCGTCCCGTTCATCGTATTTCAGGTCAAAGTTGGCAAATCCCCGGTAGCCTATCCGCTTTAAAAAGGACTCATATTGGTCATAGATGGCCTGGTCCCCTAAGGTTAAAAGGGCGTTGTAGTTGCCAATTTCTGTGGGTAGGCATTCATCTAGGAGGCACTTGCCCAGGCACATCATGGTGACCTCCCCCTGGCTATCCACATAGGCATTTAAGACAAACATGGCGGAGGAGTCTCCTGGAATGTAGTCTTGGAGGATCAACTCTCCCTGGTAGCCGGCCCCATAGATTAGCTGGACGGTCTCCTCTAGGTCCTCTTGGGAATGGATCTTGTAGAATTTCTTTTTCCCATCAAAGTCTAGGTGGACATATTCTATGGAGTCGTTGGCCTTTAGGCCCAAGGGGTAGTGGCTGGGCCAGTTAAAGTTCTGGTAGTTGTCCAGGCTAATAATCTGGGTCTTGGGATAGTCTAGGCCGTAGTCTTCACAAATTTCATAGAAGTCCAACTTGTTTTCTAGCCTTTCTTGAAGGGCGTGGTCTATGTAGTTAAAGACATAGTCCTTGGCCAGCCTGTCCTTGTATTTGGTAATTAGGGAGGTGTATTCATCGGAGCAGGAGATTAAAAGCAGGGTCCCCTCCTTTTTGTGGGTCTGGGCAAAGTCTTCCATGACCCTTAAAAAACCCTGGTCTGTATAAAAGTCCCCATAGGTTTCCACATGGAGGATCTTAGATTTTCTGGTATACCTAAGGGGCTTTCTTCCTATGGCGTAGGACTTGATCCCATAGGCCTCATGGAGGGACCGGGCCACCCCATAGGCATTAATATCTGTTCCTAAAATAACGGGTACAAAACTCACTCTACTATCTCCCTTCCACAGGCCTTAATGGCCTGGTTGCCCAGGACCTTCAAGGCATCGATAACAGGTCTATTTCCAATTTCCATGGCCGACAGTTCCGTGCAGGCCAAGATGACTTCTGAATCCACCTGGTAGCGGTCAATTAGGTCATTGATGTCGGCAAAAAAGGTCTTGCCCTCCTCCTTGACCTGGTAGATCCTATCCATGACCAGCTTTTGCTCCCGGGCCTCTGGCATTCTGACCTCTAGGCCCAGGGCCTGGCCATAGGTCTTGTAGATGCCACTTTGGGCCGTTCCATCGGAGGCTAAAACCGTCACCTGACGGGCCCCCAAAGCCTTAGCGTAGGCCAGGGTTTCTTCTACCATGTTGATAATGGGGGCCCGGCTCATGGCCTGGACCTGGTCAAAAAAATAGTGGCTGGTGTTACAGGGAATGGCAATGGCCTTTAGGTCTAGGCCATTTAAAAGGTCAAAGTCCTCTTTGATCCTATCTAAAAAAACCTCCTCTTTGCCCTCCTTGATAACCTGGGACCGGTCTGGCAAAAAAGTATGGTTTAGGACGATGCTATTAATATGGTCCTGGTCCCTGTGGGCCCGGGTATGTTTGACCAGGTATTCAAAAAATACCGAGGTGGCCAGGGGCCCCATGCCCCCAATAATGCCCAATTCATAATCCATGGCCTCATCCGCCTCCTTCTCCATTCTATATCGGTCTATTATACCATAGTCTAGGCAAATAAAAAAGAAGGGTCGCCTCCCTGGCACTCCTTCTTTTAAGGCCCTTTGATTGGCTAGATGGCCCTTTTGTAGGCGGCCTGGCCTAGCTGGGCCAGAATAAGGTCTATGGCCTCTCTGGCCAGGTAAAGCTCGCCTCCCTGGGCCAGGCTCAGGCCTGAAAAATAATAGCGGCGGCCTCCCCTGATAAAGTAGTCCTTGTTTAGGGGGAGGTAAACTTCCCTCCCTGCCCGGTCTAGTCTGAGAAGGCCGGGCCCTTTTTCTCTTTTTATAGGAGTCAAACGGACCCCTGCCTCCTTAAAAAGGGGGCAGGCTAGGGGGTAGAGTCTCTCCCGGGTCTGGTCTAGGTCCAGGCCCAGGGCGTAGGCCATATAAGAGCCGATCTCCTGGTTAAAGACCAGGCCACCTAGGGGAGGCAGGTCTGGACAGGAGGAGTAGGAGAAAAGGGCCACGTCCCCTCCGGTATGGCCGTAGGAGGTCCAGGCCAGGCCAGACCGCTTGGAAAGGACCTGGCCAATGCCGGTTTGGGGGTCTCGGGTCTTTTGAATAAGGAGCTTTTCCTCTTCCCTCAGGTCCCTAATGGAAAAGTACCTTTCCATGACCTCCTCCACATTGGTCCGGTAGCTGTTAAGGTCCCGGCCGGCTCCTCTGGCTGTCTTCTTGGCTCCGGCAATGAGCTGGATATAGCCTTCTAGGGGGGCCTGGGTATAGGTTAGGCTGGTCTCCCAGTTGCCCATGCTAAAGCCCCCGGTCCCGTGGTCTGGGGCCACAATAAGGAGGGTGTCCTCATGACCCTTGGCAAAGTCCAGGGCCAGGGCCACAGCCTCATCAAAGGCCAAAATATCTGTGGCCAGGCCCACCGGGTCGTTGGCGTGGGCGGCCCAGTCAATTTCAGACCCCTCCACCAGGAGGAAAAAGCCCCGGTCATTTTTAGACAGGACCTCCAGGGCCTTTTGGGTCATGTCCCTTAGGGAGGGTTCCTCTGGCCCCCGGTCCAGGTGGTGGTTCATATCCTCCTGGGCAAAGATCCCCCAAATTCTCTCTTCCCTAGAGACCATCAGGTCCTCCCGGGTCCTAAGATAGGCATAGCCCCTGGCCCTTAGCTCCCCCAGGAGGTCTTGGCCGTCTTCCCTAGCCTCTGGGCTTAAGTGGCAGGCCCCTGCCCCCAGGACCAGGTCTATATTCTGGTGGACCAGCTGGTCCATGAGGGGGTCCAGGTCCTCCCGGTCTAAACTGTGGGCGCCAAAGGCTGCCGGGGTGGCGTGGTTAACCCGGGCCAGGCTCACCAGGCCTGTGGCCCGGCCGCTTTCCCTGGCCCCTTCCAGGACCGTGGCCAGGGGACGGGTGGCCATGGCCTTTTCATAGTCCTCAGTCCCCACCATCCCTATCTGGGAGGGATAGGAGGCAATATAGGTGGCCTGGGACTTGTAGCCTGTGGCCATGGCGGTGGCGGCTGGGGCAGAGTCTGCCATGGGGACATTGGAATTGTGGGTCCGGACCATGCCCCTTAGGATCTCATCCATGGCCAGGGTCTTTTTAGGACTTAACCAACGGGCAAAACTATAGGCCTCTACACTCATGCCATCGGGTACCATTAGGATGACATTTTTTGCCTGGCCGTATCTTTTTCCTGCCATGCTTTCCTCCTTTCCTAAAGATCTATCTGGATCCTATTATAGGAAAGGCCTATTAAGGAAACTTTCTCCCCTTGTTAAATCTAGTCAAAGCTTAGGCCATAAAAAAGAGCCCAAAAGTTTCCTAAGGACTCTTTTTTCCCAATGAAAAAGCCCCTTTTAGGGGCTAATTGGAGCGGAAGACGAGATTCGAACTCGCGACCCTCGCCTTGGCAAGGCGATGCTCTACCACTGAGCCACTCCCGCAAAGATATTTATTTTCTTAAGATTTAAACTTCTGCTTAATATCATACAGGAGATGGGGCGAATTGTAAAGTCTAAATTAAAAACTTTCCCAAAAAGACCCTCCTCCATAAAAATAGGCGGTCAGTGCCTCTAGGTCACTGCCGCCTTAACTAGGGATAGGATTTTTTAGACCCCATCCTTAATTTTTAATAATATCCTTGATCTTCATGAGCCGGGAAATATTTTCTCTTTCCCCCTCCTCTAGTTTCATCTTAATATGCTTGATGGTCTCTTCCAGGTCAGGAATGGTCCTATATTCTAGGGAGTTAACCCGTCTTCGGGTGGTTTCTAACTCATCTGCCATAAGTTGGCAGGTCTTTTCCACCTGGGCCAGTTCCAAGAGCTTGTCCAGGATCCGGTCTAGGGTGGATAGGGCCTGGTCTAGCTGGGAATTGGTATGGGTAAAGCCATAGGGGTAGATACTGGAAGATTGGTTACCGTCCTCTAGGTCCACCACATTGTCCTTTTTAAATTCCATCTTGGGAATTTTGACACTCATAATATTTTCTACTTCCATCTCCAGCTGGACCCTTTGCTTGGGCAGGCTTAAGGCCAGTTCCAAGAAATTGGGGACAGAGATGGCTGAGGCCATGGAGAAGTCATTAAAGGACTTGGTTAGCTCTTCTTCTACCTCTTCCCTAAGGGCCTTATTTTTTCGGATCAGGTCAATAAAGCGTCTGACCAACTCGTCCTGCTTGTTTTTTAGGAGGTCGTAACCCTTTTGGGCTACGGCCAGCCTAGTTTTGAGGTTATTTAACTCCATCCGAGTTGGATTGACATCTAGTATGGCCATAGCTATCACTCCTAGTCTTCACGAGCTGGGTCTTGGTCTTGCTCTACTTTTTTATTTTCCGGGCCTAAATATTTTTCAATTAAGGCATCATCAATCCGTTTCAGTTCATATCTAGGTAGCTTGGACAGGAGTTTCCAGCCCAGGCCTAGGGTTTCTTCAATGGTTCGGTTGGTGTAGTAGCCCTGGCCCACATAGGTCTTTTCAAATTCTGTGGTGAAATTCATAAAGGCCTTGTCTGTCTCTGTTAGGGCAGACTCGCCTAGGATGGTGGCTAGCTCCCTGGCTTGGACCCCAGAGGTGTAGGCGGCATAGAGTTGGTTCATGGTGTCGGCATGGTCTTCCCGGGTCTTGCCTTCTCCGATCCCGTCATCCTTTAGCCGGGATAGGGAGGGGGCCACGTCCAAGGGGGGCACAATATTTTGCAGGTGCAGGTCCCTAGATAGGATAATTTGCCCTTCTGTAATATAGCCTGTCAGGTCAGGAATAGGGTGGGTAATGTCGTCTTCGGGCATGGTTAGGATGGGGATTTGGGTAATGGACCCCTCCTTGCCCTTGATCCGGCCGGCTCTTTCATAGATGCCAGCCAGGTCTGTATAGAGGTAGCCGGGATAGCCCCTTCGGCCAGGCACTTCTTTTCTGGCGGCAGAGACCTCCCTTAGGGCCTCGGCATAGTTGGTCATGTCCGTTAGGATAACCAAAACATGCATGCCCTTTTCAAAGGCCAGGTATTCTGCAGCTGTTAGGGCCACCTTGGGGGTGGATATTCTTTCAATGGCCGGGTCGTCAGCCAGGTTCAAAAAGAGGACAGACCGGTCAATGGACCCATGTTCATTAAAGTCATCAATAAAGAATTGGGCCTCTTCAAAGGTGATCCCCAGGGCCGCAAAGACAATGGCGAACTTAGAGTCGGTCCCCCTAACGGTGGCCTGCCTAGCAATTTGGGCAGCCAGCTCATTATGGGGCAGACCAGACCCAGAAAAGATAGGGAGCTTTTGCCCCCGAACCAGGGTGTTTAAGCCGTCAATAACAGACACCCCTGTCTGGATAAATTCGTCAGGATACTCCCGGGAAAAGGGGTTAATGGGGGCCCCATTTACGTCCCTATTTTCTTCGGGTATTAGGGCGGGCCCTCCGTCAATGGGGTTGCCTAGGCCGTCAAAGACCCGGCCGATCATGGACTCGCTGACCCCAAATTCTAGGGGGTGGCCCAAAAACCGGGTGCTGGTATTTTTTAGGTTAATCCCTGTGGTTCCTTCATAGATTTGGACCAGGGCCGTATCATCTTCTACTTCTAGAATCCGGCCCCTTCTTTTTTCACCGGTTTGCAGGGTAATTTCTACTAATTCTTCAAATTTAACCCCTTCAACCCCTTCTACCAACATGAGGGGGCCAACAACCTGGCTGGCTGTTTTATACTCTTTAAGCATCTGCTAGCCCTCCTTTACGCATTAAGTCTTGGACCTCTTGGACCATCTCTTGACGAATTGCCTTAATCTGGTCTAGGGCCTCTTGGTTGTCTATATATTTCATTCTGGCTATTTTTTCTCGAATGGGTAGTTCTCTTAGCTCCCTGAGGTAGACCCCAGAGGAGATGGCCTCCTTGCCTAGCCTATAAAAGTCTAGGACGGCCTTGAGCATTTCCACCTGCTTGTCAATGGGACAGAAGGTGTCCACCTCATGGTAGGAGTTTTGCTGCAAAAAGTCTTCCCTTAGCATCTTGGCCACTTCTAGCTTAAGCTGGTCTGTTTCAGATAGGGAGTCGGCCCCTACAATTCTTACAATTTCTTGGAGCTCAGACTCGTCCCCTAAAATGGACATGGCCAGCTTGCGGTTTTCGGAAAAATCTTCGGCAAAGTGTTCATCAAAATACCTGTCCATCTTGTCTTGGTAGAGGGAATAGGAGTCAATCCAGTTGATGGCAGGAAAGTGCCTAGCATAGGATAGCTCATAGTCAAGCCCCCAGAAGACCTTGACAATCCTTAGGGTAGACTGGGTTACAGGCTCGGACATGTCTCCCCCTGGAGGGGATACGGCCCCGATGGCGGTTAGGGCCCCCTCATGGCCTTCCTTGCCTAGGGCAAGAACCCGGCCTGCCCTTTCATAAAATTCAGCAATTCTTGAGGCCAAGTAGGCGGGGTAACCTTCGTCCCCGGGCATCTCTTCTAGCCGGCCAGACATTTCCCTAAGGGCCTCGGCCCAGCGGGAGGTGGAATCGGCAAAAAGAGCCACGGAATAGCCCATATCCCTAAAGTATTCTGCAATGGTCATGCCTGTATAGATGGAGGCCTCCCGGGCCGCCACAGGCATGTTGGAGGTGTTGGCAATAAGGACCGTCCGTTTCATCAGGGACTCCCCAGTCTTAGGGTCAATCAGGCCTGGAAACTCGTCTAGTACCTCGGTCATCTCGTTGCCCCGTTCTCCACAGCCTACATAGATAACAATCTCGGCATCAGAATATTTAGCCAGTTGATGCTGGATCACCGTCTTGCCAGACCCAAAGGGACCCGGAATGGCTGCTGTTCCCCCCTTGGTTACGGGGAAGAAGGTGTCTATAACCCTTTGCCCCGTAATAAGGGGGGTCCGGGGGTCTAGTTTTTTCTTATGGGGCCGGCCCTGCCTAACGGGCCATTTTTGCATAAGGGAGAAAGTTTCCACACTCCCGTCTTCTAGCTCCAGGCTGTAGACCTCATCATCCACATGGTAGTCCCCACTTTGGATGGCCTTAATCCGGCCAGACTTGCCTGGGGGAACCATAATACTGTGGAGGACCACCTCGGTTTCTTGGACGGTCCCCACCACATCCCCTGGACCCACCTGGTCGCCTACTGCCAGCTTGGCCTCAAAGGACCAGACCCGGTCCCGGTCTAGGGAGGGCACAATAACCCCTCTTTTTAGGAAGTCCCCGGCCTCCTCTCTTAAGTCATCTAGGGGCCTTTGAATCCCGTCAAACATCCCCTCTATCATACCGGGCCCCAGTTCTACAGAAAGGGGGGCTCCCGTGGTGTAAACAGGCTCTCCCGGCCCTATCCCCGTGGTCTCTTCATAGACCTGGATAGAGGCCCGGTCCTTCCTCATTTCTATAATTTCACCAATCAATCTATCGTCAGATACCTCCACCACGTCAAAAACGTTGGCGTCAGACATCCCTACGGCCTCCACAAGAGGCCCAGAAACTTTTACAACTTTACCTGTATTCAATATCAGCCCTCACTTTCTACAATATATTAGAGCCTAAGGCTTTTTCTACATTTTTATTGATCCGGTCCATGCCAATATTTTGGGTCCCCTGGTTACTGGGGATCAAAATAATAGCTGGCGCCGGCTTATAGTCATACCTAGAAATGGTCTCCACAGCTCGGGCGGCCATGTCTTCTGTTATGAAGATCACGCCATAGTCCTCCCCTGCCAGCCTGTCTATGGTCTTTCTTATGCCCATATCTGTTTCCGGGGTAAAGACATCTAGGCCCAGGGCCCTAAAGCCAAGAACAGAGTCCTTGTCCCCAATTACGCCGACTTTATTCAATCAGCTCACCTGTCCTCTCCTTGATCTCTTCCCCACTTAGGCCGTTCATCTTGCCAATGAGGATGGTCCTTAACTTTTGAACCTCCCTCTCCTTTTTTAGGAGGTAGGCAAACATGACTTCTGGCCCAAAGGGATAAAGACTTCCCCGGTTAGAAATATTATTTAAAAAGGCAGAGGTGACTTCCTTAAAGTAGATGAGTTTTCCGTCTGCCAAGGACTTCTCCAGGGCCTCCTTTAAGTGGCTATACATAAGACTTCTTTTAAGCCCATCGATAATATTTTCCATACTGTCAAAATAGGCCCGTCTCAGGGAGTCTGCAGAAATGTTGCCCCCCTCAATCATAAAGCCTTCTACACAGTTAACCCGGTGGTTTTGCCTCTTGCCCCTTAGGGTCATGTTGATGTTTTGTACATCAATTAGGGTCTTGACATAGTCTAGGATAAGCTTGGAATCCAGCTCTTTGGCTAGGCTCAGCATATACTCATACTGGAGTTTGTCCATCTGCATATCCAGCTTTTGGGGGTCCTTGCTCTTCCTATATTCCTCTAGGCCCTGGTTGAGCATCCGGGTAAAGTCCCCGGCCTTTTGTGAGACAAAATTTTCCTGGATATCGGCATAGATGGCCTCATAGTCATATTCCCCTATGGGGATAATCAGGCCCATAAAGTCTTCTTCTATGAGCTGGCTCTTTAAGATAACCTTAAAGTTATGGAAAATATACTTAGAGGCCGGTATTTCTACGGCCTCCTCATCCCAGGTCAGCTTATAAAAGTCCCTATAGGTCTTTACTAGCTCCTGGTCCAGGGCCTGGTCAATCTTTTTTCTTGAATCCATGACCTGGACTAGGTCTGCGTAGACCGTTTCAGATAGGATCCTGGAAAACTCATTTAAGTGGGGGGCTTCCAGGAGCCGGTCAAAGCTTTGGTCAGACAAGAGTTTTTTCTCATAGACCCTGGTCATGGTGGAACTTTGTATATATTTTTCCTGGTCCATAGTAACTCCCTTCTACCGGCTCATAAAATCAATGAGTTGGGGTCCAATCCTATCTCGGTTTTCTGCTAAAATATCCTCGTATTTATAGTTGTAGTTGACCCGGTCGTTAAAGAGAACAAAGCCACTGTCTACCCAGTTTTCTTCGTCTATAGTCAGGTCTAGGCCAGCCTCTTTTAGGGCCCCTAACCTGTCTTTGGGGATCCGGATGGCCAGTTTTTCTTCCTCTAGGCCTTCCAGGGCCTGTCTTATTTCTTCAATGAAGTCCTCATCAGACTTCTTGTTCATTTTTTCAAGGGCCAGGTCAAAAATCTTCTGGATAAAGTCTTGGCTTTCCTTAAGTCTTTGGTCCCTTAGCCTAAGCTCCACATTGTCATAGATCTGATTGTAGGCGTTTCTAGCATCATAGTCTCCTGTCTCCAGAATCCGCGCTTCTTCTTTTTTAGCCTGGCCTAGGATCTTGTCCCTAATGGCCTGAACCTCTTCTTGGGCCTGACTATCTATGCGGTCTATTTCGGCCCCAGCCTCGGCTTTTAATTTACTGACAATATTGTCTATGTTGTTTGCCATAGTCATCCCATTCCCTATTAAAATGTGATTTGATTTAACAAGATAAAGCTAATAGCAAAGGCTAGGATGGCGTAAGTTTCTACCATAACTGCCAAGATGATCCCCTTAACGCTTTGGGAGGGGTCCTTGGCCAAAATGTTCATACCTGCCGCAGACACCTTACCTTGGGCAATTCCTGACCGCCAACCTACAAAACCGATAGGCATGGCTGAAACCATAAGATAGAGGCCTTCAAGAAGGGAGGTATCTACAGATAGCCTAAAGATAATTAAAAGACCAATAACAAAGCCATAAAGCCCTTGGGTCCCGGGAAGAAGTTGTAGGATCAGGGCCTGAACAAACTTTTCTGGCTCTTCTGCCACAATGCCTGCAGAGCCTTGGCCAGCAATTCCTACCCCGTTGGCTGAGCCGATCCCTGCAAACAAGACGGCGATGGCTACCCCTAGTACTCCAAAAAATAAGCCTCCATAACTGTTCATTAATTCTGCCATTCTAATCCTCCTATTTTTTTATATTGATATATTTTGTTTGCTTCCGCATGCTTTCGAAGGGCTTTCCTCCCCCTTCGTAAAACTTGCCAAAGAATTCTACAAAGATTAAACGTAAACTGTGGACATAGCCCGATAGGGCTGATAGGGCAATATTCATCACCTGGCCCAGGATAAAGACAATAACAGCTGCAATAATCCCGGCTATCCCTCCTGAGGCCAGCATGCCGGCAATCATGTTGACGGCCAGGCCAATAAAGGCCCCTGAAAGACCCAGGGCCATAACCCTAAGATAGGAGATAAAGTCCCCCACCCAAGAGGTAATCCCATAGAGATTGTAGGCCCCTGTGGCCAAGCGTCCGGCTGTGGACTCTGCCTCCCGGCCTGTAAAGACTAGGATGCCTAACATGCCTAGGACCATAACGGCCATGGCAATCCTGCCACCGGGTAGGCCCAAGGGAGAGGCCAACAAGAAATAGATGGCGCCAGCCAGGGTCACATACCAGGTAAAAACGTCATAAAGGGCATCCTTAAAGGACTGGTTCTTGGTCTTCATGTAGGCACTTAGGCCCAGGCCCATAAACATATGGAGGCCGCCTAGGATAATGGACACGATCATAATAGCCATATAATCCGATTCCGGATTAATAAGCTGGGGCATGGGAACAATGCCGCCAAAGATAGACCCGTAAATTAAACCCCAGAGGAGGGCAGAAAAGCCCAGGTAGTAGAAAAAGGTGATGTTTTTTCTTTTGGACTCATCTAGGTTAAAGGAAAGGGCCAGCCGGGTCCCTAAAATTAATAAAAGCCCATAGCCTGCGTCCCCAATCATCATGCCAAAAAACAGCCAGTAGAAGGGGGCCAGAAAAGGCGTTGGATCTATTTCATTGTATTTAGGCACGGCATACATAAGGGTGACATTTTCAAAGGCAGCCACAAACTTGTTGTTCTTAAGAACAATGGGGACCTCCTCATCGGCTGGGTCTGCCGGCTCAATTTCCAGATAGATATCTGAATGGAACTGGTCCTCCAAGCGGCCTTTAAAGTCCTCCACCCGGTCCGACTCAATATAGCCCTCTATGAGGTTGACCTTTTGGGTCCCCAGGAGCCGGTCATTGGTGGCCATCTTATTATGGATTTGACTTAGGTATTCGTACCTTAGTTTTAGGTGGTCTAGGGCAGGCAGGTGGGCCCTTATATTTTTTTCGATCCCCTTAATGCCTGCCTGGATATTTTGAATTTGTTTTTCTTTTTCTTGAATTTCTTCTATGGGGCCCTTTTCACAGTGGACCTCCTCATAAAAGAAGGAGTATTTCCTTAAGAGCTCCTTTAGCTGGGGCCATTCCCCCTTGAGGGTGACTACCACCATAAAGGTGTTCTTGTCGTCTTGGGTTAATTTTTGAGCATGGCTATAGTCTAGCTCGTTTAGGTCTTCTTTAAAGTTGTCGAAGTTAGGATTTAGCATATAGCCCGTTATCAGCTTGATCCGCCGGGTGCTCGTCAGGTCCTCAGAACTCATCTTAAGGCCCTTCCAAGGCTTTAGGTCCTCAATGCCGGCCTGGAGGGCATCGATCTTGCTATCATTTTCCTCTAAATATTCCTTTAGCTTCTTAAGCTCTTGGCAGGTCTCTGCTACAGATAGGGCCTGCCCCTCTTCCATCAACTGGCCATAGCTATAATTTTTCTTGCCCCTTTTCATGGACTCCAGGGCCCCCAAGGGCTCTTCATACTGGCTTAAGAAGTCTATACTGGCTTCTATATCCTCCATTTCAGCTGTAACATCTAGGATGTCCCTGGGCTCACTCACATAGTCTAGGCCACTTTCTAGGAGGTCCGCTTCCTCAGATAGGTCCCTAATATGAACAGGGCCATAGTCCTGCAAGAAGCTCAAAAGAGGGTCTGTTAAGCTTTTTAAAGAATAGAGTTTGAAATGATGCATCTTGCTAATGGCCATTTCAAATCACGATCCTTTCTAAGACAAAGTCCACAGCCTGGTCCAGCTGGTCCTTAGATAGGCTGCGGAACTTTTCAAACTCCAACTCTCCTTCTTTCAGCTTTTTTGTGGCCAGGTCTTCTGCTTCTTGGCTCTTTCTTTCAATTTTCTCTTGGGCCTGGGCTCGGGCTCGGTCTAGGATGGTCTTGGCCTCTTTTTCTGCCTCTAAACGGCTATCCCTTACGAGACGCTGGGCTCGGTCTTCTGCCTCCTTGACCTCTTTTTCCAAAGTGTTTTCCAGGTCCTTTATATCCTTGATTGAATCAATTATCAATGGCTCACCCCCTAAACAAAATAAGAAAAATCTTATTGTCCGAAAAATACAAAATATTAATCTTCTGCCTTCATTTTATCAGAGGGCAAGGGCCATTTCAAGAAAAAACATTTTCTTAACAATCCTAAACAGGGATAGGTAAATAGACTTATTTTAAATTTCTCCTCCTTCTAAGACCTTCAAGATCTTTAAATTACAGGCTTTTCCTCCCATGTCTTTTTTCCCTTTCTTTTGTTATCTTTCTTTTTATCTTTGGGAAATGATTTCCTCCCTTTCCCCTTGTCCCCCTTCTCCCTATTTTCCCCATAAAAAAAGCCCCAACAAGGTCTTCCCTTGTTGGGGTCTTACTTTTATTTAGGTTGGTGCCCAGAGCCGGAATCGAACCAGCGACACGTGAATTTTCAGTCCACTGCTCTACCGACTGAGCTATCTGGGCACTTAAAATACCTAACTAATATCTTACCCAGTTTTTACCTGTTTGTCAAGATCTCTTGTAAATCTTCTTCATTTAATTGATAGGACGTCTTGCAGAAATAGCAGGATATCTCTGCCCCGTGGTCTTCATGGATCATTTCCTTGATGTCCTCGTCAGGCAGGGAGGCAATGGAGTCAATGACCTTTTCCCGGCTGCACTCACACTGGAAGAAGACGGGCTCCTCATGGATTATCTCCATGTCAAAGGAGGGAACCAGGGCCTTTAAGAGCTCTTCTAGGTCCATGCCCTCTTCCAGGAACTTGGTGACAGACTGGATCCCCTCCAGGTCCTTTTCCAGCTGGCTAATGGTCTCTTCCTTAACTCCAGGAAGGAGCTGGATAATAAAGCCCCCGGCCTGTTTCACACTTAGGTCCTTGTCCACCAGGACCCCTAGGCCCACGGCAGAGTTAACCTGTTCAGACTGGTTAAGGTAGTAGGCCACGTCTTCGGCAATTTCTCCGTTGACCAGCTCGACCCTTCCCTCGTAGGCCTCCTTGAGGCCCAGGTCCATGACCACCTGCAAACTTCCCTTGTGGCCCACAAGACCCCCAACGTCTAACTTCTTGTCTGCCCGGGAGGGTCTATCAGCCTGGGGATGGTCTACATAGCCCTTGACCTGGCCCTTGTTGTGGCCTGTGACCACAATCCGGCCCAGGTCCCCATCTCCTAGGATGTTAAGGGTCAGGCTGTCTTCCTTGTTCTTGAGGTTGGCCCGTAGGAGGAGGCCTGCTAAGAGGCTTCTTCCCAGGGCAGCCGTGGCTGTCTTGGAGGTCTGGTGGATCTGCCGGGCCTCCTCTACTAAGTCTTTGCCTATCACTAGGTGGGCCCGGATGGACCCGGTCTTATCTATGGCGCGTATTAATCTATCTGTCATACATCCTCCTTTTTTATAAAATAAACAATCCGTCCGGCCTGGCTTAGGTCCTCTTCCTGGCTATAGCCCTGGGTCATTTTTAGGATCCTTAGCCCGGCCTTTTGGACAAGCTCTCTAATCTCTTCTATAGAATAGGTGTATTCTTCATGGCTTTCAGAAAAGCGCCGGTAGAGGCCCCCTTCTTCTTCCAGGAAAAAATCCAGATCGTAATAGTTTATACCCAAATCCCTATCAAAATGATTGTCCCAGGCTAAAAAAACCCCTTCTTTTTCTTGTAAAAAGACCTGGTCTCCATAATTTTTTTCAAAGCCATGGGCTGTATTTAGGTCCATAATAAAAAGCCCATCTTGCTTTAAGTGCTTTTGTACCTGGACCAGGGTCCTAAAAATTTTGTCCTTGTGGTCCAGGTAGTTCATGCTGTCGCACAGGCAGAGGATAAGGTCGTAGGTCCTATCTAGCCGGAAGGTCTCCATGTCCATCTGGAAGAGCCGGACCCCCTCCCGGTGGCCTAGCTTGGCCTGGGCCAGGGCCAGCATATCTGGGGACAGGTCAAAGGCATCTAGCTGGCCCCAGCCTGATAAAAAGCAGCTTAAGCTGCCTGTTCCACAGGCCATTTCCAGGATAGATGCCTCTTCTTTCTTAGGATGGTCCCAGACCTGGTCGATAAAATGGAAGACCCCCTCATAGTCGTAGTCTTCCATAAAGTCGTCATAGATCCAGGCAAAATTTCCATAGACCTTAGACATAAAGGCCCATCGCTTTCAAAATCTCTTCTAGGGTCTGGCCAGCCCCCCTATGAATAACCACCTCTGCCCGGGTGTCAAAGGGGGTGGGCTCTTGGTTGATAATAATCAAATGGTCCACATACTGGGGCAGGTAGGCCACGGGCATCACCTGGAGGCTAGACCCTATAATCAGCATGGTGTCTGCCCGTTCTACTGCCCCTAGGGCTGCCTCAAAGGCTGGGGGCATGGGGTCTCCAAACATGACCACATTGGGCCTTAGGGGGCGGCCACATTCAGGGCACTGGGGCGGAATAACCCCCTTTTCCACCTGGTCCTTCATGACCTGGAAGTCCCCCTGGTAGGCGCAGGCCGTGCACCGGACTCTCCGGGTTTCTCCATGGACCTCATAGACCTCCTTAGACCCGGCCTTGGTGTGGAGGTTGTCTATATTTTGGGTGATGATTTCCTTAAGGTAACCTTCCTCCTGGAGGCGGCTTAGGGCCAGGTGGCCTGGGTTGGGTTTTTTCTGGGCCAGGTTGTCTAAAATCCGGTAGCCCTCCCTGTAAAAGCGGCGGGGATTTCTTTCTAGGACCTCCCTAGACAGGGCATCTTCTGGCATGGTCTCATAGATCCCCCGGTTAGACCTAAAGTCTGGAATCCCAGACTCTGTAGACATGCCGGCCCCAGTTAGGGCCACCATATACTTGGCTTTTTTTATAAGATCGGCTGCTCTTTTAACGTCCTCCATTTTTCTCCTCCCTTTCAATAGAGACAAAATACAAGATAAACGATGATAAGAAGCCCTAGGGGGGCAAACTCCTTGGCCTTCCAGCCTACCCTGGGTTGGCTAATACGGTGGCCCTTGGAGAGAAAGATCAAACTCTTTAAAAATAAATAGATACAAAGGAGCAAGAGAGCTCCGGCCAAAAGGCCAGAGATCCAGGCCCCTATCCCTGAAAGGGCCTGGGCCAGGCCTTCAAAGAAACCTGGCTTATAGAAAAAAATCAGGCTAATACTTAAAAAATTATGGAAGAGGTGGCCTATAATCACCAGAAACAAGCTCCGGGTGGTATAGTAGATCAGGCCCAAGATAACCCCAATTAAAAAGGGGGACACCAGACTTTGAAGGTCAAAGTGGAAGATGGCAAAGACCAAGGCCGATAGGGGGACTGACCAAATTCCAAACCGCTGGCTGTAGATATCTTGGACACTCCCCCTAAAAAAGGTCTCCTCCATAAGGGCTGGGACCCAGGCCAAAAAAAAGATCTGGCCCAGATAGGACCTATCCTCCCCCCTTAGCCAGACCAGGGTATCGTGGGTCAGGTCCACATGGCCCGATATAAAGCCCAAAAAGGCACTGTTAATGATCAAAATAATGGGAAAGGCGGCTAAAATAGCCACCAGGGTCCAGACCAGGTCCTTAAAAAGGACAAAGGTCTGGCCTGGCCTCTCCCTATAGAGCCTTCTTAAGACCAGGCCCGGTATAAAGATAAAGGCCAGTTCATTTAAAAAAAGGCCCGGATAGACCCCCCACCTGGCAAAAATAGGTCCAAAGGATAAATAGAGGACCCCCAAAATAAGGATAAGCAGGTGGAAGCTAAATAGGGGCAAAGAGGCCTTAGTCTTCATCATCTATATAGGCATAGATATAGGGAATGTTCCGGTAGTGGGCCCCGTAGTTTAGGCCATAGCCTACAATAAAGAGGTCTGGAATCCTAAAGGCCACATAGTCTGGGTCAATCTCCACCTGCCGCCTGTCTGGCTTGTCTAAAAGAACACAGGTCTTTAAGGAGGCCGGCTTCATGGCCCCAATGTGGTCCACCACCTGGCTTAGGGTGTGGCCAGTGTCGGCAATATCATCCACAATCAAAACATGACGGCCTTCCACCGGGGCCCTCAGGTCATGAAAAATTTTGACCTCTCCTGAAGAAATTTCCCTGTTTTCATAGGAAGAGGTGGTTAAAAAGTCCACTTCCATAAGGGAGTCCATTTCCCGAATGAGGTCAGCTAAAAAAATAAAGGACCCCCTAAGTAGGCCTATGACCAGGAGGTCTTTGCCTTCATAGACCTTATCTAAGTCCTTAGCCAGCTCCCTAATCCTTTCCATAATAGTTTCTCTTGAGTATAAAATCTTTTCCTTTTTATTGTCCATTTTCCTGGCCCTCCTCATATTCTTATCCCTATTATAGCAGAAGCTTGCTGTTTTTTTAAGGGACTGTGTTATAATTTAAGAAGATGAGGTGATGATATGAAAAAGGATCTCCAAACCTTGGCTCAATATAAACTAGTCCTCCTTTATATCCTGGAAAATGAGCCCACCCCCTTTACTAACGACAGTTTTACTACCTATGTCCTAAAAAATGACATCATGAATTATTTTTACTTTAAGCAGTACCTAATGGAACTGGAGGCCAGTGGCCTAATCGAGGAAAATGACCAGGCCTTGCTCCAGGTCACGGAGTCTGGAAAAGAAGCCCTGGGCTATTTTTCCCACAGTATTGCTAAAAAACTTTTAAATAAGGCCCACCAGGCCCAGGAAGACAAGGAAGAGACCCCCTTTGAAAACTTCTCTGGCTCCTTTATCCCTCCTGGCCAGCTGGAGCTTTTGGCCTACAACCAAGACCAGGTGGTCTTCCACCTAACCCTCCCTGTAGAGGGCCAAGACCAGGCCCAAAGAATCATTGAAAACTTTAAGGCCCAGGGCAAAAAAGCCGTGGACCATGTCCTGGACTATTTAGACCCGGAAAAATAAAAGGCAGTTGGCCTCCTTCAGGAGCCGCCTGCCTTTTTTGATGGTCTTTATTGTTTTTTCCTAGCCTTGGCCAGGTTGTCTTTAATCTGTTCTAGCATACCCTGGTATTTTTCCAGCCGGTCCCTTTCCTTTTGGACTACAGGCTGGGGCGCCTTCTTGACAAAGTTATCGTTGGAAAGCTTCTTCTGGGCCAGGTCAATTTCCTTTTGGATCTTTTCCTCTTCTTTTTCCAGCCGGGCCACTTCTTTTTCAAAGTCCACCAGGTCCCGCATGGGCAAGAAGAGTTCTGCCCGGTCCACCACTACAGCAATGGCATCCCCAAGACTTTCTGGGTCCTGGATTTCTTCCAGGTCGGTCATCTTGGCCAGGCTTTGGAGGTGGCGGGTATTTTTCTTAAAGAGGTCCACCATGGCCTGGTCCCCACTGTGGATATAGACCATGCTCTTCCTGTGGGGTTCGATATTCATTTCTGAGCGGGCATTTCGTATGCTCCTGATGGCCTTTTGCAAATAGGCCATGTCCCCTTCTTCCTTGGGGAAGTGCCAGGCCTCTAGGGCTTCAGGCCAGGAGGCTAAGATCAGGTCGGTCTCTCTTTGGGGCAGGAAGGACCAGATTTCTTCGGTAATAAAGGGCATAAAGGGGTGGAGGAGTTTTAGGATGTCTTCTAAAACTTGGACCAAGACCTGGTAGGCCCCCTCCCTTGCCTCTGGGTCTTCCCCGTAAAGACGGGGCTTGACCATTTCAATATACCAGTCACAGTAGTCATCCCAAATAAAGTCGTGGATGGCATCGGCGGCCAGGCCAATATCATACCTGTCTAGGCGTTTTCCAGCCTCTTCTATGGTGGCCCGGGTCCTAGAGAGGATCCACTTATCTTCTAGCTCTAGGGCCTCCTCCTCTAGGGGCTTAAGGGCAAAGTCTTCTGGTAGGTTCATAAGGACAAACCGGGCGGCATTCCACAGCTTGTTGGCAAAGTTCCGGCTGGCCTCCATCCGCTCTGTAGAAAACCGGGTGTCGTTACCGGGAGATGTCCCGGTCACCAGGGTAAAGCGAAGGGCGTCAGCCCCGTACTGGTCGATGACTTCTAGGGGGTCAATCCCGTTGCCTAGGCTCTTGGACATCTTCCGACCCTGGTCGTCTAGGACCAGGCCTGTTAGATAGACATCGGTAAAGGGGACTTCTCCAGTGGCCTCCAGGGCAGAGAAAACCATCCGGACCACCCAGAAGAAGATAATGTCATAGCCGGTGACCAGGGTGTTGGTGGGATAGAAATACTTAAAGTCTTCTGTTCCCTTGGGCCAGCCTAGGGTTGAATAGGGCCACAGGGCAGAGGAGAACCAGGTGTCCAGGGTGTCCTCATCTTGCTTAATATTTTGGGACCCACAGGCCTGACAGGCCTCCTCTTTGCTCTTGGCTACCATGATTTCCCCACAGTCCTGGCAGTAGTAGACAGGAAGTCTGTGGCCCCACCAAAGCTGCCTAGAAATACACCAGTCCCGGATATTTTCTAGCCAGTGGCTATAAATCTTCCCAAAACGTTCCGGAACAAATCTTAGCCGGCCATCCTGGTAGGCCTCTAGGGCTGGCTTGGCTAGGGGGGCCATCTCGACAAACCACTGCTTGGATAAAAGGGGCTCAATGACTGTCCCACACCGTTCACAGTGGCCCACAGCATTGTTGTGGTCCTTGGCTCCGGCATAGAAACCGGCGGCCTCAAAGTCTGCTATAATGGCCTTTCTGGCCTCGTACCGGTCCATGCCCTGGTACTTGCCTGCATTTTCATTGAGCTTGGCCTCTTCATCGATGACCTTTAACTGGCCCAAGTCGTGCCTTTCCCCCACTTCAAAGTCGTTGGGGTCATGGGAGGGGGTAATCTTAACGGCCCCAGTCCCAAATTCCATATCCACATAGGCATCGGCAATAATGGGGATCTCCCGGTCCAAAATAGGTAGGCGGACATATTCCCCCACCAGGTCCTTGTATCTTTCGTCTTCCGGGTGGACTGCCACGGCCAAGTCCCCAGGAATAGTTTCAGGCCGGGTGGTGGCAATTTCAATATATCCCTCTCCCTTAACTAGGGGGTACCTAAAGCTCCAGATATGGCCCTGGTGGTCCTCATGGTCTACCTCTGCATCAGAAATAGCTGTTCCACAGGAGGGACACCAGTTGATAATCCGGTCCCCCTGGTAGATGAGGCCCTTGTCATAATAATCCACAAAGGTTTCTAAAACTGCCTCAGACACGTCCTCATCCAGGGTGAACTTCTCCCGGGACCAGTCACAAGAGACCCCCAGCTCCATAAGCTGGTTCTTAATATTGCCCCCGTATTCCCGGGTCCAATCCCAGGCTGCTTCCAGGAACTTTTCCCGGCCCAGGTCATCCTTGGTCTTGCCTTCTTTTTTTAGCTTGTCCACCACCCGGGCCTCTGTGGAGATAGAGGCATGGTCCATGCCAGGAACCCAAAGGGCGTTAAAACCCGCCATCCGCTTGTAGCGGATTAAAATGTCCTGCAGGGTGTTGTTCATGGCGTGACCCATGTGCAGGTTCCCCGTTACATTTGGAGGGGGCATGGTAATGGTATAGGGCTTCTTATTTTCATCAACTTCTGGCCTAAAGGCCCCAGACTCCATCCAAGCCTGGTAGTGCTTTTTCTCAAAGTCCTTGGGCTGATAGACCTTGTTCATCTCTGGCATTTTTTTCCTCCTTATGACTATAAAAAAACCTCGCCCGATAAGGACGAGGATTCGTGGTACCACCTTAATTCCCATGGCTAGGCCATGGCTTAATGCAAACTAACCCCTGCCGGGGAAAAACATGTGTAAAAAGCGACCTTGGCAAGGGCCAAGCATGGTTTGCACCCACCACCATGTCTCTAGACTTGACTGACCTGCTACTCCTCTTTTTCTGTTTTTACCATATTTATAGTTATTATATACAAAATTCAATCCTTTGTCAAGTCCCCCAGGGACTGGCCAGCCCCTGTCCAGGGGCCTAACCTTCAATAAAGCCGATCTTCTTGTGGACCTTTCTTAGGGTCTTGTTGGCCAGGTAGCGGGCCTTTTCGCCCCCCTCCTTGTAGATCTTTTCTAGGAGGGCCTTGTCTTGGCGGAATTCCTTAAAGCGGCCTTGGATGGGCTCTAGGACCTCTACCACGGCCTGGGCGGTGTCTTCCTTGAGGGCCCCATAACCTAGGCTTTCATAGTCCCTTACAATGTCCTCTACAGACTTCTTGGAGAAAGAGGCATAGATATCAATAAGGTTTTTTAGGCCCGGTTGGTCCTCACTATAAGTCACCTGGCCCAGGGAGTCGGTGACGGCCCGTTTGATCTTCCTTCTAATGGCATCGGGTTCATCTAAGACCAGGATGTAACCATTTTCATCTGGGTCTGACTTACTCATCTTAGAAGTGGGGTCTTGGAGGCTCATAATCCGGGCCCCCACCTTAGAGGATAGCATCTCGGGTAGGACAAAGGTGGGGCTATAGCGGTGGTTAAAGCGTTCAGCCAGGTCCCGGGTCAATTCAATATGCTGCCTTTGGTCTTCCCCCACAGGAACCAGGTCAGCCTGGTAGAGAAGGATGTCTGCCGCCATAAGGACTGGATAGTTTAAAAGGCCGGCATAGATCTCCTTGGACTTCTTGGCCTTGTCCTTGTACTGGGTCATCCGGTTGAGTTGGCCCAGGGAGGTAATGGTGTTTAGGACCCAGCCCAGCTGGACGTGCTGGGGCACATGGGACTGGATATAGATAATGGCCTTGTCAGGGTCTAGTCCACAGGCTAAGTATAGGGCTAAGACGTCTAGGGTGTTTTTCCTAAGCTTGGCTGGCTCTTGCTCTACGGTAATGGCATGTTGGTCCACTACGCAATAGAGGCAGTCATAGTTTTCTTGAAGCTCGGCAAAATTGCTTAGGGCCCCAATGTAGTTGCCTATGGTCAAGGACCCAGAGGGCTGGATCCCAGAATACACTATCTTTTTTTTCTCTGTCATGGCAATTCCTCCTTCAATTCTTGCTCTTATCTATTCTATAGCCAAGCACTCTTTATATATGATCTCTTATTATACACCAATTCTTAAGCCCTTGCCTAGCTGGCCCTGGGAAAAGAAGAAAAAGGCAGGTCTTTTTCTGCTAGAAAAATAGATCTTAAAGAAAAGAGGGCCTAGGCCCCCTTCTCCTTCCAGCTTATGGGATTTATCCTAGGCCTGGCCTGCCTTCTTTTTTAAGGCCTCCATCCTTTCTGCTACCCTCTTCCTAATAAGGTCTAGGTCCACCTTAACCAGCTTCCGGTTTCTTAGGACAAAGTCCCCATCCACCAGGACGTCCTTGACGTCCTCAGAGGAGGCGGAATAGCAAAGGGCGGAAATCAAATTGTTCCTGGGAGTAAAGTTAGGGCTATTTAGGTCAAAGACTGTAATATCTGCCTTCTTTCCCACGTCCAGGGACCCAATCTCATCCTCCCAGGCCAGGGCCCGGGCCCCGTTGATGGTGGCCATCCTTAGGACCTCTATGGCCGGTAGGGCCTTGGGGTCTTGGTTGAGGGCCTTGTTGACCAGGGCAGCCAGGTGGATTTCTTCTAGCATATCCTGGTTGTTGTTAGAGGAGTCCCCGTCTGTTCCCAGGGCAGGGCTTAGGCCCTTGTCTAGCATGGCCTTAAGGGGGGCAAAACCTGAGGCCAGCTTGAGGTTGGAAGAGGGATTATAAAGGGGGAAGAACTTATCCTTGTCCACCCGGTCCATTTCCTCCTCTGTCATATAGACGCAGTGGGCCGCCAGGGTGTGGAGGTCCCCCATGCCCAAATCCAAGAGGTAGTTAATGGGTGTCCTGCCCTCATGGGCTGCCCGGGAGTCTTCCAGCTCCTTTTTGGTTTCAGAGGTATGGATATGGATCAGGCCGTCCAGGTCCCGGGCCAGGTCAAAGGTCTTTTTAAGAAAGTCCTCACTACAGGTGTAGATGGCGTGGGGGGCTGGCGCCACCCGGATCCGGCCCTGGGCACTCTTGTGGTAGCGGGCGTAAAGGTCCCGGACCTCCTCTAGCTTGGCCTCCTCATCGGGCCCAGAGGTCAGGCCCCGGGTTAAAAGCCCCCGGATGCCTATCTCCTGGGCCCCCTCCCCTACCCGGTCCATCTCATAGTACATATCACAAAAACAAGTGGTTCCACTGCGCAGGGCCTCAGCCAAACTGAGGAGGCTCCCCCAGTAGATGTCCTCCCCGTCCAGGTGGGCCTCCATGGGCCAGATGGCCTCATTGAGCCAGGTGTCCAGGTCCATATCATCGGCATAGTTCCTAAAGTAACTCATGCCCAGGTGGGTATGGGCGTTAATAAAGCCTGGAGATAAGAGGAGGTCCTCCCCCTCAATGACCTGGTGGGCCTCCAGGCCCCGCCCTGTGGCCTCCAGGGCCCTAATCCGGTCCCCCTCAATAAGTAGGTCCTGGCCAGAAAGAACCTGGCCCCCTACCACATCTAAAATATTTGTATTTCTAAATAATAAGCTCATGTGAACCTCCTTTGGCTTTTCTAGTCTTTTTTTCTAGTATACCACAGGCCCCTGGATTTTTTAAATTAAAAGTCCTGGGTAGGAGGGCCTAAAAGGCTAAACGGTGGGATTTATTTTACTTTTTCCTTTACAAGGTGGGCCCCTTCATGTATAATAAGCCTTGGTTCTAAATTATCGCGGCAAATATAATTTAGGAGATGGAATTTAAATGGCAAAAATGATGCAACCTAGGTTCAAACAATCTAGGAGACTTGGACTTAATGTATGTGGTCATCCAAAGGCCATGAATCGTGCAGGCCGTGGCACTTCCCGTGCTGATGGTCGTTTAACAGAATACGGTATGCAACTTCTAGAAAAGCAAAGACTAAGAGCCTACTATGGTGTCCTTGAAAAGCAAATGCTTCGCTATGTCAAGGCCGCCCAAAAGGCGCAAGAAGAAACAGGACCTGCCCTAGTGAAGGCCCTAGAAACCCGTCTAGACAATCTTGTTTACAGAATGGGCTTTGCTAGTTCTATCCGTCAAGCTCGTCAAATGGTCAACCACGGCCATATTACAGTCAACGGCAAGAAGGTCAACATTCCTTCCTACGCTGTTCAAGTAGGTGACGAATTGGCCCTAGCCAAAAGAGCTAAAAAGGTAGACCTCTTCAAGGAAAACTATGAGGCCAGCCTAGCCCAGTCTCTTCCCTATATCACCAAGGATGAAGACTTTAAGGCTAAACTTTCTTCCGAACCCAACCGTGAAGATATTCCCGTAGAAATCACCGACCAACTTATCGTTGAATTCTATTCACGGAGCTAAGGAAAATAAAAGACTCGCCCCTGGGCGAGTTTTTTTATTGGCCTTTCTATAAGCCCCATAAGAAAGACCCCTAAGTGTCTAAGCTTAGGGGTCTTTTTATAGCCTAATCTTATCGGCCAGGTCCTCAAAGGTCTTTTGCCCAATGCCTGGCACCTCTTGGAGGTCTTCTAAGGCCCTAAAGGGCTGACGACTCCGGTAGTCGATAATCTTGTCTGCAGTCTTGTCCCCAATCCCTGGCAGGGTCATGAGCTCTTCCTTGGTCCCCCGGTTCAGGCTCACCAGGGCCTGGCCTCCTGGGGAGGTCCCCTCCACCATCTGGGGCAGCTTTTGCAGGTCTTCCCCCTGGCGGGGGATATGTATCCTCTCTTCGTCTAGGAGGACCTGGGCCAGGTTGACCCTATCCAGGTCGGCCTCCTCTAGGGCCCCACCACAGGCCTCAATCCCATCGGCCAGCCGGCTGCCCTGGGGAAGTTCCAAGAGGCCGGGGCTTTCTACGGCCCCACTAATATGGACAAAGACCGTCTGGGGTCCCTCTTCCTGGACCCCTTCTTCCACCAGGAGGGTGCCTTGGGGATCCTCCTGGGCCGCCAGGGACAAGAGGTCCTTGGGGGCCTCCTGGTTTCTAGCTGACTGGCCCAGGAAAAAAGAGGCCCCCACCATGGCCAGGACCAAAAGACCCCCTAGTATTTTCTTTTCCCTTGGCGAAAATTGATCCATAGGTCTCTCCCTGGCCCCTGGGCCTTATTTTAGGGCAATAGCCTCAATCTCAACCACAGCTCCCTTGGGAAGTTCAGCTACGGCCACACAGGACCGGGCTGGCTTGTGGTCTGAAAAATACTCCCCATAAACTTCGTTGACTAGGCCAAAGTCCCCCATATCCTTTAGGAAGATGACCACCTTAACCACCTGGTCCATGGAGGACCCGGCCTCTTCCAAGATGGCCTTAACATTTTCTAGGGATTGACGGGTGGCCTCCTGAATGTCTGTTTTAAGTTCTCCAGTGGCTGGGTCTGCAGGGATCTGACCAGAGGTAAAAATAAGAGATCCTGTGTCCATACCTTGGACATAGGGTCCAATGGCTGCTGGGGCTTTTTTAGTATCAATGGCTTTCATGACTTTCCTCCTTTGAATCCTCAAATAGGTCTTCCTTCCATAGTTCATCCAGTTGGTAATAGGCCCTGTCTTCCCTATGGAAAATATGGACCATGACCTCACCATAATCTAAAATAATCCAGCGGTTGTTGGACTTGCCCTCGACATGGGCATAGTCATAGCCTGCCTGGGCCATCTTATCCACCACTTCATCGGCTAGGGCCCCCACCTGGGGGGTGGAGTTCCCACTGACAATGACAAAATAGTCGCTTAGACTGGTCTTGTCCCGGATGTCTAAAACGTCTAGGTTTCGGCCCTTCTTATTGTCTAGGGCCTCACTTATAATATCCAGCTTCTTCTGAATCTCTTCTTGAATGGTTTGTTTATCCTTCATAAAACCTCCTTAAGTATCTGAAGAATGGCTAAGTTTATTATACCCCATGGGGCCTTTTAAATCTACTGGCCCGGCTTAAATCCGTAGTCCACCAGCATGTCTTGGCTGGCCCCTTCATCCAGAATATAGTAGGACAGGCCCTCTATGGTTTGGGGACTGCCAGGCAGGGTTCCCGTAATAAAATTTTCGCTACCCACCTTGAGCCCGTCTAGGCCAATGCCTAGGGCCTTGCCCACACTGAGATTATTCTGGGTCTTGGTCAGGTAGGGTTTAATGAGCCGGGGACTGTTGATAAGGGCGTTTTTAGAGGTTGCCGCCTGGAAAAGCCCCTTTAAAAAGGCCTGCTGGGCCTCTACCCGGCCTAGGTCTGCATTGGCATAGCCCTTCCTAAAGCGTAAAAACTGAAGGGCCTGGTCGCCGTCAAGGACCTGGGGGCCCGCCTTTAGGTCAATATAAAGGGGTGGGTCTGCCGAGGGGTCCTCATAGTGCATGTCCATGGGAACATCCACCTGGACACCGCCAGTCTTGTCTACCACTTCCTTGACAAAGTCATAGTCCACCACCACATAATAGGGGATGTCTAGGCCCAAAAGGCCGTTAACGGTATCCAGGGCCAGGTCGGCCCCCCCATAGGCATAGGCATGGTTGATCTTGGTCTTGCCATTTCGCCCAGGAATGCTGGTCCGGGTGTCCCGGGGGATGGAAATAAGAGAGACCTGGTTTTTGTCCCGGTTGACATTGGCTATCATCATGACATCAGACCGGGTGTTTTCGGCCTTGCCGGCATCGGCACTGTCCACCCCCAAGACCAAGATCTGGTGGTTTTCCCCCTCCCCTGTCACCGTCTCTAGGGTTTCCTTGGCATCGGCATCATGGCCTTTACTTGTTAAATAATAATAGCCTCCTCCCACAAGCAGGAGGATGATAAGTAGGGTCATAAAAAAGCCCTTAAAAAAACTTTTCATCTTTCTTAACCTCTCTGATAGCTATTCCAAGCTCTAACCGTATCTAGGGCAATCTCTATCTTCTCTTGTAAAAGAAAGCCCAGGGTCCTAGTTAGGGCGTAAACCATGGCCTGGTCCAGGTCCTTTTTAGCTAGGTCCCGAGCCTTATCCACCCCAGGAAAGTCCCGGCCCGGCTCTATATAGTCGGCTAGGTAGACCAGCTTTTCCAGCTGGCTCATGGCCTCCCGGCCCGTGGTATGGTAGGCAATGGCCCCTAAGATCTCTTCATCTTCTAGGCCTAAGTCCATCCGGGCCATTTGGGCCCCTATAAAGCCATGGGCTATCTGGGGCATCCGGTCAAATTCCGGGGTCCAGTCCACCTGGTAGGCCTGGGCCAGGGCCTTGAGCTGATCTAGGTCCTTGGTCTTGGCAATATCGTGGAGGATGGCAGCCAAATAGGCCCGGTCCGGGTCTAGGCCGTGGGTAAGGGCCAGGTCCCTAGCCGTCTTTGCCACCCTCTGGTTATGGGCAAAGCGCTTGGGCCCTATCCGGTCCTTGGCCTCCTTTAAAATCCGGTCTAGGTCTTTCCTATTCATTCTGGGTCTCCTCCTTATAAAAGCCCTTTTCTTGGATATAGAGGATAATGGGGTCCGGTATCAGGTAGCGGACAGACTTGTCCTTGGCCAGCCGGTCCCTTAAGTCTGTGGAAGATATCTCAAATCTTGGCGTCTCCAAAAGACTAACCTGGGCCCCAAAGGTCTCTTTTAAATAGGAGATCTCCTCATGGACCTCCTCAATGGTGATCCGTTCAAAGCCGGGTCGAATGGCCACGGCAAACTTGGTTAGCTCTGCCAGCTGGTCAAATTTTTTCCAGGACTTTAAATCCTTGAGGATGTCTGAACCCAGAAAAAAATAAAAGTCATCCTCGGGATAGGCCTCCTTCAGGTAATTTATGGTATCTACGGAATAGGAGATCTGGGGATTTTTAACTTCTATATCCAGGGGGTGAAAGTGGGGGTTGTCCCGGCAGGCCAAATCCACCATCCTATACCGGGCCTCTCCACTAACCACATACTTGTCCTTGTGGGGGGCCTTGCCCGTGGGAATAAAAAAGACCTTGTCTATGTCCAGTTCCGACCGGATATATTCACTCATCATCAAATGACCCATATGGATAGGGTTAAAGGACCCACCCATAACGCCAATCTTCATAGTTTTCTCCTCACTCCAAGTCTATACGAGGCTCTTCTTGGTTCCTACGGTAGATGGTGAGCTTAGACCCAATGGCCTGGACAAACTCAGCCCCAGTCCGCTCTAGAACCTCTTCCTTGATCTCCCCCACTTCATAGGGGGCATTTTGTAAGACGGCGATCTTTACAAGCTCATGGTCTTCTAAAAGGGCCTCTAGCTGGTCAAAAAATCCTTCCCCCAGCCCATTTTTCCCCACCTGGATAAGGGGGTCTTGGTGGTGGGCTAGGGCCCTTAATTTAGCACGTTGCTTTCCTGTCAAATGCCTTCCTCCTATTCAAAAAATTCAAATTCATAGCCCATAATAAGGACCGGGTCTCCCTCTTGGATGCCCAGGTCCTTGAGCTGGTCGATAACCCCATTTTTTCTCAAGCTCTCTTGGAAATAACGGAGGCTATCCCGGTCAGAAAAGTAGGTGGACTCCAAGAGCCTTTCTATATAGGTCCCCTCCACCTTGTAGCCCTCCTGGTCCTTGTAGACCCGGATCCGGTCTTCTTCTTCTATGACCTCCACATAGGCCTCGTCATAGGTTTCTATGGCCTTGGGGGCCTCTTCTAGGCGCTTGTAGGCTTCATAGACCAGCTGCTTCACATTTTCTGTGGTGGCTGCCGATCCAGAGAAAATAGGGTAGTCTTCTCCCAGGGCCTCCTCCAGCCGGGCCAGGTTTTCTTGTGACCCAGGCAGGTCCATCTTGTTGGCAAAGATAATCTGGGGCTTTTCCAGGAGCCTGGGGTGGTAGCTGGCCAGCTCCTCATTAATCTGCTTAAAGTCCTCAAGGGGGTCCCTGCCCTCCATACCAGATATATCTAAAACGTGGATAAGAACCCGGGTCCTTTCCACATGCTTTAAAAAGTCTAGGCCAAGGCCCACCCCCTGACTGGCCCCTTCAATCAGGCCGGGAATATCAGCCACCACAAAGGACTGGCCCTCGCCCACCCGGACTAGGCCCAGGTTGGGCTTAAGGGTGGTAAAGTGGTAGTTGGCTATTTTAGGCTTGGCCTTGGAGATGACAGAAAGGAGGGTGGACTTGCCTACATTGGGAAAGCCCACCAGGCCCACATCGGCCAGGACCTTCAGCTCTAGGGTAATGTCCTTTTTCTCCCCCTTAAAGCCTGGCTGGGCAAAGCTGGGTGCCTGACGGGTAGAGGAGGTATAACGGGAATTCCCCTTGCCTCCGTCACCCCCACGGGCAATAACATAGGTCATGTCCTTTTCCTTCATATCTACAATGACCTGGCCACTCTTTTGGTCCTTAACCAGGGTCCCCACAGGCACCCTAAGGACAATGTCCTCCCCGTTCTTTCCAAACTGGTTGCGGCTCTTGCCATTTTCTCCATTTTCTGCCTTATAGACCCGTTTGTAGCGAAAATCCATAAGGGTTTGGATGCCCTCATCGGCCCTTAGGACCACAGAGCCACCCTTGCCTCCGTCTCCACCGGCAGGGCCTCCAGCTGGGACATACTTTTCTCGCCGCCAGGCCACAGCACCGTCTCCGCCCCTGCCTGCATGAACACTGATATCGGCTATATCTATAAACATATTGACACCTCCCGTCTATTATATCATAAAAGCAGGCCCAACTCCTTCTAGGAAGCCAGGTCCCGTCTAAAGAATCTCTAAGATTTCTCTAGTCTACTTTCCTTTTAAAAACAAAAAGCCGCAGATGTTCTGCGACCTTTTAAAACTTATGCTAGTTCCTCACGGGGAATAACATTTACATATTTTTTCTTCTTGCCCTTAGTTTCAAAGGATACCACCCCATCAATGGTGGAGAAAAGTGTATCATCTTTTCCCTTGCCCACATTAAGACCTGGGTTAATTTTGGATCCCCTTTGACGAACAATAATATTGCCGGCTAGAACATATTGTCCATCTCCTCTTTTTACTCCAAGACGTTGTGCATTAGAGTCACGGCCGTTCTTTGAAGAACCTTGCCCCTTCTTTGAGGAGAAATGTTGCAAATTAATTAAAAGCATCTGACACCTCCTGGATATTTATTTTTATATACTGGCTGTACTGACCTGCTATATTCTCCAGGCCTAATTGTAAAGTTTTTAAGAGGACTTGGACCTCCTTACGGGCCAAGTGGTCCCTATCTAGGACATAGACCGATAAAAAACCATCCTCTAGCTGGGTTTTTAGGTCCTCCTCTGGAATCTGGCATACCCCTTCTAGACCATTATAAGTAGCCATGGACAGGGCAGATATCCCTGCACAGACCAAGGACCCCAGGGGGCCCTCTGTATCCTCATCGGCATGGCCAGATATACGGTAGCCTTCAATTAAAGATCTATTGATGAAAAAAGTCACCTGGGTCATTAGGCAAGTTTCCCAATTTCAACCAAGGTATAGGGTTGTCTGTGGCCCTTCTTTTTCCGCATATTCTTCTTAGCATTATACTTGTAGATAGTCACTTTTCTAGCTCTTCCTTGACGAAGAACCTTAGCTTCGACTTCAAGGCCTTCAAGATAGGGCTTGCCCACTTGAAGTTCTCCGTCCTTGTTGACTAAAAGCACCTTGTCAAATTTGCAAGTTGCGCCTTCTTCTACATCTAACTTTTCCACACGGACAATATCCCCTTCTTTTACGGTATATTGCTTTCCGCCGGATTCAATAATTGCGTACATTGTAGCACCTCCTCTTTACAAGACTCGCCCTCGTAGGTGACTAAGCTTTAAACCTATTCAGTGCGGTTACGATTACTAATCATACCATAAAAGCCCTGGATTTACAATATTTTATCCCTTAAAATTTATTTTTTCTTGTAGGCCGCCCCCTCCAGATCCAAGAGATAGGCCTTGGTCTCTAAACCATCCCCATAACCCACCAGGGACCCGTCTGCCCCAATGACCCGGTGGCAGGGCACAATAATGGCAATGGGGTTCTTGTTGTTGGCCCCACCTACTGCCCGGTAGGCCCTAGGCCGGCCCACAGCCTGGGCCAGGTCCTTATAGGACCAGGTCTGACCGTAGGGGATTTTTAAAAGGGCCTCCCAGACTTCCCTTTGAAAGGGGGTCCCCTCCATTTTAAGGGGGAGGGAAAAGGTCCGCCTCTGGCCCTTAAAATAGTCCATGAGCTGCCTAAAGGCCTCCTGGGTCAGGGGAGTCTTTTCTCCCCCCTCCTCTGGCCCCTTACAGCCTTCTAGGCCGGTTAAAAAATCTCCCTGGTAGGTCATTTTATAATAGCCTGTGGGGAGCTTGTATATGGCATAGGCCACCTGGGTCCCTCCTTTCTTTTCTATCTCGATATTTTTCTTTATTATACAGGCTTTTTTTAGGGGAGACAATGGCTAGCCCAGGCCATTTAAAAAAAAGACCCCCAAAAGCCGGACATGTAAGTCCAACTTTTAGGGCTCTCTAAACTAGGAGGCTTTTTTCTTATTTTTCAGGGGTCCCCATCTTTTGACAGGTCCCTGCCCTGGGACAGGAGGCACAGGGGCCTCCCCTTTTCTTGTCCTTACGCATTTTTCCAACAATTCCTAGGGCCGCCAGGGCCAAAATTCCAATTACAAGGGCATCTCCCATGATAGTCCTCCCTTCCTGGTTTTTTTATGGGGAGCCTTCCTAAAGATAAGGTAGAGGTAGATGCCGAGAACCAAGAGGGCCAGGCCGGTCCACAAATTAGCCTCTTGCCCATCCACAAGGACCCGGGCAAACTGGTAGATCATAAAGGTTACCGTGTAGGAAAAACCTAGGATATAGGCCAGGGCAAAGCTAAACCACTTCTTGTCTGCCATCTCTTGGCGGATGGCCCCCAGGGCCGCAAAGCAAGGTAGAGTAAACTGATTATAGAACATAAAGGACAGCATGGAGGCCGTGGTGAAGTAACTGGCCACAAAGCCATCTAGGTTGCCGGCCCCTGCCCCTTGGCCCAGGACGGCAAAGGTGGAGACCACTATTTCCTTGGCCACTAGGCCCAGGACCGTGGCCACAGCTGCCATCCAGTCTCCAAAGCCCAAGGGGGCAAAGAGCCAGGCCACTTTTTTTCCTAAGAAGGCCAGGATAGAGTCAGTTTGTCCGGTCCCAAAGGGAGCAAATTCCCCGGCCACGGTAATATTTTCTAGGAGCCAAATCCCCATGGAGGCTAAAAGGATAAGGGTTCCGGCCTTAACAATAAAGGCCTTAACCCGAAAACCCGTAGCCCTCAAGACATTTTTCATGCTGGGGACCCGGTAGTCGGGTAGCTCCATGACAAAGGGGGCTGGGTCTCCCTGGAAGCGGTCTGTCTTCTTTAGGATTAATCCAGAGATAATCACCGCCAGGATCCCCCCAAAATACCAAAGGGGGGCAAACCAGAAGGCCCCACCATAGACCCCGGCAAACATGGCAATAATATCGGTCTTGGCCCCACAGGGCATCATGGAGGCCAGGGTAATGGTCATCCGCCGGTCCTTGTCATTTTCAATGGTCCGGGTCCCCACGATCCCAGGCACAGAACAGCCTGTCCCAATAAGAATGGGAATAAAGGACTTGCCTGATAGGCCAAACCGCCTAAAGACCCGGTCTAGGATAAAGGCAATCCGGGCCATGTAGCCCACGTCTTCTAGGATGGAAATGAGGAAGAAGAGGGTGGCAATCAGGGGCAAGAAGCCCAGGACACCGGCTACCCCAGCCAGGGCCCCGTCTAGGACCAAGGACTTAAGGGCCAAAGACACCTCCAGGGAATCTAAGACCCCTTCCAGCCCCCGGCTAAAGGGGTCTATAAGGTAGGTCTCTAAAAGGTCCACTGGCAGGCCCTCAGCCCAGTCAATGGAAATCCGGTAGACCATCACCATAATGGCCACAAAGATAGGTAGGCCAAAAACTCGGTGGGTCACCCATCGGTCTATCCTATCTGACAGACTTAGGCCCGGGTCCCCCTTCACCAGGACCTCTTCCCGGACCCTGGAGACAAAGTTATAGCGCTCATCGGTGACAATGCCCTCACTATCGTCATCAAAGGCCTCTTCTGCCTGGCTGATATAGGCCTCCACCTGGTCTATGACCTGACCGTCTAGGCCCAGGCCCTGGAGGACCTTCTCATCCCTTTCAAAGAGCTTAAGGGCCGTCCACCATCTATTGCTTTCGTCTAAGCTGGGGGGGAGAAGGTCTTCAATCTTTTGGATATAGGCCTCCACTTGTGGGGAAAAGATCCCCAGGTCCTTCCTGGGCAGGGGCTTATAGGCTAGGGCCTTGGCCGCCTCAATGAGCTGGTCCAGCCCCCGGTTTTTAAGGGCAGAAATTTCCACCACCTGGC
Organism: Tissierellia bacterium; assembly: GCA_030532305.1. Taxonomy (GTDB): domain Bacteria; phylum Bacillota; class Clostridia; order Tissierellales; family Peptoniphilaceae; genus JAUNLJ01. The sequence continues at coordinate 60,538 of JAUNLJ010000005.1, forward strand.
AATTTAAGGCCTCTTTTAACTTGGCCTTATTAATCTGGTCCCCATTTTTTTCCACCAGGTCCATCATATTAAGGGCCAGGACCATGGGGATCCCCAGGTCTGCCAGCTGGGTGCTTAAGTAGAGGCTCCGCTCCATATTGGAGGCATCAATCACATTAATAAGTACATGGGGCCTTTCATGAACTAGGTAGTCCCTGGAAACCAGCTCCTCCAGGCTGTAGGGGGACAGGGAATAGATCCCCGGTAGGTCTGTAAATAAAACCTCCTTGTCCTTCCTGTAGGTCCCTGTCTTTTTCTCCACCGTTACCCCAGGCCAGTTGCCCACATGTTGGTGGGACCCGGTTAATTGGTTAAAAAGGGTGGTCTTCCCACTGTTGGGATTGCCCACCAGAGCTATATTTATGGTCATCTTATCACTCCTCTTCTCGCCTAGATGGCTTCCACTTCAATTAGGGAGGCATCTTCCTTCCTAAGGCTTAACTCATAATTTCTTAAATTGACCTGGATGGGGTCCCCTAGAGGAGCTGTCTTTCTTATGTAGATCTCACAACCCTTGGTAATCCCCATATCCATAATCCGTCTTTTTAAGGGCCCCTGGCCCCTGACTTTTTTTACCCGGTAGGTCCCTCCCACCTGGCCTTGGTTTAGTGTCATCTTATCCTCCTAATTCACATAAATGGCAGAGGCTAGCTTGTGGCCCAGGGCCACCCTAGAATCTCTCACCTTCACAATCAAATTTCCATTAACTTCACTGACTAGACTAATTTTAGCCCCCTTGACAAAGCCCAAGTGGCTCAGCTGCCTGAGGGCCTCTTCCCCTCCTAGGAGCCGCTTGCTGATCCTGGCAATGGTGAAGTCTGTATTTTTAGGGGCCACAGGTAAATTAAACATGGTTTTCCCTCCTAAATCTTATTTGATATGTATTATCTTTATTCCTGTACTCCTAGTATAAGGTTTTTGATTGAGAATATCAATAGCATTTTTCTTTTTGTCCTTTTTTTCTTTTTCGTCCTTACTTTGTCCCTTGACTTTACAATTCAAGACATAAAAAAATATCTGTTAAGGGATATTTTCTTATCCCCTAACAGATATTACAGAACCTTAAAAACACTACTTTCAGTTAAAATAACCAGATCATTAAAAAATAACCTGACTTATTGATGGATAGATGGGTTGAGGCTAGTCTATCCCCCAAGGGTTGACAAAGAACCCTTTTTTAATCCCAAATAGTAAATATATCAACCTCACAAGACTATTGCCAATCAATCCAATAACTTTGCCCGTTAACATAAAATTTCATCCAACCAAATGAAGATCCATACCCTCCAAAACTTTGAAGGTCGGCTGACATCCATGCGTGTGTTGGCCTTCTCCAATCAGACCAATACCCTGACTTCATATTTGAATATGTTCCACCTATTACCCAAATATTTCTATCATATTGAGATAAGATTTTACCCATGTTTCTAACTGTATCCTGTGCAAAATCCACAGTATATGCCATCCCTACTAATCCTACATTTTTACTTACCCTATAGCCATAAGTATAGTCTACCGCATCCATGTATGGCTCAACATGTGGTTTATCCACATCTACAATTTCTGTTTTTAAAATTCTGAAAGAACCATCAGGATAAATTGTCTTTTCAAAATTTTTTGATTTTATCTGTGGTTTAATTTCTTTATATTCTTCCTTGAAACAGTCCCATAATTCATTGTTTAGAAACTTTGTTACTAGAATATCAATTTTCTCTTCAGGTACTTCATTTTCTCATAAAACAGAAATAACCTTACTTACATCTTTAGTCACGTCATTTAAATTATCTTCATTTGCATAAGAACTTGTCGGTATAAATAAAATACACATTATGAAAACCAGCAAAATTGAAAATAGTTTCTAATACTCCTAAACATAATTACCTCCTTTTTTTTAAATAAACAATCATGCTCCCTATTAAAATCAGAGCCAAAATAAGACCAATTAGAATTAAAATAAAACTTATGCCCATTTCTACCTCCTCCTCTATTATTACTTTAGTACCCAGAAACATTGAATTTGAAACAATATAAATGATTTCATGGCTTATCCACCTAATTTCTTGTTTGACCCACTAGTTTAATTTTAATTGTCTAAAGGGATTCTCTTCAGAAGGATTTTGTTTAGCCCAATGAAATACTTGTCTAACCTTTTATATAGGAACTGTAATGTCAAGCGATGGGTTAGCCTTCTTCCCTACTTTTTCGTCAGTCCGGTCATCCCCTCTATCTGCTCCATAAACTACAGGATAAAAGGTAGGATCAGTTTTTCTTCCTTCAAGTATGTCTACTGTCTTCTGATGTGTCTCCTAACAGATGAATTTTGTGAGTTTGTATTTCTCTTTCATTCGACCTCCTCTCCACAAAAATAAGGCCTAGCCTCCAAGGGCTGGCCTTATTTAGGGTCCTATTTCTTTTTCTTTGCCTTATCAAAAATCTTTTTTAAAAACTGGCCCGTATAGGACTTTTTAACCTGGGCCACCTCTTCTGGACGGCCCTGGGCCACCAGGGTCCCCCCAGCCAGACCTCCGTCGGGTCCCAGGTCAATAAGATGGTCGGCAATCTTAATGACGTCCAGGTTGTGCTCAATGACCACCACTGTGTTGCCCTTGTCCACCAACTGGTCAAGGACCTGGACTAGCCGGTGGATATCGGCGGTGTGCAGGCCTGTGGTGGGCTCATCTAGGATATAGACCGTCTGGCCAGTCCCCCTCTTAGACAGTTCTGTGGCCAGCTTGACCCTTTGGGCCTCTCCCCCAGATAGCTGGGTGGAGGACTGGCCCAGTTTAATATAGCCTAGGCCCACCTCCTTGAGGGTCTGGATCTTCCTTAGGATCCTGGGGTGGTTTTCAAAAAAGACGGCGGCCTCATCCACGGTCATGTCTAAAATATCGGAGATGTTTTTCCCCTTGTACTTGACCTGGAGGGTCTCCCGGTTGTAGCGGTCCCCGTTGCAGACCTCACAGGGGACATAGACGTCTGGAAGGAAGTGCATTTCCACCTTGGTAATCCCGTCTCCCTTACAGGCCTCGCACCGGCCCCCCTTGACATTAAAGGAGAACCGTCCCTTCTTGTAGCCCCGGATCTTGGCCTCGTTGGTGGAGGCAAAGAGTTCTCGGATCATATCAAAGGTCCCCGTGTAGGTGGCCGGGTTAGACCGGGGGGTCCGGCCAATGGGGCTTTGGTCAATGCTAACCACCTTGTCCACCTGGTCTAGGCCCTTAATCTCCTTAAACTTCCCGGGCCGGATCTTGGACCGGTTGATCTTCTGGGCCAGGGCCTTGTGGAGGATCTCATTGACCAGGGAGGACTTGCCAGACCCAGAGACCCCGGTGACACAGATAAACTGGCCCAGGGGAAAGTCTACGTCAATATTCTTAAGGTTGTTTTCCCGGGCCCCATAGACGGTGATTTTCTCTCCTGTGTAGGGCCGTCTCTTTTCAGGAATGGGAATGGCCCGGCGGCCAGACAGGTAGGCCCCAGTGATGGATTCCTCCACCGCCTCAATGTCTTCTACCTGGCCCTGGGCCACCACCCGGCCCCCGTGGACCCCGGCTCCAGGCCCAATATCAATGATCTGGTCGGCCATCCGCATGGTGTCCTCATCGTGCTCCACCACAATCAGGGTGTTGCCTGCATCGGTCAGGTCCCTTAGGGCCTGGAGGAGCATGGCATTGTCCTTTTGGTGGAGGCCAATGGAGGGCTCATCTAAAACATAGATGACCCCTACCAGGGCCGACCCAATTTGGGTGGCCAGGCGGATCCTTTGGGCCTCGCCCCCGGATAGGGTCCCGGCCTTTCTGGCCAGGGTCAAGTAGTCTAGACCCACCTTGTCTAAAAAGGACAGGCGCTCTCTGATCTCCTTTAAGATCTCCTGGCCAATGATTTTTTCCGTGTCGCTTAATTCCAGGTTCCTGAAAAAGACCAGGCTGTCTGCCACAGGCATTTGGGTGGCTTCATAGATGTTTTTGCCCCCCACCTTAAAGGCCAGACTAGAGGCCTTGAGCCGGGCCCCTCCACAACTTGCACAGGGAATGTCTGCTAAAAAGGGTTCAATCCTTTCTAGGACCCGGTCTGACGTGGTCTCGTGGTAGCGGCGTTCCAGGTTCTTTAGGACCCCTTCAAAGCCCATCTTATGCTTTTTCTCTCCGGAAAAATAAGAGTCGTAGCTAAATTCCAAGACCCTAGAGGTCCCATGGAGAAGTTCATCAATAAAGGCCTGGGGGGCCTCCTTGAGGGGGGCCTTGGTGGAAAACTTGTGGGCCTTGGCCAGGGCCTTCATCAGCTCCATATAAAAGGTCCCATCGGAGTCTGAATAGGCGCTAACGGCCCCCTCTTCCAGGGACAGGTCCCAGTTGGGGATAATGGCGTCTAGGTCCGGCTGCTTGCTAGACCCCAGCCCATTACAAGTGGGGCAGGCCCCTATGGGGGTGTTAAAGGAAAAGCTCCGGGGGCTGGCCTCCTCAATGACAATCCCGTGGTCCACACAGGCCAGCTTGGTGCTGTAGAGCTTGTGGGTTCCGTCCATAAAGTCTATATAGACCATCCCATCACTGAGGCCAAGGGCCGTTTCCAAGCTGTCCGTTAGCCGGGTCTGGACCCCCTCCCGGATAATAATCCGGTCCACCACCACATAGATATTGTGCTTTTTATTTTTATCTAGGACAATGTCCTCTTCCAGCTCCCTTAGGTCTCCGTCCACCAGGACCCTAAGGAAGCCGTCCTTACGCAGCCCCTCTAAAAGACGGACATGGGCCCCCTTTCTTTCCCGAACCACCGGGGCCAGGACCTGGAGCCGGGTCCGCTCTTCTAACTTCATTAGGTCGTCTACAATTTGGTCCTGGCTGTAGGCAGTAATCTCCTTGCCGCAGACCGGGCAATAGGGCCGGCCAATCCGGGCATAGAGTAGGCGGAGATAGTCGTAGATTTCTGTCACCGTCCCCACCGTAGACCGGGGGTTTTGACTGGTGGTCTTTTGGTCAATGGCGATGGCAGGGCTCATCCCCTCTATATAGTCCACCTCGGGCTTGTCCATCTGGCCTAAAAACTGCCGGGCATAGGAGGACAGGGACTCCACATACCGTCTTTGTCCTTCTGCATAAATGGTATCAAAGGCCAGGGAAGACTTGCCCGAGCCTGATAAACCGGTCATGACCACCATCTGGCCTCGAGGGATGGTCACATCTATATTTTTAAGATTGTGCTGACGGGCCCCCTGGATAATAATGGCCTCATCCCTTTTATTCTTCTTCACTATAACCTCCTCCTGACTAAAGCTTGGTCCAGTTTCGCAAGCTAAAAAGTCCATGCCTAGGCACGAACTTTTATCTATACTTGTTTATTTTCTTTCTTTGACTGTTCTAGTATAGCATAAAGTCCCTAAAAAAACAGGGGGTTTTTAAAACATTTGTTCTAATCTAGCCCCTTGGCCTGGGCCAGCTGGTCCCTCATAAGGTTAATTTGGTCCCTAATTTCAGCGGCCTTTTCAAAGTCCAGCCCATCGGCGGCCTTATACATTTCCACTTCCAGGCTCTTGATCATTTGGCTAAGCTCTTCTTCTGTAAAGGCATCGGGGCTAAAGTCCTCTGCCTCCTCTGCCACCACAGACACATCAATAATATCCCGGACCTGTTTTTTAACAGATTGGGGGGTAATATGGTGGTCCTCATTATACTGGGCCTGGATCTCCCGCCGCCGCTGGGTCTCCTGGATGGTCCTTTCCATGGACCCGGTTATGGTGTCGGCATAGAAGATAACCCGGCCCTCTGTATTTCTGGCTGCCCGGCCCGCGGTCTGGATCAGGGAGGTTTCCGACCGAAGGAAGCCCTCCTTGTCGGCATCTAAGATGGCCACCAGGCCCAGCTCGGGAATGTCCAGCCCCTCTCTTAAGAGGTTGATCCCAATAAGGACGTCATAGACCCCCAGCCGGAGGTCCCTAATGATCTCCATCCGGTCAATGGTGTCCACATCAGAGTGCATATAGGTCACCTTGAGGCCCAGGTCCTCATAGTACTTGGTTAGGTCCTCGGCCATCCGCTTGGTTAGGGTGGTGATAAAGGTCCTAAGGCCCTTTTCTGTGGTCTCTTGGATTTGCCCTGTTAAGTGGTCGATTTGGTTCTTGGTGGGAACCACCTCAATCTTGGGATCCAGGATGCCCGTGGGCCGGATCAGCTGTTCTACCCGGATTTTTTCATGGTCCTTTTCATAGGGGCCCGGGGTGGCCGATACATAGATGGACTGGTTCATCATGGCCTCAAATTCCTTAAACTCCAGGGGCCGGTTGTCCAGGGCAGAAGGCAGGCGGAAACCATAGTCCACCAGGGTCTGCTTCCGGGCCCGGTCCCCATTATACATGCCCCGAATTTGGGGGATGGTGACATGGGACTCATCTATAAAGGTAATAAAGTCCTCAGGAAAGTAGTCAATAAGGGTGTAGGGCCTGGACCCAGGCCCCCGGCCAGACAGGTGGCGGGAATAGTTTTCTATGCCGGAGCAAAAGCCCATCTCATTTAACATTTCCAGGTCATACCGGGTCCTCTGCTCCAACCTCTGGGCCTCCAGGAGCTTCTCCTGGTCCTTTAAGACGGCCAAGCGTTCTTCCAGCTCTTCCTCTATGGTGACAATGGCCCGGTCCACCTTTTCCCTGGAGGTGGCAAAGTGGGAGGCCGGGGTAATATAGGCATGGTTAAGATAGGCCAGGGTCCGGCCTGTTAGGGTGTCCACCTCGGCAATCCGGTCGATTTCGTCTCCAAAAAATTCCACCCGGATGGAGTTTTCAGAGGAGGAGGCTGGAAAGATCTCCAGGCTGTCCCCCCGGACCCGGAAGGTCCCCCGGCTAAAGTCAATGTCGTTACGGACATACTGGATGTCCACCAGGTGGCTCATGACCTCGTTTCGGTCCCGGACCATTCCCGGCCTTAGGCTTACAGCCAGGCTCTTGTAGTCGATGGGGTCCCCTAGGCCATAAATACAGGAGACCGAGGCCACTATAATCACATCCCGTCTTTCAAAAAGGCTCATGGTGGCCGAGTGCCTAAGCTTATCTATATTGTCGTTGATGCTGGAGTCCTTTTCTATAAAGGTGTCCGTCTGGGGCACATAGGCCTCCGGCTGGTAGTAGTCATAGTAAGACACAAAGTATTCCACGGCATTTTCCGGGAAAAATTCCTTAAACTCCGTGGCCAGCTGGTAGGCCAGGGTCTTGTTGTGGGCAATGACCAGGGCCGGCCGCTGGACCCTCTCAATGACATTGGCCATGGTAAAGGTCTTGCCTGAACCGGTAACCCCCAGGAGGGTCTGGTGGCCATGGCCAGCCCTTAGGCCCTTTTCCAGGGCCTCAATGGCCTGGGGCTGGTCCCCTGTGGGCTTAAATTTACTGTGTAATTTAAATTCCATCCTATCCCCCTCTATTTAGAAAAAGCGACCTGCTTAGAGATCGCTTTGCCTTACTTCTTCTTTAAATAAGCTAGGGCCCCCTGCAATTGCAGGTCCTGGTCTAGGTAGTCTAGGCCAATGCCCTCCACGTCTTCTGGCAGGGAAATCACCTGGTCCGGCTCAATCCCCTTGCCATGTATATTTACCCCAGCTGGCGTAAAATATTCACTGGTGGTCAGCTTGAGGCCCCCTCCCCCAAGAAAGGGGGTCACCGTTTGAACCACACCCTTGCCAAAGGTCTTTTCCCCGATTAGGACCCCCCGGCCATGGTCCTTTAGGGCCCCAGCCAAAATTTCTGAGGCAGAGGCGGACCCCTGGTTCACTAGAAGGACCAGGGGCAGGTCTGTGGCCCCCTCCTCTGCATAAAAGTCAAAGACCTTCTTGCCAGACTTGTCGGTGGCATAGACAATGTTGCCTTCCTCTAAGAAGAGGTCCGCAATGGCCACGGCCTCCTCCAAGATCCCTCCCGGGTTTCCCCTTAAGTCCACCACCAGACCCTTGACCCCATTTTTTTCATGGACCTCCAGGGCCGCCTTAAAGTCTTCAGAGCTATCCTCTTCAAAGGAGGTGAGGCCAATATAGCCTATATCCCCCTCCAAGCTCCCACTAATGACCGATTCTGTCTTAATCTCATCCCGAAGAAGGCTCACCTCCTCCATATGGACCTTGTCCCCCCTTTTCTTTAAGAGGGTCACCTGGACCTGGGTCCCCTTTTCTCCCCGCATCATGTCCACAGCCTGGTCCATTTTCTCGGCAGTGACCTCCTGGTCTTCTACCTTGATAATCTTGTCCCCAGACTGGATGCCGGCCTGGTCTGCCGGGCTCCCCTTAATGGGGGCCACCACAGTAATGAGATTGTCCTCCCCTGGGGCAATTTGGACCCCAATCCCATAAAACTTCCCCCGGGTGGTCTCTAAAAGGGCCTGGTATTCCTCCGGGGTAAAGTAGGCGGAATAGGGGTCCTCCAGGGCCGCCACAATCCCCTTTAATTTCCCCTGGTTAAAGGCCCCCTTGTCCACCTCCCTAAGATAGTTCTTTTCAATATAGGTCTCCAGGGCCAGCTCCTTAAGGGCCTGGCCATTGCCTCCCCAGGCAAAAAAAAGAGTAAACCCATTGGTAATTAAGAGGAGGGCCAAAACCAGGACCACATTTCTTTTTTTCATGCACATGTCCTTCCTAGCAAAAGAAGGAACCAAGTCCCTTGATTCCTTCAAAAAATAGTCTTATAGCTTTATAGGTAGTTCATGGGGTTGGTATGGCTGCCGTTAACCCGAACTTCAAAGTGTAGGTGGGGTCCGGTACTCATCCCAGTTGAGCCCACATAGGCAATGGTTTGACCCGCCTCTACCCTTTGACCTACTGCCACTGCCCTAGAAGAACAGTGGGCGTAGACGGTAGTGGTCTTGCCGTGGCTTACCATAACACAGTTCCCATAGCCATTCATAAAACGAGAGGCAATCACCGTGCCAGCCTCTGCTGCCACAATAGGGGTTCCTGTAGGGGCTGGAAGGTCGATGCCTGTATGCATCTTGGTGACCCCAGTCACAGGGTGGACCCGCATGCCGTAGGGGCTGGAAATCCGGCGGTGGCCCGGCACAGGCCAGTAAAGGGAACCAGATTTTTCTGCCCGGATGGGTTCGTGGTCTGCAGAAGCTAGGTTAGAAGAGCCTGATGACACCCCTGCTGACCCCCCTGTTGATCCACTGCTAGAAACGGCATTTTCTTGGACCTTTTGGGCTGCTGCTCTTTCTGCCTCTGCCCTGGCTGCAGCTTGGGCGGCCTCCCTTTCCTTTTGGGCGGCCAGGGCCATATCTGCATCATACTGGGCAATTTCTTGGTCTAGGGCCTTGGAGGTGGCCTCCATGGCTGAATATTGGGCCTCATAAAGGGCAATGTCAGACTCTAAGCTGGCCATGTAATTTCTCTTGGCCGCATTGGCCGCCTCAAGGTTGGCCATCTTGGCTTGGACTTGGCCCCTCTTGTTTTCTAGCTGGGACTCCTTCTCTTCTAGTTCTGCCTTTTTAGCCTCAATCCCCTGGATCAGGGCCTTAATTTCGTCAATAAGGCCTTGGTCTTGGTTGATAACAGAGCTCACCAGCTTGGCATTGCCAATAAAAGATTCTATATCCTGTGAACTAAGTAAAACTTCTAAATAACCTGTGTCAGAGGCCATATACATGACCCGAAGGCGCTTGCCATAAAGCTCTTTGTTTTCTTCAAGCCTGGCCTCTTCTGCCTCTAGCTCCTGCCTAACCTGGTCAATCTCTTCTTGCAAACGGTAGATCTCTTCATTAACTTGAGACAGCTCCACACTGGCCTGGTTAATGCTTTTGTCCAAGGCTTGAATTTCCTTTTGGACAGCAGGTAGTTGGGCTTGGGCCTGGTCTATTTTTGAGGCCACCCCACTCATATTTGATTGAACCTGGGCCTTCTCTTCTTGGGCTTGAGCCTTTTTATCTTCCAAATTTTCCGCAAGAACTGGCTGACTTGATACCATCAGTAGGGCCAAGGCTAAAGCCATCTTTCTCTCTGCTTTATTTCCAAACTCCATGTTTCCTCCTCACTGGTCTAACTAAACACTCAGGTAGCGCTTAATTGAAAATGAAGACCCAATTAAGCCCACACCTACGCCTATACAGGCAAATATAATTCCCATATCCACTAGGATCCCCTCTGGCTTAACCAGGCTAAAGGATAAGAGCACTTCCATCCTTTGATTAATGGACCCATAGATTGATGCATAACCAAAATATATAATAGCCAGGGCCAAAAGACTAGCGACTAGGCCAAAGATCAAACCCTCTATCAAAAAGGGTCTGCGAATATAGCCATTGGTGGCCCCAACATACTTCATAATATGAATTTCACGACTCCGGTTGGCCAGGGTGGCCTTGGTGGTATTGTAAATAAGGATAATGGCCACAAAGAATAAGATGGCCACTAAAAGGATCCCCAAATTTTTAATCCAATTGGTGGTTTCCATAATCCGGTAGACCAAGTCGCTTAGGTAGTCTACCCTTTCTACCCCCTTCATGCCTTGGATCTTTTCAGCCAAAGGACCGGTGACCTCCAGCTGGTCCAGCTCAACAGTCAAGCTGTTGGGCAAGGGGTTGTCTTCTGTGTAGCCTTCCAAGAGATAGTCATTGTCTTGGAGGGCCAGTTCATCCTTCCACTTTTCCAGGGCCTCTTCCTTGGAGGTAAACTCCACATTTTTAACATGGCCTGTGGCCTCCAACTCAGAAATAATGGCCTGGACCTCTTGGTCACTGGCATCATCATAAAGATAAACCACAATGCTGTTGACCTTCTCCCCGGTCACCTGGGCCATGCCCGTCATATTTAGGATCAGGAGGAGAATCACACCAAAAATGGCCAAGACTGCCGTAATAGATATAATAGATAGGCCCGCCAGGCCCTTGTTTCGACTAATTCCCTGAAAGGCTTCTTTGATATTATTCAGAATCTGCCTTATGAACCTCATAATAGGAACCTCCTTGCACATCTGAAATAATCCGGCCCTTTTCCAGGGTCACCACCCGTTTTTTCATCCGATTGACAATGTCCCTGGCATGGGAGGCCATCAAAATAGTAGCCCCTTCCTCGTTGACCCGTTTTAGGGCCTCCATAACCGTCATGGCCGTTTCACTGTCTAAGTTGCCTGTGGGTTCGTCACAAAGGAGGACCGATGGGTTAGACACCATGGCCCGGGCAATGGACAGGCGCTGGCCTTCCCCACCAGAAAGTTCTGAAGGGTAGGACTTATCCTTGTCCTGTAGACCCACGAGGTCCAAGACATAGGGCACCCTCTGCCGGATGACCCGCCGGCTCTCCCCAGTGATCTCCAGGGCATAGGCCACATTTTCCCAGACTGTCTTCTTAGGCAAGAGCCGGTAGTCCTGGAAAACTACAGCCACCTTCCGGCGTAACTTAGGGACTTGAAAATCCATTAATTTAGTAATATCCTTATCATCGATGAAGATATTTCCTCGGGTGGTTTTCTCTTCCCGGATAAGGAGTTTGATCATGGTTGACTTGCCAGCCCCAGAAGGGCCCACAAAAAATACAAAGTCTCCACGGGGAATTTCAATATTAATATCCATTAGGGCCTGGACCCCGTTGGGATATTCTTTATAGACATTTTTAAAAGTAATCACATGCTCACCCCGTTAACAAGTTATTTCTTACTAGCTCATAATATTATAGTATAAATGACAAAATAATGAAATAGGAGGTTGTCTAAATGTTACAAAAAAAAGAGTTGAGGGAAAATGCCATAAATGGCAGAAATAACCTATCTACAGCCCTTTGGAAAAGGGACTCTAGTCAGATATTAGAAGAAATATTAAATTCTTGTTACTATTCCCAGGCCCAGTCCCTCTTTGTTTTTGTCAGTTTTGGCAAGGAGGTGGACACCCACCCCCTTATTAAAGAGAGCCTGGCCCGGGGAAAAAAAGTCTATATCCCCTTTGTCAAGAAGGGGGACCTGAGCTTAAAGATGCTAGAGATCTACACCTTTGACGAACTTGAGCCCGGCCATATGGGGATCCTAAGCCTCCCCCAAGACCTGGTGGAAGACCGGATCCGAAACCAGGTGGACCTGGTCCTGGTCCCCGGCCTCCTTTTTGATGACCAGGGCTACCGGCTGGGCTACGGTGGGGGCTGCTATGACGAATTTTTAGCCAAGAAGACCCACAAGATGGCCCTGGGCCTGGGCTTTTCCTTCCAAAGGGTGGCCCAGGTCCCCCGGGAAGACCACGACATCCCCCTTTCCGCCCTGGTAACAGAAAAGGGCCTGGAGTTTTTTGGCGACTAGTTACAAAATTATAACATTCTCTAAGTTTTTATGAACTTCTAGAAAGCCCCCTGACGTCCTCCAATTAAACCTGTTATAATCTAAAAGGAAAGGATGTGAAAATGTGGTGAAATCTTTTATCCAGGTCAGGGACCTCTACCGGGTTTATACCATGGGCCAAGAAAGGGTCTACGCCCTTAAGGGGATCAATCTTGACATTAGGCAAAATGAGGTCCTCTGCCTTTTGGGAACCTCTGGCTCTGGCAAGTCCACCCTTTTAAATATGATGGCTGGCCTAGACAGGCCCTCCAAGGGAGAAATCCTAGTTAACGGAAAAATCCATATGGAAAAATTAAGCGAAGCCCAGCTGGCCAAGTTCCGCCAGCTCAATGTGGGCTTTGTCTTCCAGTCCTACAACCTCATCCCCACCCTAACGGCCCTAGAAAATGTCTCCCTGGGTCTCATCTTTAAGGGGGTCCCCAAAAAGGAAAGGGAGGAGGCCAGCCGGGATATTTTAGAAAAAGTCGGCCTAGGTGACCGGCTCCACCACAAGCCCAAGGAAATGAGTGGGGGCCAGCAGCAAAGGGTGAGTATTGCCCGGGCCTTTGTGGATTCTCCCCCCATCCTATTTGCTGATGAGCCCACAGGCAACCTGGATACGGCCACCTCCATTGAAGTCATGGACCTGATGACGGACATGGCCAGAAAACACCAGCAGACCCTGATTATTGTTACCCACGACCAGGAGACGGCCGACTATGCCGACCGGACTGTGGAAATGCGAGATGGGCAGATCATCCGAGACGAGACCAAGACCCCACCCCCATCCCAAAACCCAAGTCAAGAAGATCACAAAAAAGACACCCACTGTCTTAAGGAGGAATTATGAAAAAAACATCGATTGTCGCCCTAGGCCTTAGCCTAGTTTTACTTAGCCAACCGGTCCTAGCCGGAGGCCAGGCTCCCGAGCCTAGCCAGCCTACCCCACCTGCCAAGGTCCAGGAGGAAAAGGGCCAAGAAGACCTCCTCTCTTTCTCCAACATATCTGCCCCCAGCCAAATTAGCCTTAGTGGGCAAATCCATATCTCCTTTACCATCAAAAACGGGGGAGACCGGCCAGCCAAGGATATCCTCATCGCCGCCACCCCCACAGATAAAAAAGACCTGGTGGCCCAGTCTGATGCCTCCATTAAGGAAAACACCCTGGCCCCAGGCCAAGAAAAAACCTACGACTTCCTCTACTGCCTAGATGAGGGAGCCCAGGCTAAAAACTACCCCCTTGAGCTGACCCTCTCCTACACCGACTCCTATGACGGGAAAAAACAGACCCAGGAAAAGACCCTCAACCTCCAAGTAAAAAGGGAGGCCTCCGACAAGGAAGGCTCTGGAAAACCGGCCCCCGGTGGCCTGCCCAGCCTAGACCTGGCTGGAGGATCTGGAGGCAGCCCAGGCCCTGACCTAACCGGCTTTGGTGGGGGCGGTGGTGGTGGCCTGGCCTCCGGTGGCCAGGAGGCCTCCACAGGCAACATGCCCAAGATCATTATCTCCAACTATTCCTTCCAGCCCCGGATTGTCCAGGCCGGCCAAAACTTTACCCTCCGTCTGGACATCTATAACACCAACAAGTCCAAGACCGTTAAAAACATCAAGGTCTCCCTTAGCGCCGACCCTGGCCAAAGCATGGGGACCCAGGTGGATGCTGGTGGCCTAGAACAAATGGCCCAGGGCATGGACATGGCCGGGGCTGGAGGCTCTAGCCCGGCCTTTACCCCCATTAATTCCTCCAACAGTTTTTACATTGAATCCATTGGCCCCAGAAAGACGGCCCAAAAGGAAATCACCTTCTCCTCCATGGCCGACATGGCTGCCCAAACCTATACCCTGGCCGCCAACTTTGAATATGAAGATAGCCAGGGCCAGACCTACAAGTCTTCTGAAATTATCGGGATCCCCATTGTCCAAAAGGCAGAGATTACAGCCGGGAGTATTATGGTGGAAGACCAGGTCCCCCTAGGGGCTGAAGTCCCCCTTTCCATGGACTTCTTTAACACCGGCCGGTCCCCCCTTTCCAATGTTATGGTCCAGGTTCGGGGAAACTTTGACACAGACATTAACACCTATTTTGTAGGCAACTTTGCCCCCGGCACCCAAGACTCCTACAATGTGTCCATTACCCCCACCGAAGCCGGCAAGCAAAAGGGAGAAGTGGTCATCCAGTACGACGATGCCACCGGCGAGACCCAAGAAATTATCCAGCCCTTTAGCCTAAACGTAGACGAAGAAGGGGCCCTAGACCAGGAGGGCGACATGGCCACAAATGGTCCAGCCAGACCCCCCTGGGCCCTCCCCCTAGCCCTGGGCCTGATTGTGGTCCTTGCCCTGGCCATTGCCTTCTATGTTCGCAAAAAACGGAAGAAGGCCGATGACGACCAAGATTTGAGCCTATAATGAAAGTCCAAGACCTAATTTCCATGGCCTGGAAAAACCTCATGAGCCGCAAGCTCCGGACGGCCCTCACCCTCCTGGGGGTGGTTATCGGAACCACGGCCATTATTGTCATGATGAGCCTAGGCTTTGGAATCCAAAAAACCAACGAGGACCTTATGCTATCCATGGGGGATGTGACCCTCTTAGACGTAAGCCCCGGCATAGACGACCGGGGCAACCCCACCCGGATCACCGAGGCCACCCTGAAGGCCTTTAAAAAAATGCCCCACGTTAAGGCCGTGACCCCCCAGTTTTCCACCCAGGTTACCCTCCATTCTGGCCGCTACACCAATGACTTTGTCAGCCTGGTGGCCATGGACGCCCAGGCCTTTTCTGACTTTGGCTGGGACCTGGCCGAGGGCCAAGCCTTTAAGGAAAAATCCTCCGACTTTGTCTTTGGGGACCAGGTGGCCGTAAACTTCTATGACCCCAAAAAACCCCCGGCCTATGGCTTTGACGAGGAGGGCAACTTTATAGAGCCAGAGGCCCCCCTGAACCCCCTCCATGCCAAAATCAACCTGGCCACCCTGGACCCTTCTACCATGTTTGGCAAAGAGGTCTCCTCCACCCCCCAAAAGACCGTCCCCATCTCTGTCTCCGGGATCCTGGAAAAAAGTAACGACTATAGCAAGTCCATCTCCATCTACACCTCCATCTCCAACTACGAAAAAATCCTCAAGACCCTGGACATGGACCTGCCGGACCGCCGGTCCTACAACCAGGTTAAGATCATGGTAGATGAGCCAGAAAATGTAGAAGCTGTCCAAAACCAGCTCAAGATAGAGGGCTACGAGTCCTACGGCCTGACCAATATGCTAGAGGAAATGGACAAGGGCATGCTCATCTTCCAGGCCATCTTTGGCGGCATTGGGGCCATTTCCTTTGTGGTGGCCGCCATTGGGATTGCCAACACCATGATTATGAGCATCTACGAACGGACCCGGGAAATTGGGGTCATGAAGGTCATTGGGGCCTCCATCAAGGACATCCAAAAACTCTTCCTGGTAGAATCGGGCTTTATTGGCTTTCTGGGTGGGGCCATTGGGGTTTTCTTTAGCCTGATTATCTCCTTTGGCATGAACGGCCTGACGGCCAGCTACCTGGCCTCTAGTGGGGCCGACCTAACGGACGTCTCCATGAAGATTTCCATCATCCCCCTTTGGCTGATCCTGGTGGCCTTTGCCTTTTCCTCCCTGGTGGGGGTTTTGGCCGGCTACTTCCCCGCCAAACAAGCCATGAACCTGTCCGCCCTAGACGCCATCCGAAGTGAATAAAATGAGAAAAACCCTCCTGGGAAAAAGCCTAGGAGGGCCTTTTTATGCCCTTCTTCTCCCTGGGCCCCTGTGCTATAATAGGGGAAGAATACAAAAAAGGATGTGCAAAATGAAACGTTTTTTACGCTTTACCATCCCCTCCATCTTGGCCATGTGGATCTTTTCCCTCTACACCATGATTGACGGCTATTTTGTAGCCAACTATGTGGGGCCGGTGGAATTTTCTGCCATTAACCTCTCCCTCCCCATTGTGACCTCCTTTTTTGCCCTGGGCATCCTCTTTAGCATCGGGATCCAGGCCCTTATTGGCCAGGCCCTAGGGGCAAAAAAGACCCAAAGAGCCAACTTAATCTTTACCACAGGCTTCCTATCCCTTTTAGCCTTTAGCCTGGTCTATGTCCTCCTTTTGGCCCTCTTTTTTAGGCCCCTCCTCCACTTTCTAGGGGCCAATGCCTCCTCCTATGGCCCCCTCAAGAGCTACCTGGGCATCCTCCTCCCCTTTGGCCTCTTTTTTATGGTCTCCTACCAGCTAGAAGTCCTGGTCAAGGTCGATGGCTTCCCCCTGGTATCCACCCTGGGGGTCCTCTCTGCCGCCCTCACCAACGTGGTCCTAGACTATGTCTTTATTGTCCAGCTCCAGCTGGGCATCTTTGGGGCCGGTCTGGCCACAGGCCTAGCCCAGCTGGTTTCCAGCCTGGTCTTTTTAAGCCACTTCCTAAGAAAAAAGGGCCGCCTCCACTTTGTCAAGGGCCTAGACCCCGCCATCCTCAAAAAAGCCCTCCCCCTGGGCCTGGGGGATGCCCTTACAGAAGTGGCCCTGGGCTACACCGTCTTTCTCTATAATATTAGCCTTCTTAAAGTCTTTGGCCAAAAGGGGGTCATTGCCTACACCCTGGTCTCCTATGTCTCCTCCTTTGTTTCTGTCACCATGTCCGGCATCTCCCAGGGCCTGGCCCCCCTCTTTGCCTATGACTACGGTAAAAGAGAGGTCCAAAAAATTAAAAAGTCCTTCCTCCAGGGCCTGGCCTTTGTGGGCCTAGTTAACCTCCTGGCCGGCCTGGTCCTTGTCCTCTACTCCCAAGATATCATCGGCCTCTTTTTTGACCCCACCAGCCCCCTGGCCGACTTTAGCCAGGACTTTCTCTCCAGATACGCCTGGGCCTACCCCTTTATTGGCTTTAACATCCTCTGCATTAGTTTTTTTGCCAGCCTGGGCCAGGGCCGGATTGCCCTGACCATCTCCTTTTTACGGTCCATCCTGGTCCTTAGCCTCATGGTGGGTCTGGCCACCTACCTCCTTAAGGGGGTCTCCCTCTACTATGCCCTGGCCGCCTCTGAAGCCACCACTGGCCTAGTCAGCCTCTTCTTCCTAAAAAAATATGCCCTAGACCCCCTAAAGGCCTACAAAAAAGAGACCCCCTAAGAGGTCTCTTTCTTCTTTAGCCTAGACAGAAAAAAGCCGCCCTATCAGCTGATAGGACGGCTTTTCTTAGGTTCTAAGGCCAACTAACTACCTTTGTTCCAATTCTAAGATGCGAATCCACCTTTCTTCCACATTATACTTCCGGATGCGGTAGTATCTGTGGCTATTGGCCGCTTCTAGAATTTCATAGTAAGCCCAGTGGTTTACAGGTAGGTCGGTAAAGCCAATGAGGTCAGTCCATACATCCTGGACCCCTCTTTCCTGGACACAGCGACCGGCAAAGCGGTTTAAGAGCCGTGCTGCTTCAGCCCGTTGGATGGCTGCATCAGGACGGAAAGTCCCATCGGGATAACCCATAATCCGGCCGTTTCCATAGGCTTGGTTGATGGCTTCTTCATAGGGATGGCCCTTGACATCTTCAAAGGGGGCCACCTTG
The DNA here is from genome assembly GCA_030532305.1 of Tissierellia bacterium. GTDB lineage: Bacteria > Bacillota > Clostridia > Tissierellales > Peptoniphilaceae > JAUNLJ01. The sequence continues at coordinate 78,420 of JAUNLJ010000005.1, forward strand.
TTGGACTCATGGTCGATATAATAAAGGGCTCTTGCGAACTCTCCACGAGTAATGGGCTCGTTGGGACGGAATTTTCCATCCTTACCAAACATGAGGTCCTTCTTCACCATGGCATTGATATAGGGATTATACCATGCACTAGGTGTGTCATCATACATGGCCTTGGAGTTATCACTAAGGTCCAAGCCAGCCAAACGAGAAATCATGGCGGCGGCTTCCGCCCGGGTAATATTACCTCCAGGTCTTACAGACTTGTCAGGATACCCGTAGATAAAGGCAAGGTGTTCGCCCTTTTCCTTGGGTTTTCCTCCTATGGTCCCCCAATTTCCATCATCATCAATAGGAGGTGTCTCGGGGTCATCTTTTTCCTTAACCGTGGTTTGTGCTTGGCTAGGTGTCTTACCCTCTTCTGTTTGTGTGGCAGTAATCTCTTCCCCGGCTTCTAAATCTTTTCCCTCAGGAACTGGAACCTTCCACTTCCCATCAGAATCCACGGTGGTCTCAATGGGGGTGTCCACGCCAGGAATCTTAATAGAGATGTTGGCGTTAGGAACACCGCCCCCGCTAATGGTCTTGTCCCCCTCGGTGACAGGATCTATAGTGGGCTCCTTAGATGGGGTGCTTGGATTATCCTTAGGCTTAACGGTTACAGGGACATCCTTAGACTTGTTTCCACTGGGATCTTCCGTGTGGGCCTTGTAGTCCGTATCGGGATCTAAGGTTTCGTTGTTCTTAAGGGGAACCTCAATGGGGTCTCCATTGGCGATCTTTTGTAGGTCTTCCTCAGTCAGTTCTTTCTCGCCTACGACGATGGGGTTTTGAGGATCGTCGGGGTTGGGTTTGGTGATAACCACCTTATCCTTGGGCTTAAGATCGTCTTCGCTACCATCGTTTATGGGCAAGGTCACGCTGACTGTTCCCTGGCCTTCGGTTCCTTCTGCCTTAGTGGGTGCCTTGGGCGCTGTGGTGTCGGGTTTGGCATTGACGGTGAGGGTGCCTGGTG
>JAUNLJ010000005.1:79522-87896 GCA_030532305.1 Tissierellia bacterium
TTTTTGTTTTCTTCGGTGATGTCTTCTTTATTTTCCCAGACATAGAGCACTTGGTTTTCTACGGGGAGGCTTGATCCGTCTGCAAAGGTTACTTTGAGATTTCCGGTATAGTCTCCCTTGGCGGCTGTGCTTCTTGCCGGGGTGGTGTTATCGGTCACGGTGGCGGCAGCTAAGGCTGCATCGATGGTAGCTTTCTTGTCCGCATCGCTTGTACCCGCTGCTACCCCTTGTTTCCAGAAGTCGCTTCCTATTTCGGTGTCTTTCCACACGCCGAAGTCGACAGCTTTTAAGCCACCGGCTGCTGTGACTTTGTCTGCAGTGGTTTCCTTTGTTGCCTTGGCTGTAAAGGTGTTGTTTTCAGCTGTAACAACTTTAACTTCTGGAGTCCAGGTCACATTTTTGTAGTCTGTGGCTGGGTCTACACTGGGAAGTCTGCTTCTACTAGGGTCGTATTGGGTTTAACGACTTTTCTTCCTAGTTCGTCCCCTTCTGCGTGATCCTTGATCCCTTGGCCTGCTTTAAAGACCGCGTCGATACTGTCCGCAGGTTTTGGATTGTTTTTGTTTTCTTCGGTGATGTCTTCTTTATTTTCCCAGACATAGAGCACTTGGTGTTCTACGGTGAGGCTTGATCCGTCTTTAAAGCTTACTTTAAGATTTCCTGTGTAGTCTCCCTTGGTTGTTGTGCTTCTTGCTGGGGTTGTCACATCGGCAACGGTGGCGTCAGCTAGGGCTGTATTGATGATGGCTTTCTTGGCCTCATCATCTGTACCCGCTGCAACCCCTTGTTTCCAGAAGTCGGCTCCTATTTCTGTGTCTTTCCACACGCCAAAGTTTTTAGCGACTAGGCCACCGGCTGCTGTTACTTTGTCGGCAGTGGTTTCTTCGATAGCCTTGGCTGTGAAGATAGTAGGACCTGTAATAGTTACTGTAAAGGGGTCTGTTGTCGCTTGTGTCTCTTGATCCTTATACCACTTAGGATTTTTGTAGTCTGTGGATGCTGTAAGGGTTGGGAATTTAGCTTGAGCCAAGGTTCCCTTATCTTTTACAGCGTAGGTCTTGCCAAAGAGGGACTTTCCTTCTCCATCCGTTACGTCTTCTACCCCTTGGCCCTTGGCTACGGTGACGGCATGAAGGCCATCGGGCAAGGAGTTATCGTTGCCGGTGATGTCATCGCCATCTTTGACAAACTTAGCGGTTTTAATATGGCCATCTGCTACGGTTTCAGCCGGATCAGCTGTCCAGTACCAGAACAGATAACCACTGTTTTCTACAGGGGTCTTTTCTGGCAAGGTCACTTCTGCCCACTTAGTCCCTATTTTCACCAATGCAGAAACGACGGCTTTGTCTGTCACATCCCCTAGGCTCAATAGACCGGACCCTGCTGGGTCTACCTTAAAGGCTACTCTTACATATTCAGAGGGATCAATGGTGTTGCCTTCTCCATCGGTCTTCGGAATGTTCGGATCATTTTCGTCTGTTGGATTCTTTGAATCTTCTGGTTGGTAGGGGATGATGGTTTCTTCAGATTTGGCATAGACGGCATTGTAGGTGGTCTTGTCAATTTCTGAAACTACCCCCGATTCCGGAATTACTGGACGCCAAGGAGTGGCAGTTTTTTGTTGGTAAGTGGTTTCACCAACTTCCACTGTGGCTGGAGGTAATTTGTCTATTTCAGCCTTTAGGCTTTCATTGTCATACCCAACGCCATTTTTGACGTCGATATAGACTTCTTTTTCCCCATTTCCAAAGGTTCCGTCAAGGGTGATCTTACCCTCTCCATCCACTTGGGCTGCCTTAAAGGTAAGCCGGGTATAGCCGTTGGGGGTCTCGGGGTAGGTGCCCTTTGAATCCGGTTGGGGGGTAATGGCATCGGCTTGGTAGCTGATGGCAAGCATGGGGTGGTCTTTCTTGGAAGCTTGGAAGATGGTGTATTTGTAGTCTTTGGCTTTATCACCTGTCCCTGCTGTAAAGCTTCCCTCTGTTTCACCATCGATGGTGATGGGAAGGGTGGAAAGCTTGTTAAGGACATCAGCATCAGCTTCTCCACTGTCATATATGGCATCGGCACCGGCTTCACTCAGCTTAACCTTCATATCCCCCCAATCCCTAATATTAAAGGCGACATCCTCCTTAGGCAAGGAAACTTCTGGCCTTCCGTCTCCTAAGCCAATTTTAAAGCTGGGGACCTCTTCATCTTCTCCAGGATAATTATCTGTCAATGGATTCCCATAAACATCCAGGTAGTTTACATTGACCATGGTGTCGGGAAGTTCGTAGACGGTGAAAGTAAAGTTCACATGGCCGGCTTCCCCCTCTGAATTATCTGTGCTGGCTTCAGCACGAATGTCGTAGTGGTCGTCAAAATCAGTAAACAGGTGAAGACTTTGAACCCCCAGGTTTTGGGGCCAATTAACTACCGTGCTCTGGGTCCCCTCTTTAGTAAAGGTCATAGATCCCTCTAGGCTTTGTTCCTCTCCATGGGCATCGGTATAACCAAATTTGACAGTAAACTTCCCATTGGGAAATAGGCTCCAATCAAAGGCGTCTTGGCCAATCCTTTGGGTTTTAAGACTTACATGGGTATTGTTGGCCCTTGGAGCCCCTACCATGGGAGAGAGAAGGTCCTGGGAGATCCCTAGGCCCAGACTGGTCATCCCCTCACCTCCAGAAAGGCCTTGTGTCTGAGGCCCATTAAGGATGGTTTCCCGATACTTGATGAACTTGTCCACGGGGTTGGCCGTGTAGGTGGCCCCATCCTCTTCAAGGATGCCCGTCATATGGAGACGGTCCCCCTTCTTTAAACGATAGGCCGTGCCATCTTCCTTTAAGAGATTAAGCTGGACATATTGACCGGCTGTGTCAATGGTAACTGTCCCACTAGCCACTTCTGTATTGCCATTTTGGAAGACAGTGAGGGTGACTTTAGCGCCGTCCTTATCGGCGGTCACGTTGACGTATTTTTTCCGGGCCTTGGCGTCTAGCATGGAGGTCCCTAGTTGGAGGGTCTTCTGATAGACCACGGGGCTGACCCCTTGGTTGCCAAATTTGTCTTCAGCAATAATCCACATGGTGGGCATGGTCTCTTGTCGGTCAAGCTGGTAGAGGTAGCTGATGACTGCCCCCTCGCTAGAAAAGGTCCTCTTTTTATTGCCTTGGGCCCCTTGTTCTTGGCCACCTCCACTAATTTCCAAGGTCACCTCTTGGCCGTGGGGAATGTCCTTTAATTCCCCTGTCAGGTTGACAAAACGTCTAAAGCTTTCGTCCTTTCCTGTGATCTTTCCTGTGGGTCCCTGAAGGTCTAGGATGACGGTCACCTGGCTAAGGGCAGGCTTAGAGAAGCCATCCTCGGCATCGGGGTTGGCTTCCCAGGCCACAATGCGAAGGGTATCTCCGTCTTTGACTTTCTTAGGATCTAGAAGGACGGGGTAGCTGTTGCCGCCAAACTTGTCGGCCACCTTGTCCTCTTCGGTCAAGGTTTTCTCGCCTACGAGAACCCATGTGTCAGTCTTATCATCGTATTTTTCCACCCTGTACTTGGATCCTACCCCCACTTGGTCCAGGGTCTTGTCGGGAACGGTAAAGTTCACCACGGGGTTTTCTCCCTGCTTCCTAGTCTGTTTAAACTCTTCTACCGGAGCAGAGGTCTTGTCAGACAGGATCCTAGTTTTACCCGGGGCACTTTCCATAGCCCCTTCGGAGGTTGCCTTTAAGAACTTGGCAGTCATGTCTTTGCCACCCTTGCCTTCAAGGCTTATGCCGGTGATAAGAAACTGGTTGTTGACGATTTTTGCACTAAGGCCGTTTTCACCGGCAAAGCTACCGTCGGCTTGTTTTACCAAGCTATAGGTGGGCGCATTTTCTCCCCCGTCCACAGTCAGCTCAACCCTATTGATGCCCTCGTAAACTTCCCCTCCCGGCCACTTTAGCTTGATTTCCTTATCGGTATCTTTTACCCTTTCAAATTCAGGGGTGGGCAGGGTTTCTAGGGCCTGGGTCATGACAATGTCATAGCCCACAACTTCTCTTTTGGTATTTAATAGGGGCTTTCTGGCTGTGGCTGAGGTGAAGGCATCCACGGTAGTCCCATGGACCAGTTCAAAGGCTTGGGTCTTGGCCAGGTTCATTTTGTAGGGATCTCTCAGGTCCTCATTGTGGAAATAGAGGTTAATGGGACCGGTTTTGTCTAGGGCATTTCCATCGGTTTTAATATAGGTGGAAATGCCCAATTTAGACCAGCTGGTTTCGCTAAAGGGGCTGGCAAACTTAGTATAGGCCTCTTCTTTGCCCTGGGGGACCACGACGGATACATAGGACCGGCGTTGACCCAGGATGTCGAATCCGGGAAGGGTCCACTTTGGATCTTCCAGAGTTTGAGCTTTCGGATCCCAAGTTTGAAGAACGGTGGCTGCATCCCCAATGGGGTTGTAGTTGGCAGAAGCGTCCATAGTGGGGACCCCGTAGCTGGTGACGGCAGTCCGGTAGAGGAGGCCGATCTTTAGGTGGTCTTGTTTTTCTGAGTCCACCCCGTCTATATATTTGGGGTTTTTGGGATCGGTTGTGCTATCCACCACCTGGTATTGGGGGTGGACGGTAATCTCAAAGAAGGGACGGTAGACAGCGTAGAGGTGGATCTCATCCACATGGTTGATGATATCTTCGACGGTGGAATAGTTGCCAAAGTCTTGGGCCCTGATGGCAAAGTTAAAACCGTTGGGCAGGGCCACTGTGGTTTTATTCTCTAGGAGGGCTTTATAGGATTCTGTCAACTTGGGAACCGGTTTTGTGCCTCCCTCACCGTCAGACACTTGGCCCTTTTTCAGGTCGGCAATCCGGCCACTGTTTCTCCCGGCCACAAAATTTGTCTCGTCCTCATAGGCCCGCCAGCCGATAAAGGAGTGGTTGTCCTTCTTAAAGGCCTTCAAGTCGGGATGGGCCTTGGCCAGGTCCTTGTCCCGGTCGGTGTAGGGGGCTTGGGGCATGTCTTTAATGATGGTGTGAGTTTTAACCCTCTCTTGAGAAGTGGCATCCAGGTTCCCTATATACTCATCGATACCATCAATATCTGCCTGGGTTATGGGAAGCCGGTGGATGATTTCTTTGCCTTCGGCATCATTTACTCCGGAGTGGAGGACGATGGTGGGTCCCCCGTAGACGGCATAGACGGTCCGTTCTCCATCTAGGGGAGACTGGGCGTCAAAAACATAGGCTTCATCTTCAGCCTTGGCCCAGTCATCCACTTGACGGAGGGTTTTGTTCCCGGCATCAAGCAAAGCGTAGTATTGGTCTTGGGCCGTTTTGCCCCCGGGGATATCTTGGAGTTTCACCGTGGTCCAACCCACAATCCGCTTGGCCTTGGGAAGGTTGATTTCTTCATTTACGGGGAATTGCCGTTTCAAGAGCTTATTCACATCATAGGCCCTGACCACCCCATCTTCCCCAGCTGTGGCATAGGGCTGGCCGTTGTGGTCGGTAAAGTTCACGACTTGCCGGTTGAGGGTGGTCTCCGTGCCCTCTTGGTCCCTTAGCTTTTGGGAAACAGTGACGGTGGGCCTGGTTTCATCGATTCTTAGGTTTTCTCCGCCCACGACTTGGCCTTCTTCCAGGCCAGCAAAGCCAGAAGCCACATAATTGGGGTTTTTATCTCCGGTGACGGCGCCTTCCGTGACGGTATAGGCGTATTCCCTATTCAAGGGGGCAATTTTTTCGATAAAGTTGTTTCCGTCGATCTTGGAGGTCTGGCCGTTTAGGTCAAAATGGACCTTGGCTTGAACCTGTTCCATGACGGGATCGGAGGTGACTTTCGCTTGAGCCTTGGTGGCAAAGCGAATGGGCATGTCCTTGGTCAAGGGATTTTCCAAGATCTCTCCAAATTCATAGGGGTAACCGTTAAATTCCGCTCCCGATTCAACTTTGGTCACGACTTTACCTACTGTTTCACCATCGATCTTTTCCGTGGGAATTTTATATTTTTCTGTATCCTGTGTTTCGTCCGGTACGAAAGCATCTAACTCATAGGTAAAGAGCCTTTGGTCCTTGTTGGGATAGTCGGCATAAATCCAGGAGTTGGGAAGGGCCGTCAAACCCTCCACCTTCCTGCTATCGGTAAAGACTTCTTGAACCAAGGGTTTCTTAGATTTTTGAACCAGCCCAGAGGAAATAATGGCCGATTTCTGGACAATCTCCGGTTTATGGAGCTTGTCTGCTTGTAGGGCCAGGGTCTCATTGACAAGGACGGTCCCATCGGGCTTTGTAATAGTAAAGGTTATTTTTTTATCTTCTTTAAGAATATCAGGCTCTAGCCAGTGTTTAGGACCTGAGAACCGGTCCTCCAAGTTTACAATCCGGATGGGGGTGCCTGCAGGAAGGGTCATGCCTGAGTGGGTCTTGTAAAGGGTTCCTCGGTCCACGCTCGAGCTCCCATAGAGTTGGCCCCCAGTCACATTGTGGATCAGGTCCAGGGCCTTGTTATCCCCAAACATAATATTGGCCGTATAATTATCGTGGTAGGCTGGTGTTGCCGCAAAGGCCTTTCCATAAGCCACATCCAGGGTGGATCCCTTGGGAAGGACCAAGTCCTTTTTCAGGGTGTATTCAAAGTAGGCCGAGGGCATGCTGTCTTCCAAGTACATGGAATCAAAGATGACTCTTTCAGCAAGATTTTGGCCCCCTAAAAGTTCCCTTTCTATGCTCTCCACATCCACATTGTAGTCCACAATGGTCACCGTAGGGTTGGAGGTTCCCGTTGTAGAGTGGATATAGTTTTGGGCCTGGCCTTTTGGCGCCTCGGCTATTTTAGACCTTAGCTCTTCTGGCAGGGTCCCTTGGACGCTCTCTTTAAATTCTGCACTGGCCGCCATAAAGTTATACATGCCCTCATCTAAGATGAGATTTTCAGGCTTTATAGCAACATAGAGGGGCTTGCCGTCTGCTCCTATGGCATCCTTATAGGGCTTGGTATTGTGGTCTCCAATATAGACCCGGGCCAGGGCGCCTCCTGCATCTTTTTTTAAATAGGGAAGGAGGTTTTTGGAAAAGCCTTGGCGGAAGGCCTTGTATTCTGATTTTGCGTTGGAATACAAATAGGAGTGGGTGTAAAAATACATGACCCTTAAAATCCCCTCTTCGGGAATAAAGGTGGTTTTTAAGTTGGTGGACTTAATCATGTTCATGTCCTGGAAGGCCCCGGTATTATTCCAACGGCCGTTAATAAAGGCATCCCTTTTTTCCACCAGGTCTGTAATGGTAAAGGACTGGGTGTAGGAGGTGTAGCCTGGTTGAACATTTAAGCTAGCCTGGGACTGGGCGTGCTTGGACCAAACCTGTTCTCCCTTGCCTGTATAGACCCGGGTTTGGACAGTGTGGTCGCCACTCTTTTGAACATCCTCCCAGGTCTTTCCACTTTTTAAAACTAGATAGACCTCGTTAAAGTGGTGGCCGGACCGGTGGTTTTCAAAGGCCACAAACCTTTCATGGGCAGAAGTCCCAAAAGTGGGGCTTGTAAACCGAAAAGCCCGGGTCCCATCGGAGGACAGGTAATAAGAATTTTCGAAGTCAATCATCTCGTATAGGACCGGGTCAAACTTAAAAGCGATATGTTTCCATCTTGGAGACATGGTTACATTTTCTTGGTTGGTGGTGGCTTTTAATACAGTGCGACCTGTATCATTAATGAAGTGGCCATCGTAGGTGACGCCAAAGTTGGACATAATAATGCCTGCATCTGGTTGTCCAAAGAGCTTGGTACCCTGGGGCAAGTCCCAGCCTCCGGCCTTAGCTTCCTTGGTTTCTTCTGTCCAAGTGGGCAATTCTACTGCGGCAAAAGCCGACCTGGGGAAGAAACTAACTAACATGATACTCGCTAAAATAAGGGAAAGTCCCCTTTTTATTTTGGAAGTCATAAATCCCTCCTTTTCTATCCTACTCAAGCAGGCTTACCTGCCTGCTAGTCTCTTCTTTTTTTGGGACAGGGGGCCTGTCCCGGTCTCTTTCTTTCTTACCCGGCCCTGGGACTGGAAAAACCCCTCTTGTCCCATTCCTATCCCAGTAAGGGGCCCTTGGCCTCTTCTTCCTGGCAAAATACATGCGCCAAAAATCATATGTCCAATAGTTTACTATACTTTACCTGGGTTTTACAAGATTTTTTTATTATTTTTCCCTTATTTTTTTATGATACATGGCCTAGGGCCTTATCTTGAGACTTTTTTTGGCCTACCAGTGTCTTTATCCCTAGACCCTGTAGGAAAAATAAATTTAATTTTTTCCCATCTTTTTTTGACCCTAGGCCTCTTTTTAACCACGAAAAAAAAGGCCCTAGGGGCCTTTTTCCTAGCTTCCTTCTTTTCCTGGCTTACTTTAGATAGTCTTCTTCAATA
>JAUNLJ010000026.1 GCA_030532305.1 Tissierellia bacterium
TAGAGTCCCAACGTTAACGTGGGGCTTATTTCTTTCAAATACTTCTTTTCCCATTGTTTTTTCCTCCTACATTCCTGATTTAATATATATAAGTTCATAATACATGAATTCCACGCAAAAATCAACGCCAAGGCAGGATTTATCTAGGCAAAAAGCCGATAACCAGGCCTCCCACGTCAGCATAGCCAGTGGATAGGCCCTTGGCCTGGCTAATTTTTATGTCGAGTTTGGGTCTTTTTTCAAGGATCCAGTCCTTTAGTTGCCCGGCCTTGTCCCACCCATCCACATGGGAGATGGTAAACCTTTGGTTGTCTTCTTCATCTAGGCTGGAAATAACATAGTCTGCCAGTTTTCTTAGGCTCCGTTTAAAACCCCTGTGGACTTCATGAAGGGCAATCTCTCCCTCGTTGGACCGCATGATGGGCTTGACATTGAGCTTGTTGATAACCAGGCCGGCGGTCTTTTTGATCCGGCCATTTTTTATGAGGTTGTCCAGGCTCTCTAAGAGGAAGAGGGTCTCTTGGCTATTGATAAAGTCCTCTATTTTTTCCTGGATCTGGTCAAAGGCTAGGCCGGCTTGGATTAGCTTGTAGAGCTCATAAACCACATTGGTCTGGCCGGCTGAGGCTGATTTAGAATCGATAAGGGCCACGGGGGTGTCGGGGTGGGACTTCTTAAATTCTTCCATCCCCAGGGCCGCTGCGTTGTAGGACCCACTTAACTTGGAGGAAATGGTCACTAGAAAAATACCTGGACAATCCCCTTGGTCTTCAAGGGCCTTTTCAAATTCTGCCGGTGCTGGGCAGGCGGTACGAATGGGGTTTTTGCTCTCCTTCATCCTTTCAATAAAGACCTCTATATCTAGGTCTTCATTGTCTACATACTCTCTTCCCTCTATATTGATCTTAAAGGGAACATAGGCTAAACCCATGTCCTGGGCTATATCTTGACTTAGGTCGCAGGCAGTGTCTGATACAATTCGATAGTTTGCCACTTGTCTACCTCCTAGCTTAATTCCTTTTCTATAAGGTCTGCCAGCCGCCTGGCTTCCTTTTCTAACATCTCCTGGTCTTGGCCTTCTATCATAACCCGGACAAGGGGCTCTGTCCCTGAGGGTCTGATGACCACTCGGCCTGTTTTCCCAAACTTGTCTTCAAGGGCCTTGATGGCTTCCTTGATGGTTTCATTGTCTAGGTAGGCCTGTTTTTTATGGTTGGCTACCTGGGCGTTGACTAGGACTTGGGGATAGGAGACCATGAGGTCATTTAGCTGACCTAGGCTCTCCTTATATTCTAAGGCCACCTTGATCAGGTGGAGGCCTGTGGCTAGGCCATCTCCTGTGGTGTTGTTGTTTAAAAAGATAATGTGGCCAGACTGTTCTCCACCAAGGACATAGCCTCCAGCTAGCATCTCTTCAAGGACATACCGGTCGCCTACCTTGGCCTTGATGATCTTAAGGCCCAGGTCTTCTAAGTAGCGGTCTAGGCCGATGTTGGTCATGACGGTCCCCACAAGGCCATCTCCTGCCAAAAGTCCCTGGTCTTTTAGTTGCCGGGCACAAATGGCCAGGATATGGTCTCCGTCGACCTGTCTGCCCTTTTCATCTACGGCAATAATCCGGTCTGCATCCCCATCAAAGGAAAAGCCCATGTCTGCCCCTGTTTTAAGGACCAGGTCTTGGATTTCTTTAGGGCTTGTGGACCCACAGGCATCATTTATATTAAGTCCGTTGGGTTCCTGGTGGATGACCTCTAGCTGGGCCCCTGCCTTAGTTAAAACTTCCTTTGCTATATGATAAAGGGCCCCGTTACCCAGGTCAAGGGCGATCTTTAGCTGGGATAGGTCGGCTCCTTCTAAAAGACTTAGGAGGTAGGCTTCATAGTCTTTTTTGCCCTGGTGGCTGACTTGGATCTGGCCCAGGTCCTCCACAGGGGCAAAATTCCCCTCCCAGTCTGGGTCTAGGATTAGGGCTTCCATTTGCTCTTCTATCCTGTCATCTAACTTGTAGCCCTGGCTAGAAAAAAACTTGATCCCATTATAGGGGTAGGGGTTGTGGGAGGCTGAAATAACCACCCCTAAGTCTGCCTGGTACTTTCTAACTAGGTAGGCCACTCCAGGTGTGGGAATAACGCCCAGGTCTATGACATCTAGTCCCATGGCGGCAAGGCCACTGGCTAGGGCAGAAGCCAGCATGGGCCCAGAAATCCGGGTGTCTCGTCCCAGGACCACCTGGCCTCTTTTTCCTGATTTTTCTTTATTGGCTAAAATCTCTCCTGCTGCCAGACCGGCCCTAAAAGCCAATTGAGGGCTTAGATCTTGACCTACTAGCCCTCTAATTCCATCTGTTCCAAATAATTTTCCCATCCTTAGCTCTCCTTTTTCACTATACACCTATTGTATATCAAAAACCCTGTCTTGACCACTTAATGGGTCATTTATCTCTATAATTTAATTTCCCTAATGTAAAGGCGGGCCCGGTCTAGAAGATAGTCTCTCTTGTTTTTGTCTGGATCATCTAAAAGCTCTTCTTCTAGGGCCCTTAGGACCTGGCCAATTTGCGGTCCTTCTTCTAGGCCCAGGTCCATCAGGTCCCGTCCATTAATCTTTAGGCTCTTCTGGTCAGGCAGACCTTGGGCCAAAAGGTCTTCTATCCGCTTTTTTCGTTCTAATAAAAAGGTCTGGTCCCTGCCTGGCACCGTGCAGGCCATATCCGCTAACATCAGGTCATAGAGGTCTAGGACATTATCCTCTCCCACCCGGCGGATTTGCCGTCTTAGGGCCCGGTCACTCATCTCTTGGTGGACCTTCATATGGTCACTAATCAGGGCCTTGACTGAATCTATGTCCTTTTTAGAGGCCCGGTAGGCCCTTAAAATCTCCTCGGCCCTTTGGGCACCTAGACTATCATGACCAAAGAAATGAGCCCGACCTGTCTTCTGGTCTATGGACAGGGTGGCTGGTTTTTCTATGTCATGGAAGAGGGCCGCCAGGCGGACATTTAATTTCCTGGGGGTCCTGTCCACCACACAGAGGATGTGGTCAAAAAGCGTCTTGTCATGGTAGGGGGTCTTTTGGTCAAAACCCACGGTGGCCATAAGGGAGGGAAGGATTTTTTCTAATATACCCAAATCCAGCATCTTATAAAGCACCCTTGAGGGCTTATCTTGGACTAGAATTTTAAAGACTTCGTCTCGAATCCTCTCCCGGCTCAGGTAGTCTATAAGGTCCCGGTTGTTTTTCATGGCCTCCTGGGTCCGGTGGTCTATCCTAAAGTCCAGTTGACCCATAAAGCGAAGACCCCGCAAAATCCTAAGGCCGTCTTCCCTAAACCGCCTGTTGGGGTCTCCCACGGTCCTAAGGATCCTTTTTTCCAGGTCCCCCCTGCCGTCAAAAAGATCAACAAGCCCCCGCTGGGGATGGTAGGCCATGGCATTAATGGTAAAGTCCCGCCGCCTTAAGTCCTCTTCTAAACTTTTGGAAAAGGTCACTTCCTTGGGTTTGCGGTGGCCCTCATAGGCCCCATCTTCCCGGTAAGTGGTGACTTCCACCAGCCCCTGGGGGCTAACAATCCCCAGGGTCCCAAACTTCTTGCCTACCTTATAGAGGGGATAGTTAAAAAAGAGCTCTTCGACTTGGTCTGGCTCTAGGTTGGTGGCCAGGTCATAGTCGTGGACCTCTAGGCCCAAGAGAGAATCCCTCACACTGCCCCCCACTAGGTAGACCTGGGCCCCAGCCCCATCAAAGGTGTTTATAATCTTAGCTATCTCTTGTGGAATCTTCATATCTTCCTCCTGGGCCTATTATAACATAAGCCCTTCCTGGACTTACTTAAATAATCATCTAGCCCCTAAAAATCAATAAATTCCCCTATACAAGGCCGGGTCCTATGTTATAATAGGATCACCAGTTTAGGAAAAAGGCCTTAGCCAAGGAGCCATCTCGTTTTAGAATAAAAACACCTACATAAAGGAGGATACCATGAAAAAATCAATACTCATAAGCGGTCTTTTGATCCTAAGCCTCTGCCTAGGGGCCTGTAATAAAAGTTCAGGCCAGCTGGATACAGACAAGGCCCAAGAAAATAAAGTAACCATTAAGGAAGAGACCCCTAAAGAAGAAAAAGCAGCCGAAGACATGGCCCTTGAGGACCAGGACCAAGCTGAAAATGATGACATGAATTTTGACCAGGCCAGCCCCATGGAACAGCTACGAATTCTAATGAGGGATTCTGACTACATTAGCCAGGTGGAACTTGCCTCTACTGCAGACAAGGACCTGGAGCTTCGAATTTTGGCCAACTACAAGGGGAACCTATCTAATATTGAGTTTGATACCCCCAGCAACCTATCTCCCAACAAGGAATATTTAATCTTCTACCACGATGATGAAGAGGGCCGGATTGTCCCCTCCCATGGCAGCCACTCTTTTGTGGCCCTAGATGAGGAGGACACCTCTGTCCTAGACCTGGTTAAAGAAACCTACAACTACGAAGACCCCGAGGACCCAAAAACAGACCAGGAAGAGGCCCCTGGGGAAAAAACCAATAATTAAGTCCCCAAGAGACTAAAAAAACAAGGAACCAGGCCTAGGGCCTAGCTCCTTGTTTTTTATTGGGCTGCTTTTTCCATGGCCTTCATGGCCTCTAGGGTTTCCAAGAGAAGGTCCTCTAGGGATATGCCTAAGTTTTCTGCTCCCTTTTTGATAACCTCCCTGTCGCAACCTGCGGCAAATTTTTTATCCTTAAATTTCTTCTTAACAGACTTGAGTTCCATGTCCAGGTAGGACTTGCTGGGCCGCATGAGTCTGGCGGCGCCAATGATGCCAGTGAGCTCATCCACAGCAAAGAGGACTTTTTCCATTTCCTTTTCAGGTTGGTTTTTGGTCCCTGTAAGCCCATAGCCGTGGCTGGTGGTGGCATGGATAATGGATTCATCTAGGCCCTCTTGCCTCATAATTTCTTCTGTCTTTACACAATGCTCCTCGGGATATTTGTCAAAATCAAGGTCGTGAAGTAGGCCTACCACCCTCCAAAACTCAACATGTTCAGGGTCCCTAGACTTGGCAAAATAAGCCATAACTTCACCGACAACCTGTCCGTGTTCTAGCAAAAATTCGTCTTCTGTGTACTTTTCTAAGAGCAACTTGGCTTCTTCATAGCTAGGAATTTTTCCCATAAAATCACCTTCCATCTTGATTTTTTCTTTTACTTGCATTATAATATAAAGATAGCTTGCGGGTGTAGCTCAGTGGTAGAGTCCCAGCTTCCCAAGCTGGTTGCGAGGGTTCGATTCCCTTCACCCGCTCCACACAGAGGATATCGAAAGATATCCTCTTTTTTAGTATTTAACCACAGACTTAACAGGATAGCCAGCCAATTTTTCTCGGCCAGCTAGGTCTTCTAGCTCAATGAGAAAACAAAAACCCTGAATCTGGGCCCCCATCTTCTCAAATAGCCTAGCTGCTGCTTGGGCCGTGCCGCCTGTGGCCAAGAGGTCATCTACAATAAGAACTCTTTGGCCCCGCCTAATGGCATCGGTGTGGACCTCTACACTGTTGGTCCCATATTCTAAGTCATAGTCTTCAGAATGGACCTCCCTGGGCAGTTTCCCCGGCTTCCTAATGGGAACAAAACCGCAGCCTAATTCTAGGGCCAGGGGGCTGCCTAGGATAAAGCCCCGGGCTTCTATTCCCACCACCATGTCTATGTCCATAGCCTTGGCCATTTGGGCCATTTGGTCTATGGCCGACCTAAAACTTTCATAGTCTCCTAAGAGGGGTGTTATGTCCCTAAAGACCACGCCTTCTACAGGATAATCTTCAATTGATGCAATGACTTCTTTAAAATTCATATTTACCCCCTTTTTTTAGTATAACATACTTTTAGATTTCATATAAGCCTAACCTGCCATTTACCCTCAGATGATATGCTTTTTTAGGAGGAGATACAAATGCCAGAATTAAACAACAAGTCCTTAGCTTATTATAAGCTTTTAAGTGAAAAATATCCTACTAGTTTAGCTGCTAAAAATAAAATAATTAGCCTATCGGCAGAACTCACCCTGCCCAAGACCACAGAACACTTTGTTTCCGACCTCCATGGTGAATTTAATTCCTTTAGCCATGTGATTCGAAATGCCAGTGGGGTCCTCCGCCGGTATATTAAGGAGCTTTTTCCCCACCGGTCCCCCTCGGACAGGCAGGACCTGGCCACCCTGGTCTACTATCCTGAGGAAAAATTAGACCTCCTAGAGGCCTACCTATCCCCGCAAAATTTCCGGGCCTTCCTCTACCAAAGGCTCCAGGATGTGACCCTCCTCTTAAAACGAACGGCCGCCAAATGTGACCACCAGCTTATTGAAGAGAGCTTTCCCAAGGACCAGGCCTCCCTCCTCTCCTCCCTTATCTTAGAAGACCCCAAGTCTCGCCACAAGGGCCCCTATATGGAGGCCATCCTCAAAGGCCTTGTGGACACGGGCCTGGCCAAGACCTATATCCTGACCCTCTGCCAGCTGGTTAACCGTTTTGCCGTCCAGGACCTCCACGTCATTGGGGACATCTTTGACCGGGGGCCCGAGGCCGAAAAGATCATGGACTTTCTTATGGCCCACCCCCGGGTGGACGTCCAGTGGGGCAACCACGACATCCTTTGGATTGGGGCTGCCTCTGGGTCCTACGCCCTCATGCTTAACGCCCTAAGGATTGCCCTTCGTTACGATGTCATGGACACCCTAGAAGATGGTTACGGGATTAACTTGGTCCCCCTCTTTCAGTTTGCCCAGGCTAACTACAAGCCCTCCAAGCCCTTTGCCCCAAAAGTTAAAAGGACCAAGAAGGAGGATAGCTCCCTCCAATCCCAGGTCCACAAGGCCGTGAGCCTGATGCAATTTAAGGCTGAAGGCCAGGCCATTTTAAGAAATCCTGCCTTTAAAATGGAAAAGGACCTTTTTTTAGACAAGATCAATTTTGATGAGGGGACGGTCCTCTATGACGGCCAGGTCTACCCCCTCTTGGACTGGGACTTCCCCACCCTGGACCCTAAAAATCCCTATGCCTTTAGTCCCCAGGAGGAAAAAATCCTCCGCCAACTCTCTAGGAGTTTTCTTACTAGTGACCGTCTCCAAAGCCATATCCAATTTTTGATGGACCAGGGGGGCATGTATAAGCTAAGTAACGAGAACCTCCTCTTCCACGGCTGCATCCCCCTTAATGAAGACTTTAGCCTAAAGGATACCACTTTTACAGGCAAAAAACGCCAGGGCCGAGCCCTCCTAGACTGGCTAAACCGGGTGGTTAGCCGGGCCTTCTATGACAAAAACCGCCAAGGCTACTCCAAGGACCTGGATATCCTCTACTATCTTTGGGCCGGGTCAGACAGTCCCCTCTCTGGCAAGGACCGGGTCACCACCTTTGCCCGTTACCTAATCGCGGATAAAAAGACCCACAAGGAGACTAAAAACCCCTACTACCAGGGCCGGAAGGACCCGGCTGTGGCCCAGGCCATCCTGGAAGACTTCGGCCTAGATGCCCCTTCTGGTCGGATTATTAACGGCCACACCCCCGTCAAGAGAAAAGAAGGGGAAAGTCCCATCCTGGCTGGAGGCAAGGTCCTAGTCATTGACGGCGGCTTTGCCCCCCTCTACCACGAGACCACCGGCACCGCCGGCTACACCCTAATTTCCAATTCCTATGGTCTTCTTTTGGCCACCCATAAGCCCATCCCCCAGGAAGACGACCTTATTAAGGACAACCGAGATATTGTCTCCCAACTGGAATTTGTAGAAAAATACCCCCAAAGACGACTTATAAGAGACTCCCACCAGGGCCAAAAAATGGCCCAAGAAATTGAGGACCTAAAGATCCTCTGCCAGCTCTTTGAAGAGGGCTGGCTCAAGGAAAAAAATCCCAGCGACAAAAAATAAGCCCCCTAAAAGAAAGGCCCTACCAGCTGTCTGGTAGGGCCTTTCTTTTATTGGCCTTCGTCTTCTAGGATATAGACCATCACATTTCGGCGGCCAAATTGTCTGGCCTGGCGGTTGGAATTGTAGAAGAGGTCGATCCGGTTGCCCTTAATGGCGCCCCCCGTATCCTCTGCTGTGGCAAAGCCATAGGTGGGGAAACCATCTGTAGATTCAATATAGAGCTTGGTCCCTAGGGGGATGACCCGGGGATCCACAGCCACTGCCCCTACCCGGGCCCGGGTTCCTGAGGCTGTCCAAGACCCTGCAGAAGGGTCGTAGGCACTGGCCTTCATAAGGATCTTCTTGGAATATTTTTTCCCATGGATCAGATTTTCAGGCTCCTTGGTCCCATATTCTAGGATCTCTGCCACGGGCTCCTTGACCACTGTGGAGGAGACCACAAAAGAGGACCTCTTTTCTCCATCTATATAGGTGTGGAGGGTCTGTTCATGGATTTCCCCATTTTCTCCAGCCTGGACTAGCTGGCTTTGCCCCTGGTAGAGCTGGGGGTTTTCCCTTTCTATTTTTTCAAAGGGGATGGGGACCACTTCTGTGGTCTTCTCCCGGTCCACTCTTTTGACCACCAGGTCTTCCCCTTCCTCCAGCCTTTGGTCTAGGTCTGGCAGGGTATAGTCCCCCTCATCTAAGACTATATTTAATTCCTCTAAGATCTCTTCAACTTTTCTGTTTTTTACCTGGACTTCTTGGGCCTGACCCCCTAAGACTAGGGTGATAGGACGGGCCTTTCTCAAGGAAAAAGCCTGGGCCCTTTCTGGCCCCACTAGTGAAAAAATAGTTACAAGACTTAAGCTAAGTCCTAGTGTTTTTTGGATAAACCCATTAAAACGATGCATAATCCCCTCTCGATACTTTTTCTGTTAATGTTTTGTTACTTTTACCCTAACAGTATATCTAGAGGGGCCCTTGCTTGTCAACGATCGACCTATTTTGTATTAAATTTGTAACATCCTTTAGGCTTTTCCCTTGAGGATTTGGGTGAAGGCATAGACCATCTTGGCTGTTAGCCCCCAGATAACCCGGTCCTCATAGATATAAAAGTGGATGGTTTCCTTACCTTCCCGGAAGGGATAGTCCTCTCCACCAGGGATCAGCTCATAGGGAAAGTCTTCACTATACTGGCTCTTGTAGGTCAGGCTATACTGCCTAGGTTCGTTTTCCATAAAATAGGAGAGGGGAACTGTAAAAATATAGCTCACCTCATCGGGATTGGGCCGGATGGTGTAAATTTCCCGGTCTTTGACCTGGCCTAAAAAGCAATGGACCACCTGGTTTTTTCGGCTCACCACATAGTCTAGTTCATAGAGGACCTCCACCTGGTCTTCCTCCAGCCTAAGCTCTTCCATACATTCTCTCTTGGCCGTTTGACGGGGGGTCTCCCCCTTGTCAATATGGCCTCCTGGCAGGCTGACCTCGTTGGGTTGGCTTCTCAGGCTGTTGGCCCGTCTTTCAAAAATAAGATGCCACTCTCCCTCAATGGGGATCAGGGTAATCATAACACTAAAAAGGGATTCTATGCCCATGGGCCGGGGCCGCCGGCCTCTTAATCTCTGGTCTATCTTCTTTAAATCCATTGGACTAATCTTCTCCTCCTGTCTTCCTAGTAAAAATAATGGTGATGACCCTCTGCAAGAGGGGGTCTCTTGGAGGCCCTAAAAACTGGGCTGGTCTGGAAAAAATTTCTTCCACCATGGCCTCTAGCTTATAAACCGGGGCTGGGTCCAGCTTGTGCTGGCGGGCCCCCTCTTCCACTAGGGCCAGAAGCAGGGCCTTGTAAGTATAGTTTTGGTCTAGGCCCAAGGATAGGGCCAGCTGGGGCCAAAGCTCTTCTAAAATCTGCCGCTCTACGCTGGAGGACCCCTGGCCTATAAGATAGCTAAGGTCCTTGGTTTTGGACAAGAAAAGGCGGCTTAGGAGGGCAAAGGCCTGACTTTCGGTGATTTTTTCAAAACTATAGTCCTCTCCCTCATAACCTCCCAGAACCCTAAGGCCATCCCGATAACCCTTGTCGATCATCTTCCTGGCCTGGGCCGGGTCAAAGACAAGGGGGTTGCCCACCTCAAAACCTGGGGCAATCACCAGACTATCCCCTGGCAGCTTGTCTTCCACTAGGTTGGGGTTGGTCCGTAAAATAAGGGGCCTAAGACCCAGGTCCTGGACCATCTTGTAGGGGATATTGTCCCCCACACCCCCATCAATATACCGGTCCCCACCTATATCTACAGAGGGAAGACCCGGAAAGGCACAGGAGGCTAAAATATAGTCGTGGAGCTGGCCCTCTGGTATGTCTTCAATAAAAAGCCGCTGGGTTTTCCGCTTACTCAAATTAAAGACCACCAGGCCAAAGCGAACCTTGGACTGCCGGACTCTTTTTTCATCAATCTCTTTTTTAACCATCTCCCTAAAGGGAGCCACATCCATGTGGCCTGCCTGGTGGACCAGGCCTATGACCTCCACCATCTCCCTAAAGTGGCCTCTATTTTTTCCTTTTTTGGCCACAAGCTGGCCCTCATCCTCCCCAGAGGTCCCTGACCGGGTCCAAATTTCGTAGGCCCGGTCCATGTCCCCTTGGGCTAAAAGGGCGGCATTAAAGGCACCTATAGAGGTGCCTACCACTGCCAATATGGGAATGTTCTTCTTAATCACTGCCAGGGCCGCCCCTAGCTGGTAGCTCCCCTTGGATCCTCCCCCTTCTAAGACCAAGCCGTAGCTGGTCATGCCAGGTCACCCTCTAGTTGAGAAGTACAGTGGGGGCAGCGAGTGGCTTCTATGTCAATTTCAGACTTACAGAAGGGGCAAAGCTTGGTCGTAGGGGCAGCTGCCGGCTCTTCCTTTTTAAAGCGACCACTCAGCTTGGTCATTTGCCTAAGTACTAGGAAAATAACCAGGGCAATAATTAGAAAATCCACCACATTTTGAATGAAATTTCCATAGCTAAGGGTGGCCACCCCAGCTTCTTGAGCCTGGCTTAAACTGGCGTAGTCCCCGCCATCTAGGGCCACAAAGAGCTTGGTAAAGTCAATCCCTCCTACCAAAAGGGATATAAGGGGCATAATCACATCATCTACCAAAGAGCTGACAATCTTTCCGAAAGCGCCCCCTATAATGACCCCTATAGCCATGTCTAAGACATTGCCCTGGGCAATAAACTCTCTAAATTCTCCCATCATTTTTTTCATGTGTTTTTCTCCTTATCTATTAATATCTCTTATTCTAATATATCCCCTTTTCATCTCTTTCTAACGACAAAAATAGATTTCGTGCTATAATCTTTTATAGGTTAAAAGAAAAGGAGGCCAACATGAGAAAATCTTGGGACGAATATTTTATGGAAATTACAGAAATGGTAGCCAGCCGGTCTACCTGCGACCGGGCCTTTGTGGGCTGTGTCCTGGTCAACAAGGACAACCGGATTGTCTCCACCGGCTACAACGGGTCTGTTTCCGGCAACCCCCACTGCCTGGATGTGGGCCACACCATGCGGGAGGGCCACTGTATTGCCACCATCCACGCAGAAATGAATGCCCTGCTCTACTGCGCTAAGGAGGGGATCTCCGTTAAGGGCTGCCGGGCCTATGTGACCCACTTCCCCTGCCTCAACTGCACCAAGGCCCTGATCCAGTCTGGCATCAGTGAAATTATCTATAAGGAGGCCTACCGGGTGGACGACTACGCCCTCCAGCTCCTAGATAAAAATAAGATTGTCTATAGGCCCTTTAAAAAAGAAGGATAGGCTAAGCCTGTCCTTCTTTTTTTGCCCTATTCTTGACCCAAGACCTCTAGGATCTTATTGCCTACCAGTTGGGCCATAAAATGCTGGCCTTCCAGGTTGGGGTGGGTGTGGTCTGGATAGAAATAGACCTCTTGAGACTTGGTTATGCCGTACCAGTCAATTAAGTGGACCCGGTCGTAGGCCTGGGCCACTTCTGCCATGGTCTGGTTGACTTCTCCCTCCCAGGGGTCTGGCATGACTGTATTGACCAAAAAGACCTGGCTTTCTGGCCGGGAGTCAATAATTTTTTCCAGGTCTTTTTTAGCAAAGGGTCCATTAATTCCCAGCTGGATCACCAGGACAGGCAGGTCCTCCTCATGGGCCTGGACCAGGTCATAGGCCTGGATCATCTGCCGGTTGATCTTTCCATCCACGGTCATACTCTTAAAGAGCTCTTGGAAGATGGGGGCGGCCTCCTCGGTAATACTGTCCCCTAGGAAGAGACCTTCCACCTGGCCCAGGGCCTTTTTGTCTTCTTCACTTAGGTCGCTTAGGAGGTCTCTGTCTTTCTGGGGCTGGGCTGGGTCTTTTTCCTTAGTTTCCTTGGGACCTGGCTTCTTAGCCACTTCTTCTAGCTCTTGCCGCCTATCCGGATCTTCAAAGGCCTTGGCCCCGCCGACTTGGGGAAAGACCCAGCTCCCCACCAGGGCCAGGACCATAAGAGCTAGGGCACTCACTAGGATCCCCCCCTGCTTAAGTTTCTTGTTACTGGCCACTTGGTGGGTGATTTCGCTTAAAATAAGCAGAAGGATAATTTGAATAAGGACCTGGACCCCATAGGCCAGGCTGCTATGGGCAAAAAGTTCCCTAAAGACAATCATCAAACTATACTGCCAGAGGTAGAGGGGGTAGGACCGGGTCCCCACATACATAAGGAAGGGGTTGGCCAGGATCCTGGCCCAAAAATTGTCCTCCTTGGACAGGTAAATAAGGAGAAGGCCCATGGCTAGGGAGAAGATAAACATGCCCCCATAGTAGAGGAAGGCCCCCTCCTTAAAGAAGATAAAGGAAAGGACCATAACCACCATAAGCAGGCTGATGGGTCCCCCCTTGTCCTTAAAGGAGGCCCGTCTTAGGCCGTAGGTCCCTATGCCTCCGGCCAAAACCCCAATGCCAAAGGAGAAAAACCGGCTTTCTGTCCCGTAGTAGGCCCGGGTGGGGTCTTCCACCAGGGCCCTTAAAAGAACCATGGACACCAGGGACAGGAGGGTCATAATAAGGGTCCACCGCATCAGCCGGAGGTATTTTTGCTTCCGGCTCCCCTTTTTTAGCAAGAGGAGACTCCAAATAATGTAAAATTGCCATTCCACAGACAGGGACCACAAGTGGGTAAAGGGCCGGTAGGCCCCATGAAGGTCAAAGTAGGAAAGGGACTGGCTTAGCTGGTACCAGTTGTTATAGCCTAAAAGGGCACTGATCCCCGATAGGCCCAGGTTACCCAGCTTGGGCCTAAAAAGAGCCAGGGAGGCCAGGCCCATAAGAAGGACCATAATAGCCAGGGGCCGGGTTAGCTTCTTGTAGCGTCCTCCCAGGGCCCCCAGGTCTTCTTCCTTGTAACCTAAGATAAACTGCCTCATAAGCAGGTAACCTGATAGGACAAAAAAGATAACAACCCCCAGGTAGCCTCCTGTCACTTTATTTGGATATAGATGGTAGGCCATCACCCCTAAAAAAGCCAGTCCCCTCAGACCGGTAAAGGCTTTTACTTTCTTTGCTGCCTTCAACTTTATGACTTCCTCTCTGCTTTATTCCCTCTCAAGGACAGGCCCTTGAGCTCCTCTTTTCTTGTTTTTTCCCTGGCCAGGGTCCAGCTAAAATTTGGCCTCCTTGGCCAAGAGGTCTGCCCGTTCATTGCCTTCTACACCTGAATGGGCCGGCACCTTAATAAAGACCACCTTTAGGTCTTCTTTTATCTGGTCGTAGTAGGCCTTGTAGTCCTGGGTCCCCTTCTTGTTCCGCTTCCATTCCCCCAGGGCCCACTTTTCTATGCCCAGGTAGTCATAGTGGAGGTAGAGGGTCTTGGCTCCCAGGTCGCGGGCCCGGGCCATGGCCAGCTTGGCCCCCTCAAGCTCCCCAGCCACATTTCGCATCTCTCTCATGTCTTCCCGGTTAAAGCGCTGGCTGTAGGTCTCCTCCTGGCCCTGGGGATGGATTAAGAGGACCCCATAAGCATAGGACTGGTCGGCCTGGTTGTAGGACCCATCCACATAGGCCACCAGGTCCCCTTCCCCCAGGTCCTTGGGGCCTGGGTCTTGGGTCTTACCCAGATAGGCCTGGGCCTCTTCTAAACTAACAAAGCCCTTAAAGTCTGCCCCAGGAAAGCCCTGGACCTGGGCCTTGCAGGTCTCCCAATCGGTAAAAATCCCGCGCTCTCTTCCCTTTCTCACGGCATAGTATTTCTTCTTAGCCATTTAGGCTCCTTTCTTCCTTGTCTTATAAGCTAAAGGAGACCCTATTTCCTAGGGTCTCTCTTGGCCTAGACCTGGTCCTTTAAGGCCTCTTCTAGGGCCTGTCTTAGACTGGTGTTTTCTGCCAGGGCCTTTCTTTTAAGGTCTTCGTATTCAAAGGAGGCCTTTTTGATGGTCCCGTAGGTCCCTATCTTCTTCCTTAGGGGAGCCTCTTGTGTCCCCAAATTTTCAAAGGACCGGGCCATCTCCAGCTTGTCTATATGGATCAGCTTAAGGCCCAGGCTGGAAGAATGGGTTAGGAGAATATCCCTAATCCGGTCTTTCTTAGAGGGGTCTGTTAAAACATCAATCCGGTGGCCAGGCCGGTTCTTTTTCATCATTAGGGGGGTAAAAGTCACATCTCTGGCCCCAGCCTCAAAAAGCCGGTCCATTAAAAAGCCCAGCTCTTCTCCGGTCATATCGTCCACATTACAGGAATACCAAAGGGGGGCCGCCCCCTCCTCTTTTTCCAGGAGGATGGCCCTTAAGACATTGGGCAGGTCCGAAGGATTTTTAGATCCTGCCCCATAGCCTGTGGCTAGGGGCCGTCCCTGGGGTCCCTTCTGAAAGTCCTGGCAGATGGCGGCCAAAAGGGCTGCCCCTGTGGGGGTGGTAAGCTCCCCATGCCCCCGGGCCTCCCCTAGGGGGATCTGGGCCTGGGTCAAGATCTCCAGGGCCGCCGGAGCTGGAAGGGGGTAGGTCCCATGGGCACAAAGAACCTGGCCTGATCCCGGATTAACGGCAGAGGCCACCACTTCATCTACCCCTAGCTTCTTTAGGAGGTAGGCCCCAAGGACGCAGTCCATAATACTATCTAACTCGCCCACCTCATGGAAGTGGATGTCCTCTAGGGACTTGCCATGGATCTTGGCCTCGGCCTGGCCTAGGATGGTAAAAATTTTCTTGGCCAAGTCTTCCACTTCAGGCTCTAGGTCTAGACCCTGGATAATCTCCAAAACCTGGGTCAGGCTCCTGTGGCTGTGGTGGCCGTGGTCATGGT
>JAUNLJ010000027.1 GCA_030532305.1 Tissierellia bacterium
TTTATTTTATATTTTACTAGAATCCTAGACCGGCTTGTGGTACGCTATAATGAGGATTTTAGCGAAAGGATTAGGCTATGAATAAGGCATATAAAGAAATTAAGTCATTTACGGGCCTAAGAGGCTTAGCCCTTTTAGCCATTATTTTATATTACACTTTTCCAGGCGTGATCCCTGGAGGGCAGGTGGGCTATACCCTTATCTTTACCCTCCTGGGCTATCTCTGGATGCGGGGCTACCTGCTAGGGCCAGAAGAAAGAGGACTAGACCAGTTTTTAACCAGTATCAAGACCTATTATCCCCCCCTCTTGGCCCTGGTCCTCCTGGTGACTCTTTTAACGGCCCTCTTTAATACCCAGGCCCTACCCTGGATTAGGGGCGGGGCCCTGGCCTCCCTTGTGGGTCTTAACAACTGGATGCAGGTCTACCAGGGTTTTTCTTATTTTGAACCCCTGGGCCAGATCAACCCCCTGTCCCAACTTTGGGCCATCTCCCTACTTATGCAGATCTTTTTTGTGGGTGGTCTTTTGAGGCTAGGCCGGCGAACCCAGGGCCGGGTTTTGGCCATTAGTCTCCTGGTCTTTATCTTGACCCTTATCTCCCTGGGGAGGATGATTTGGCTTTATGATATGGAAGAAGACCCCACCCGGGTTTTTTATGGGACCGACACCCGGTTTTTTTCCTTTGGCATAGGGGTCATCTTTGGCCTCTTGGGGACCCAGGGCCTAGGCAACCGGAGCCACCAGGACAAGGACATGGTCTGTGGGGTCCTGCTTATTATCCTGGTTTTGGCCATGTTTTTTATGGGGTCTGGCCCCCTTCTCTACCTGGGGGGCATGTTTCTTCTTAGCCTGGTCACCGGAGGCCTGCTCCTTTTTATATCTAAGGACGACAATGCCTGTGCCCAGCTCCTAAGTGGAGGCCCCCTCCATTACCTGGGGCGCAGGTCCTACCACTACTATCTTTGGTACTTCCCCTTGTTTGAAGGGGCCCGGGTCCTTTTATCGGGCCTAAATATCGGGCCGGGGATCACTTTGCTTATCCTCCTAGTTCCCCTACTGGTCCTGGGCGAGGCCTCCAGCCTTCTTTTAGAAGGCAACGACTTTGAAAAGAAGGCCTGGCTGGGGTCCTTCCTGGTTTTGGGTCTTACCCTGGGCCTATCCTGGTTGGGCCAGCCGGCCCTGTCTCCCACCGATATCCAAAGTCACCAGCTAAAATTACAAAAGGCAGAAAGGAACCAGGAAAAAGAAAGGCTAGAAAGGGCCAAAAAAGAAGAAGAAAAACGGGAGCAGGGCCCTGGAGCCTGGGAAGACTACCAGCCTCCTGCGGAGCTTTCTGCCCAGGTAGAGCTGGTTAATGCCCAGTACCCCGCCTACAGCCTAAGCAATGAAGACCTGGGCCAGCTCCAGGAGACCTATGGTTTTTTTGTAGGGGACAGTGTCACTGCCGACAACAAGAAATACTACCAGACCCTCATGCCTGAGGTCAGTGTAGATGGGCAAATAGGCCGGCAGATGTACCAGGCCCCAGACCTAGTAAAGTATGGAGAATCCGGCCTAATTAGCGCAAATTCCCCTATTATCCTCCAGTTAGGGACCAATGCAGACTTTGATATGGAGGCCCTTAATAAGGTCATTTTGGCTGCCAATGACCAGGTTTTGATCCTGGTCAATGTGGTGACCCAAGACCCCTGGCAGGATTCGGTGAATGATAAGTTAGCCCAGGCGGCCCAAGCCAATGACAGGGTCTTTTTAGTGGACTGGCATGGCCAGGCGGCAGGCCAGGAGGACCTCTTTACAGAAGATGGGACCCACCTGTCTCCCAGTGGCCAAAGGCTCCTTAGCCAGATGATTGCCAAGACGGTCCTAGAGGCCAAGCTAGATGTGGATGGCCAGAAAAAGCCCCAAGAAGACCAGGCCCCCCAAGAGCCTGAACAAGGGGAGGCCAGGTCCTAAGACATATAAAGGGCCCATGGACCGGGATTTTCCCGGCCCATTTCTTTTATAGAAAGGAAAAACAGGATGATAAAAGCAGTTATTTTTGACTTGGATGGGACCCTGGTGGATTCCAAACCCGTCAACTTTTTAACCTTCAACCGGACCCTAGAGGCCTTTGGCCTTAGTCGGATCGATGAAAAGACCCATAGCCTGGCCTTTTGTATGCCGGCTAGGGCCTCCCTGGCCCACTTTGGCATTAGGGAGGAGGACTTGGATGGGGCCCTGGATTTTTGGATGGGCCTCCTCCAGGAACATGCCAGCATGTCCCAGCTCTTTCCCGGCATAGAGGCCCTCATAGGGGTCCTAAGAGAGAGGGGCTATGGCCTGGGGGTCATCACCTCCCGGCGGAAAAAATCTGTCCTAAGGGACCTAAAGCGCTTTGGTCTTATAGATCTTTTTGACCCCATAGTCAGTGTAGATGATGTTAAGGCCCCCAAACCCCACCGAGACTCCCTAGATGTCTACCTGGAGCGGGCCCAGCTCAAGGAGGAGGAGGTCATCTACCTGGGGGACAGCCATTCAGATTCTGACTTTGCCCTGGAAGGGGGGATCCCCTTTGCCCTGGCCCTTTGGGGGACCCTGGACCCAGACCTAAAGGCCACAGTCAAGTTAAAAGAGCCGGCAGACCTTTTAGTCTACCTAGAGGACCAGGAGGAGATGGGGTCCTTTTAGGGAGTCTGGCCTAGAAGGCAAAAAGCCCCCCTCGCTTAGCTATCTAAGCGAGGGGGGCTTTCTTCTTTAGCCTAGTTTTAGGCAGGATCTTGGTCCTTTTGGGCCTGGTCCCTTTTGGCTTCTTGGTCGTTAATTTCCAGTTGGAGGAGCCTTAAGAAAAGGCCCACGTCAGTGACAATGCCAATACTTTGGGCAGACCCTCGGTCAGAAAGTTTGGTGACCACATTGGAGGAGATGTCCACACAATACATGGGGATCTCATAGGGGAGCATGTTGCCAGAGGCAATGCCGTGAAGCATGGTGGAGAGGACCACCACAATATCCGACCGGCGGAGGTGGTGGTCATAGGCCGTTTGGGCATCAATCATGTTCATCTTAGTTTCTGGAAGGGGGCCATCGTCCCGGAGGCTGCCGGCCAGGACATAGGGGACATGGTACTTGGTCAGGGCATACATAATCCCAGAGGTTAAGATGCCTTGGTCCACAGCATTTTGAATAGACCCGGCCCGTTTGATCCGGTTAATGGCCCGCATGTGGTTTCGGTAGCCGTCTTTAGCCAGTTGACCCGTATCGGCATTGACCCCTAGGGAGGTATTAAAGAAGGACTTTTCCATGTCGTGGACGGCCACGGCGTTGCCGGCTAGAAGGGCCCGGACATAGCCCTTGGCAATGAGGTCCGCCAGGTAGATATTGGCCCCGGTGTGGACAATGGCAGGGCCACAGACCACCGTTAGTTTTTTGCCCTCGGCCACCAGCTTGTGGGCCAGGTCCCTAATGAGGAGCTCATTTCTTTTTTCAGAAGACACATTGGAGTCCATAAACTTAAAGGACTTGTCCTCCATCCGTTCTTCCGGGGTCTTGACACAGATCCCCTCGTCCCCCATAAGGATTTCATCCCCCTGGAAAATATCCCTTAACTTCTTACAGACAAACCGGTCCCCCTCCTTAACTATGAGGGCGTCCATTCGCTGCTTTTCTACAAGTACCCACTGGTCTTTCCAAAAGACATAGGTGGGGTAATTGGTGGTAGAATAGAAGCCTTCGGGGACGGCTCCGTCCATATCAGATTTTTCTATGTGCAATGTGCCCTGTCTTTCTTCCCAACTATACATATTCATAACTCCTTAAAATAAAAAAATCTTCTTCCCAGTTGGGACGAAGACCGCGGTACCACCCAAGTTGATTAAATAATCCACTCAACTCCCTTAACGCGGGAAACGCATTGTTTTGGCAATGAGCTCGGAGTTAGGTTCCACCTTCCTTTCACCCCTGGGCCTTTCAGTCTATGGGCCCAGGTCCCTGGGGGTGAGTTTAAAGGTGTACTGGTCTCTTCTAAGCTATATAAGGGTATTATAGTATAAAGTGCCTAAAAGAGCAAGAAAAAAAGAGGAGGGGGGAGATTTTTAGGACCTAGACCTGGATAGGCAGGTCCTTTATTTTTTCAAGTTCATAGGGCGTGGCCTGGTAGACAAAGTTTAGCCAGTTGTAGTAGATGAGGTTGGCATGGGCCCGCCAGGTAAAGGGAGGCTTCTTCTTAGGGTCATTTTCGGGGAAGTAGTTCTTGGGAAGGCGGGGGTTTTCGCCTGCCTCCAGGTCCCTAAAATATTCCTGGGCCAGGGTTTCCCGGTCATATTCCAGGTGGCCCAGGATATAGAGCTGGCGCTTGTCCTTGGAGGCCATAATATCGGGGCCAAAAAGGGGAGAGAGGCTGAGGATATCTAGGGCCCCTCCCCTTTCTTCTAGCTGGTCTAGACGGATATTGGTGTGGCGGGACTGGGGGACCTGGTAGCAGTCGTCAAAACCCCGGATAATGGGGTGGCCCTTGTGGTTGATCTGGGCAGGAAAGATCCCAAAAAGCTTGTGGTCTAGCTGGACCTTGTCTATGCCAAAATGGTAGTAGAGGGCGGCCTGGGCCCCCCAGCAGATGTGGGCTGTAGAATAGACATGGGACTTGGACCATTCAAAGATGGCCTTAAGCTCCTCAAAATAGTCCACCTGGTCAAAGGGGAGGGTTTCCACCGGGGCCCCGGTGACAATCATCCCATCAAAAAACTGGTCCCTAACCTGGTCAAAGGTCATGTAGAACTTACTTAAGTGGCTTTGGTGGGTATTTTTGCTGGTGTGGGTGGAGCTATGGATAAAGTCCACATCCACCTGGAGGGGGCTGTTGCCTAAAAGGCGGAGGAGCTGGACCTCGGTGACCTCCTTTTTGGGCATAAGGTTGAGGATGAGAATTTTTAGGGGCCGGATGTCCTGGGTCTTGGCCCGGGACTCGTCAATGGTATAGATTTTTTCTTGGGCCAGGCTCTCTTTGGCAGGCAGGCCCTCAATGATTTTTATGGGCATGGTGGTGCTCCTTTTTATTTGAAATCAGCTTGGCTATCAAAGGCCGCATAAATGGCCTGGATGGCCTTTTCAAAGTCCTGGGTGTCCACCCCAATAATCACGTTCATTTCGCTGGCCCCCTGGATAATCATAAGGATATTGACATCGGCCTGGGCCAGGGAGGAGAAGATGGTGGCAGAAATCCCCACATGGTTGATCATGTTGCGCCCCACCACGGTAATCAGGGAGATACCCGGCCTAAAGGACAGGCTGTCCGGCTTACAAAGGGTGTCTAGTTCCTTAAAGACCTGGTCTTTTTTTCCGCCCAGCTCGTGGTCAGACACAATCAGAGACAGGGAGTCGATACTAGAGGGAATATGCTCAATAAAAATATGGTTACTTTCAAAGACGGAAAAGATCTTCCGGTGGAAGCTGAGGTCCTTGTCCATGTGAACCTTTTGCACTTCGATAACAGAGAAGTCCTTGCGGCCGGCAATCCCCGTGATATGGTAGTCGTCTAGTTCCTCCTGGATGGTAGACACAATGTAGGTGCCCGGGTCCTCAGGGGCGTTGGTATTTTTTATTTTAATGGGGATGCCCGCATCTAAAACAGGAAAGATGGCTTCATCGTGGAAGATGGAGGCCCCAGAATAGGAGAGCTCCCTAAGTTCCCCATAGGTAATATAACGGATGGTCCGGGGCTGGTCCACAATCCTGGGGTCTGCTGCCAGCATGCCAGACACATCGGTCCAGTTTTCGTAGACCCTGGCCTGGACCCCCTTGGCCACAAGAGCCCCTGTTAGGTCAGAGCCTCCCCTGGAAAAGGTGTGGATCTTGCCATCGGGGGCCATCCCATAAAAGCCAGGGATAACGGCCCTTTCGTGGTCCTGGGCCATTTGGGCCAGGGCCTCATAGGAGGCCTTCTCATCAAAAATCCCCTCTTCTGTAAAACGGATGACCTGGCTGGCATCTACAAAGTCATAGCCTAGGTAGGAGGCCAAAATCCGGGCGTTTAGGTATTCGCCCCGGCTGGAGATATATTCCCGGGAGGCCTTGTTTTCCAGGGCCTGGCTGATCAGGTCAAACTCCTGGTCCAGGTCAAAGTCAATGCCAATATGGTTTACAATCTCCCGGTAGCGGTTCTTAACCACCCCCAGGACTTCCTGGTAGGAAATTTGATGGTTGATCAGTTCAAATAAGAGGAGGAGGAGGTCGGTGACCTTTTGGTCTTCAGGATGAGACCGGCCTGGGGCGGAGGGGACAATGTACTTCTTGTCGGGGTCCCCATCGATAATTGCTTTTACCTTTTTAAATTGCTGGCTGTTGGCCAGGGAAGATCCGCCAAACTTTGCCACTACACTTGTCATAATGACGCCTCCTAATTTTTATAAATAATTAAATAGTTTATCTTTATAAGTGGGATAAATCAAGGGAGTCCAGGGGATTAGATTTCCAATTTCTTAAAGCCCCGGCCCTGGATCTCTGCCGTGTCAGAGACGGCCATAAAGGCATGGGGGTCGATTTGGTTGACATACTTTCTAATATAGACCAGCTGGCGGGAGCTGACAATGCAGTAGATGATCCTTAGGTCCTGGCGGGTCCAGGCCCCCTGGCCTTGGAAAAAGGTGACCCCCCGGTCTAGCCGGTACTGGATTTCTTCAGCCAGGTCATCATATTTGGAGGAGATAATAAAGACCTGCTTTTGCCGGCCCACCCCTAGACTGATCCGGTCTAGGACACTGTAGGTGAGGGCCATGGAGATCAGGGTAAAAAGGGCCTGGTCTATGGAGAAGATAAAGGAGGAGACCAGGACAATAAAGAAGTTAAAGGCCTGGAGGATAGACCCAATCTTAAAGTTATACTTTTGCCTTAGGATGGAGGCCACAATGTCTAGGCCCCCTGTAGAGGTCCCTGCCCGAAAGCAAAGGCCCAGGCCTGTCCCGTTTAAGACCCCGCCAAAGACGGCGGCTAAAAGGATATTTTGGGTGATGGAAAAGTCAGGGGGCAGGAGGGAATAGATGAGGGAGACAAAGCTGGAGAGCAAAAAAACAGATAGGGTGGAGAAGACCATAAAGCTTTTTTTAAGGAAGATAAAGCCTAAAAGCAGAAGGGGGAGGTTTAAAAAGAGGATGAGCCGGGCCAGGGAAAAGGACGTCACCTGGTCTAGGATGATGGAAATCCCATTAATCCCTCCGGAGATCATCCCATTGGGCTTTAAAAAAAGGCTTAGGGCCAGGGCTGAGAAGAGGCAGCCCAGGCTGGTATGGATGAGTTTACTAAGAAATTCTTTTCTTTGCGTGTCTAAAGAGGATAGGGTCTTTAGTTGGTTCAAGTCTATAGTCCTTTCTCTACAGGGAATATTTAATAGTACAGATCTAATTGTAGCCCCTAAAGGCAGGGATGTAAAGGCCCATAAAAAAAGAAGCCTTAGGAACAAGGCTTCTTTTAGGTCTATAGGGAATAGCTAATAAAATAGAGGACAAAGTAGAGGAGTTTGGATAAAAGCTCAAAGCTGATAAAAATAATGGTGTACCAGGCCATAAAATGGAGGGTCCTCTTGGAATCCAGGGCTTCCCAGGCACCAAAAAGGGCCAGTAGGGCAGAGCTGATATAAAGAAGGAGGCTGGCCACCACATTGGGGGTCAGGGCCCCCAGGATGTTCTTGCCGATGGGGGACGCGGGGCTATAGAACAAGAAGCAGATAAAGACGAGAATATGGCAAAGGACCCAGTTAAAGAAGTTGTTATAAAAGATGTCCTTGTCCCCTAGGGAGAGCTCCGCATTTTCCAGGGCCTTGTGGCTGGCAAAGAAGATGGTAACATAGGAGATGGCCAGTTTTAGGACAAGGAAGAAGAAGGAGGCTAAAAAGACCTGCCCCTGGGCTATCACAAAGGGAAGATAGGCAGCCAGGATGGCCAGAACCAGGCCCAAAATAAGGCCCTTTTGGCCCAGGGCTTCTAGCCGGTCTAGACCCTTCCTATAGAGGGCTTGGCCCTTTTTTAAGCTTTGGAAAAGCTTGGGGCCAAGGGTCTTTTCCTTGCTGGGGGCCTCCTCTTTTGCCTCATCTAGGGTCTTAGGAGGGGCCTTTTTTTCTGGGGGAGAGAGGGCCTTCTTTTTAGAGGGCTTTTTAAAGAAGGACTTTTTAGGCTCTTTTTGGTCTTCTGGGTCTAGGGGAGAGGCGGCTTTTTCTGCCTCCTCCTTAGCCCGAAGGGCCAGGCCAGAGGCCTTAGGGTCTTCCTGGTCTTTTTTTAGGGCAGAGAGGGGGCCGGCCTTTAAGAAGGAGGGCTTTTTCCTAGGAGCTTTTCCCTGGGCCCTTTCTTCTTTCTTTTGGGCCTTATAGTCTTCTAGTTTTTTAATGTCCTCTTTAGAATTTAGGCCAGAGAAAACAGAATAACTATGGTCATCTTCATTGATAAAGTCCTTCCATATTTGCTTTAAGGACCTTTTCTTTTTAGGCTCTTTAGGACCTGGGTCTTCCTGGCTGGCCTCTTTTTGCCCCTCAGGAGGGGACTTTTTCTCTATAGGCGTTTTTTCTGTAGGAGGGGGTGGGTTTAGGTCCTCCCTCCTGTCCTTAGGGCTTAGGCCGTCTGACTGGGACAGGGCATCTAAGTTTTCTTGGTTTAGGACCTGGCTTTTTAACTTATCATCTACTTTTTTTACATAGGAGACCAGCTCTTCATCCTCTTCTTTAGAGGGGATAAAAACCTGGGTATCTTCCTTTTTCTTGGAGGCTTTTTGCTGGCTGCCTCCAGGGGTTGTAGACGAAGTGGCCTTATGTTTAGAAAATTTATTTTCAAAGGCCTGACGGGCTTTTTTCTGGTCTGTTCCACAAACATGACAGAAATTAGC
The DNA here is from genome assembly GCA_030532305.1 of Tissierellia bacterium. Taxonomy (GTDB): domain Bacteria; phylum Bacillota; class Clostridia; order Tissierellales; family Peptoniphilaceae; genus JAUNLJ01. Next base: position 8,844 of record JAUNLJ010000027.1, read on the forward strand.
CCCATCCACAAGTTCTTCACCACAGTTGAAACAATACAAAATGCCCCACCTCCCTTTCAATAGTCTGTCTCTTTATCTTACCATAAAGTGGGCCTAGCCGTTAAGCCCCTTAAGTAAATAAAATAAAAGATAAAAGCTTAGGCCTTATATTTAGAAAAGCCTCGGCTTAACCGAGGCTTTCATGTATGTCTAGTAAAATAAATCTATTTAACTAGATTATTCAGCTACTTCTTCTTCAGCAGCTGCGTTTTCTTCAACAGCTTCTTCTTCAGCAGGAGCGTTGTTTCCGCCACAAGCTACTAGGCCTAGCATTAAAGTTCCTACAGCAGCAACACTAACTAATTTCTTTAAGTTGTTCATTGGTAAATACCTCCTAAAAATTCTTATCTTGTTCAAGATTATGGCTATAGTTTACCTAAAGATTGTGAAAATCATGTGAAAACTTTACGATAAATTAGGGAATATCCGGTGATAAAATTTCAAAGATTTGTCAAATTAGGGGGTCGGGTTTTGGAAGGAGTCTGATATAATAAGAAGGTAATGGAGGAATTGATGTGCAAGCTTTATATAGAAAATATCGACCCCTTACTTTTGACCAAGTCTATGGTCAAGAGGCGGTTGTAAAAATTTTAAAAAATCAAATTATGCGAGAGGACACCAGCCACGCCTATCTTTTTGCAGGGAGCCGGGGGACCGGAAAGACCTCTGTGGCTAAGATCTTGGCCAGGGCCCTAAATTGTGAGGACCCCAGGGAGGGCAACCCCTGTAACCAGTGTCCCTCCTGCCGGGGGATCATGGAAGAAAGAATCCTAGATGTGGTGGAGATGGATGCGGCCTCCAACAATGGGGTAGACGATATCCGGGACCTTAAGGACAAGGTCATCTATGCCCCCAGTATGGTGAAAAAACGGGTCTACATTATAGACGAGGTCCATATGCTAAGTAAGGGGGCCTTTAACGCCCTCTTAAAGATTTTAGAGGAGCCCCCCAGCCACCTGGTTTTTATTTTAGCCACCACAGAGCCGGAACGGATCCCAGCCACCATTATTTCTAGGACCCAGCGCTACCACTTCCACCGGATTAGCCAGGAGGACCTGGTGGCCAATATGGCGTCTATCTTGGAGGAGGAGGGTCTCGGCTACGACCAGGAGGCCCTAAGCCTGATTGCCGCCCACAGTGATGGGGCCATGCGGGATGCCCTGTCTATTTTAGACCAGTGTATGGGCCTGGGCCAGGACAAGATTAGGGCCCAGTGGGTAGTAAAGACCCTGGGCTTAACAGAGGGAGAGACCCTAAGGGCCCTGGTAGAGGGGGTCACCAAAAAAGATGCCAAGTCTATTTTAAGGGAGCTTAGGAAGGCATATGGCCGGGGCAAGAACATGGGCCTTCTTTTAGAGGACCTGGTGGGCTACTACCGGGACATGATGGTGTCCTTGGCCACAGGTCAGCTGGCCAAGTCTCGGGACCAGGCCCTGGGCCAGGCCATCCTATCCCAGGCCCAGACCCTGGGCATGGAGAGGATTTTTGCCAGTATCGACCTCCTAGTGGGGGCCATGGAGGAGGTTCGTTTTTCCCAGGACCCCCTTCTTTTGCTGGAGGTCACCAGCCTAAAACTTTTAGGCCTGGGCCAGGAAACCCTAGCTAGTCCCCCAAGGCAGGACCAGGAAACAAGAAGACCTCTTCAGGAGGAGAAGCCAGAGGCCCAAGGACCTTCCCCAGAAAAGAAGGCCCCCCAGCCCTCCCCTGGGGAGTCCCCGCCTTTGAAGAAAGAGGCAGGACCTGCTATAATAGAAGGGGAAAAAGAGCCAACTGCTATTAAGGCCATCTGGTCTGAACTTATCCAGGACCTTAGTGACCGGCACAAGTCCCTGGCTCTTTTGCTAGAGGGGGGAGAGATCGTCTCCTTTGAAAGGGACCTTTTGACCTATGGCTTTAAGAAGGAGGACCAGGCCAAGATTGCTTTTCTAGAGCCGGCCCATAACAAGGACCCCCTAGAAGAAGGCCTATCCAAAAAACTAGGCCGGCCTATCCGGGTTCATTTTGTCTCTTTGGCAGAGGCCCAGCCCCCCGATCCAGACCAGGCCCTTGTGGACTTATTTGGACAAGACCATGTTAAATTTATAGACTAAAATAGAGGAGGAAAAAGATGGCAAAAGGAAAATTCCCAAACTTGGGTGGACAAAATATGATGCAAATGCAAAAGCAAATGAAGAAGATCCAAAAGCAAATGGAGGACATGCAGGCAGACCTAGACAAGCAGGAAATTGAAGCTTCTGCTGGTGGTGGCATGGTTAAGGCCGTGGTTAATGGCAAGCAAGAACTCCTTAAGATTAAGATTGATCCCGATGTGGTGGATCCTGAAGATGTGGATATGCTAGAAGACTTGGTTTTAGCCGCTGTCAAGTCAGCCATGGAAAAGGCCCAAAGCCAAGCCGAAGGGGCCATGTCAAAAATAACCGGAGGATTTAACTTTTAAAGGGTGATAAAGATGTCAGATAGAAAACCCCTAGGGGATTTGGTCTATGAACTTAGCCGGCTGCCAGGCATTGGCGAAAAGACCGCCCGCCGCCTTAGCTACTATATCCTGGACCAGGAGATAGGGGATGTAGAGAAGCTAGCCCAGGCCATTGTACGGGCCAAGAAGGAGACCAAGCTCTGTGAAATCTGCCTAGACTATACGGACAAGAGCCCCTGCCAGATTTGCTCCAGTCCCAGCCGGGACCGGTCCCTCCTCTGCGTGGTGGAAGAGCCCAAGGACGTCCAGGCCATGGAGAGGAGCCACCGCTACAGGGGCCTCTACCATGTCCTTCACGGCCATATTGTGCCCCATCGGGGGATCACCCCAGGGGATATTCGAATTAGGGAGCTCTTGGAACGGCTAAAGAAAGAGGAGGTGGAGGAGGTTATCCTGGCCACCAACCCCACCACCAATGGGGAGACCACGGCCCTTTATATTGCCGACCTCCTAAAGGACTACCCCGTCCAGATCAGCCGGATTGCCTATGGGATTCCCCTGGGCGGAGACCTAGAATATTATGATGAGATTACCATTGCTACGGCCCTAGACCACCGGGTGGACTACAAGAAAAAAAGTCCCAGCAATGAAAAAGAAGGCCCGAAATAAATCGGACCTTCTTTTTAGTCTAGTTTTATTGGAAGTCGCCTGCAGTAAAGGGCTTATCAATGGATATGTGGCCCATAAGGGTTTCGGCCTCTTGGGAATCCACCAGGATAAGGACTTCATGGACAGAGTCCAGGGAAAGAAGACTCTTTACCAGGGAGGAAAGAAGGATATCTTCTTCTAGACTTCCTCCATTTAGGCCCTGGCTAGAAAAGTCTACGGTGGCCTGGCCTTCTTCTGTCTTGGCACTTAGGATGGTAAAGTTTTCAAGACCGGTGGACTCAGCCTCATAGGCTTGAGGGTCCTTTAGGGCCTGGATGATAAGGACGGCCGGGTCCTCTTCTTCTAGGTTGATCTGGATGGGTTTTTCAATGTAGGGGCTTTCAATAGCTCCTGTTATAATATAGTCTTCAGAAGGGAAGTAGAGGGTGGCAGGGGTGAGATTGGCCTCCTTAGAGGTTGGGTCCTTGTCCTCTTCCAGGGGACTGGTTATGGGAGCTTTTTCTTCTGCCCCTTCTTCTGGAGCAAGGGAACTCGTTTCAGTGGTTTCTACATTTTCCTGGGCAGGGGCCTCTTGGTCTTGGCTCTGGTTTCCAGAGCCTTGGTCATTGGAGCAGGCCGTAAGAACTAAGGCCAGGCCTAGGGTAATAGCGAATAAAGATTTTATTTTCATTTCTGTAAACCTCCTATGTGCACTTTCAGTCTTTGACCCTATTATATCATGGATCCTGGGTCAGACAAGAAAGATAAGGAGAATCCAGACAAAAGTTTACCCTTTCTTAGACAAGAAGAAGGGAATAAACCCATACTTTTATTAAAATTATGTTAAAATAAGGGAATGGAAGTAAGAAAAAGAAAAATTAAGGATAAGAATAGATTATAAAGGAGGCTATAATGGCGAGAAAAAACGATAATAATAAGTTTAAAAAACCTATGGTCATTTACTATGTCATTGCCATCGTACTCGTCTTTTTTATCTCTTTCTACCTCCTGCCCCAAGTGAGCCAGGAGAAGGCCATGGAAGAGGTAGAAGAAGTGGATTATGGGACCTTCCTTGCCATGGTTGAAGATGGCAAGGTAGACAAGGCCTATGTAGGTGATGAAACCGTAGACTTCCAGGTGGGGGAGGGCAAGGATGCCAAAAAATACCAAACCACCCGGATGCCCGATGAAAGACTAGCAGACAGGCTTTACCAGGAGGGGGTCAAATTTGACCGGGTCTTCCCCAAGGAACCCAACTACCTCCTTCAAAGTCTCTTAAACTTCGGTTTAATGCTCCTCTTCTTTATCATTGTAGGCCAAGTCATGACCCGGATGCTAGCCCGGTCCATGGGAGGCAAGGGGGGCGTTGGGCCCATGAGTTTTGGCAAGTCCAATGCAAAAATTTATGACGAGTCCACAGAGGGGGTCACCTTTGACAGTGTGGCCGGCCAGGACGAGGCCAAGGAGGCCCTAACAGAGATTGTGGACTTTTTGCACGACCCTAAAAAATATGCCCGGATTGGGGCCACCCTTCCCAAGGGGGCCCTCCTAGTGGGTCCTCCCGGGACAGGTAAAACCCTCCTGGCCAAGGCGGTGGCCGGAGAGGCCAAGGTTCCCTTCTTCTCCATTTCAGGCTCTGAATTTGTGGAGATGTTTGTGGGCCTAGGGGCGGCCAAGGTGAGAGACCTCTTTAAGCAGGCCAATGACAAGGCCCCCTGTATTGTCTTTATTGACGAAATTGACACCATTGGTAAAAAACGGGACGGTTTTTCTGGCAACGATGAAAGGGAGCAGACCCTAAACCAGCTCCTATCGGAGATGGACGGCTTTGACTCCAACACAGGGGTGGTTATTTTAGCAGCCACCAACCGGCCAGAAAGTCTGGACCCGGCCCTTTTACGGCCTGGTCGTTTTGACCGGCGGATTCCCGTGGAACTGCCAGACCTGGGAGGCCGGGAGGCCATCCTAAAGGTCCATGCCCAAAAGGTCAAACATGACCCGGACATAGACTTTAGGGCCATTGCCCTGGCCACAGCAGGAACCTCTGGAGCGGACCTGGCCAATATGATTAACGAAGGGGCCCTAACCGCCGTGAGGCAGGGCCGGGATAGGATGACCCAAAAGGACTTGGAAGATTCTGTGGAAGTGGTTCTAGCAGGCTATGAACGGAAAAACACCGTTATCAGCCCCCAAGAGAAAAAGATCATTGCCTACCACGAGGTGGGCCATGCCCTGGTGGCAGCCATGCAGACCCACAGTGCCCCGGTGACCAAGATTACCATTGTACCCAGGACCTCTGGGGCCTTGGGCTTCACCATGCAGGTGGACGAGGAGGAGCGCTTCCTTTTAAGCAAGGAAGAGGCCTTCAACAAGATCGTCACCTTTACGGGAGGCCGGGCCGCTGAAGAACTGATCTTTAACACCCAGACCACAGGGGCCTCCAACGATATTGAGCAGGCCACCAAGATTGCCAAGTCCATGATCAGCCGCTTTGGCATGAGCGAAGAATTTGGCTTTGTGGCCATGGAAGAGGTCACCAACAAGTATCTAGGGGGCGATGGGTCCCTTACCGTCTCCGACCGGACAGCCCATGAAATTGACCTGGCCGTGAGAGAGGTCCTTCAAAAGGCCCAGATGAAGTCCCATCAGATCCTAAGGGAAAATATTGATGCCCTCCATGCCATTTCCAACTACCTTTTAGAAAGGGAAACCATTAGTGGGGAAGAGTTTATGGCCATCTTAAAAAAGACCCAGGGGGAGGACCCAGGGTCTAAGGAAGAAGGGCAAGAAGAGTAAAAAAGAAAAAAGAGGACCGGGAAGAAGACCTGGTCCTTTTTTTGGTTCTATACTAAATAGTGTTGATGAATAAATTTCGTCAGCACTATTTTTT
>JAUNLJ010000006.1 GCA_030532305.1 Tissierellia bacterium
TGAGTCTTCTGTGGGTTATTGTTTTTCTTTATCAACACTATTTGACAAAGAGCCCACTTTTCTTTCTTATGCCATCTCTTTTTACCTTTGGATAAGGCCATTTTTAATGGCCTCTTCCCGTAGCCAGTCCCTAAAGTCAGGATGGGCAATGCCAATAAGGGCCTCTACCCTTTGGGGAACAGTGGCTCCCTTGAGCCAGGCCACCCCATATTCTGTCACCACATAGTCGGTATCATTTCTTTGGAGGGAGACAATGGCCCCAGGACGGAGCTCGGGTACAATCTTAGACCGGAGAACTTTTTCTCCTGCTTCATTCTTTTCATAGTAGGTAGAGTGGAAGGCCATAATGGACTTACCCCCCTTGGACCGTTGAGACCCTTGGACGGTGTCTGCCTGGCCCCCGGTCCCAGTGTATTGAACGTGACCAATACTTTCAGAGGCACATTGACCTGTTAGGTCACATTCTAGGGCTGCGTTAACAGACACATACTTGCTTACCCTGGCAATGTCATAGGGGTTGTTGGCCACAGTCCCCCTTACAAAGGCAATGGAGGGGTTGTTGTCTATAAAGTCATAGAGTCTGCGGCTGCCAAAGGTAAAGGCTGTTAGGGAGATCCCATTGTAGAATTCCTTTTTACTGTTGTCTACAGCACCACATTCAATGAGGTCGACCATGGTTTCTGTAAACATCTCGGTATGGATACCCAGGTGTTTTTTGCCCTTTAATTCTTGGGCCACGGCATTGGGAATGTTCCCAATCCCTAGTTGGATGGTAGACCCATCCTCCACTAGGTCTGCAATATACTTACCAATTTTGGCGTCCTTTTCAGTAAAGGGCTTAAGCTGGATTTCAGGAACGGGACGGTCAGATTCTACCAGGGCATCTACTTCTGAAATATGAACGAGGGTATCCCCAAAGGTCCGTGGATAGTGGGGGCTCACTTCGATAATGACCTTAGCCCCTGCCTCGATGACTTCTTTTTCATAGACTGCACTAATGGACAGGGTCAGGTAGCCATTTTCATCCATGGGGGAGCAGGTGGTCATTAAAACCAAATCCCTACCTTCTGCCCGGCATCTTTCCACCTTCTTGCTAACGGCTGAAGTGGAGTGTTGGGGAATATCTGAGCAAAGACCGATTTTTTGCATTTCCCTTTGCTTGGCATTAAAGAACCAAGACTGTTGTTCACAAACCCCTAGCATTTCAGGGTCTTCCATGGCTGGCCAGTTTTCAACGGGCAGGCAGGAAACCATAATGGTGTCCTTTACCCCATAGTCTTTTAAGACCTGTAATTCATTAAGAATGGTGGTGGGGGAACTGGCTACTTGGCCTACAATCATACAGTCCTTATCCTTGATAAGTTTTAGGGCCTCTCTTGCACTCATCTTCTTGCTTTCGTACATTTGTTTGATATCCATAATTACCTCCTAATATAGGGTCAAACTAGATCCTTAAAGCTTCATGGCCAATTTAATGTCTTCAGGAATAACTTGCTTGGGTGTTGCTAGAGAAACAAAAATAGTTAGGGCTAAAGAGATACAGGTCACATGGAAATAGCCGGGTAGGCCACCGGGCCATTGGTAGGGGGTTAGGGTCACTAGGGTCAGTAGGAAGGAGACCACAAGACCTGCAATAACGCCTTTTTCAGTTGCCCGGTCCCAAAGGATGCCCACTAGGAAAACAGGGAACATGGCAGAAACTAAGGTCCCATAGCCAAAGGCACCTAGGATACCTACTAGACTGGTGTTGTAGATAGAAACCACAATGGCTACCAGCCCCATACAGGCCATAAATACCCGGGTAACGGTCCTTTGTTTTTTAGACTCAATTTGGATTCCCAGGGCCCTAGGAAGGTCCCTAGAAAGTAGGGTGGAGGTGGTGGTTAGGTAGGCACTGGCAGAGCTCATGGAAGCCGCTAGAACGGCAGCATAAACCATTAGCTGGGCAAAGACTCCTGCCTTGTCGGCAAAGACATAGACGGCGGTGTCAGGATGCTCTAGGGGGTCAATTTCCCCAGTGGCCACCATGTGCAAAACCCCATAGGCTACGGTAATGGCTAAGAAGGCCACAAACATATGGGCCAGGCCAGATACAAAGGCCGCCTTGGGAAGCTCCCTAGGATCCTTAATGGCATACATTCTTGCCAAGACAGCCGGCTGGGCAATAACACCAAAGAAGGGCACAAACATCCAGACAAAACTCATGCTCCCCTTCATGCTCCCCCAGGCACTTAAGAACTTAGGCCCTAGCTCCTTGGTGACCCCATTGGATCCTGTTACCGTTCCTGCCTCAGCTACAGAAGCAGCCACTGTAGAGAAACCACCGGTCATACGGAAGAAGAGGATGATCATAATCACACTGGCAAAAACCATAATAAAGCCTTGGAAGGCCTGGGTCATAAGCCCACCCACTTCACCAGCAATAATGGTGTAAATGGTTAAGAGGCCAAAAATAATCAAACCGGCCACAATGGGTTCAACCCCCAGCAAGTGACTAAAAAGGGCACTCCCTGCTGAAATTTGTGAAGCCAGATAACCAATACAGGCAATACTTACAACGATACTCATGAGGGTCTTAATGACCTTGTTGTCATTAAACCTGGCGTCAGAAAGGTCCCCAAGACTGGCAATGGGACGGACTTCTGCAATGGCCCTAATCTTTTTTCCCAGGATCATATAGCCCAGGGCAAAGGCTCCAGAACTTAGCATCCACCAGGCCATGGGACTTCCTGTATCGTAGACTACGCCAGGAACACCTACAATGGCAAAGGCACTGGCTACCCCCGCTGTGGAGGCTAGACCCACTGTTACAGGCCCAAATAGGCCAGATGCACCAAAGTAGTCATTGTCTGACTTAACCCGTTTGGAAGCAAGAACACCTATGGCCAAGGATGCGGCAATCATTGCAAATGAAAAAACTAATATCAGGGTAACCGTAGATTGTGCTAGATCCATAAAGCCTATGCTCCTTTCTTGTCTTTGATCTTCTTGGCTTCTTCAATGAAGCTATTCCATTGGTCATCAGAAAGCCATTTTTTACGATTTACATAATAACCTACCATAAGGGTGAGGACCCCCCCAATCCAATAGAGGTAGACCACAGGTCCAAAAGAATAGTGGAAGCCACCAAAGAACTTGCCACCTTCTACTTGGGCTACCAGGTCATTGGCATAGGCTAGGTAAAAACCTATGGCCCAAACCACGGCCCAGGTCAAAAGGGGATAGATGAGATAGCCCCTGTCAATCTTCTCATTGTTAGCAGATCCCAAAATCAGGTGTAACAACATCATAAGGATGGATAAAATAAAAGCTAAAATATAATAGTCGGCTATGGCCAGTAGCCATAGTGCCACCCAAAGAACGCCTATAAGGATAAAGATGGCATTGTATTTTCCTTTTAAACTCATTACTGCCTCCTTTAAATTTTGTGGTACTAATGAATTCTTACGCTTGTGGGCTTATGGGCCTTCGCCACATAATATTCCCCATTTTTTCTACATACTAGTTAAATCTTTCTCTACCCCCTTAAATGATAGTTAAATATTTCTCCCCCTCCCTGTATTTAAAATATTTAATATATTATATCACGGTAAAAATATTTTACAACTTTAATATTTTGAAAAAATATATTGCTTTTATGAAGAATTTTTAAATAAATTTATCTAAGGATTTTATGTAAAAAGTCTATAAATAATCTTATAAAATATTTTTTATCCTTCCTCCAAAGGGCTTAATTTTTTATGATAAAATAAAAACATATGCCTCCCCTTTCATAAAAACAGGGCCCGTCTTCTCCTTAGACGGGCCCTGTTTTTGGGTCTTATTACTTGGGTCTTTTATCTAGCTTAGGCCTTCTAACTGGTCTACAAGGGCCCTGTAGCCCTTAAGGACAGGGTCTAGGCTGGCCAGGTCCATATAGTCTAGGGTCTGGCCGTAGGTCTTTAAAAGGGCCCTATCTTCTTCCTTGAGCTCTTGGGGGGCCTTTGTCTTTAGCCTATGGTAGAGGACCTTCATCATGACTTGGTGCTTTATATTTAAGCTTTTGTAGTCTATCCTTCCCCTTAGGTGGAAGAGGGTCATCTTTTCCCTCCAGGCTGGAGGGACCTGGCCCTGGATATCTCTTTTTATTTTCTCCAGATTTTTTCTATCCTGGGGGTCTGCCAGGCCCACACTGATAATAAAAAGTCCCTTTACTTTTTGGGGGTCGTAGGCCCTTAGGCTCTTAGCCAGCCCCACCATCCCCCCTGCGTAAAGAGACCCCACATAGAGGAGGAGGTCTGTCTTGGTCTGGGGAGGCAGGTCCCTATAATCCAAACACTCTATCCTTAAGCTAGCTGCCAGGGCCTGGGCATAGGCCTTGGCGCTGCCGTAGTGACTTCCATAAACAATTTGTGCCTTCATCTTGGGGACCTCCCTTTTAGGACCTGGGGTTTTTTCATCTCAGCTTCTAGGCCTGGCCTAGCCTTTTAATCTTCTACCAGGACCCTTACCAGGTAGTCATAGAGAACCTGGCTGGTGGCCACAAGGCTATCTAGGTCCACATATTCGTCAGGCCCATGGTAGCCCCCTCCCTGGGGTCCAAAGAGGAGGGTGGGGGCCTGGAAGAGGGCCCCAAAATAGTTAAAGTCCCCCATACTTTGGAAGTAGCTAAGACTTGGATCCTGGCCAGTGGTCTTTTTTACCTGGCCTATAAAATCCTGGATCCTGGGGTCCCCTGCCTCATGGGCATAGGGCATAAAGCCCCGGGCCAAGGGACTGGGGGCCTGTCTAAAGTGGACCTTGTAGTCGGCCCTGATCTGGGCCTTGTCTAGGGCCTCTTGGATTTCTTTTCGCACAGTTTCTTCTGTCTCCCCCCGGACCGTATGGCGGAAAAAGCGAATCCGGGCCCCATCGGGAATACTACAGGCCCCGCCGTCGGCCTCCATGGCCAGGGCACAGAGGTTACCCCTGCCCAGGAGGGGGTCCTCCTTAAAGTCCAGGTCCCCCAGGGCCAGGATGATTTTGGCTCCTTCTTCTATGGCATTAATTCCCAGCTGGGGGTTGGCCCCGTGGGCTGCCTTGCCCTTAACCTCTATCTCCAGGCTGTAGCCCCCTCGAGCGCCCAGGCAGAGGGAGGGAAAGGGCTGGCCTGTAAAGGCGGCACTGGGTTCAGTGACCAAGACCATGTCTGGCTGGCCCACCTGGTCCTCCAAAACCAGGGCATGGGTCCCCAGGCCATAGGGCCCCTCTTCGGCTGGTACATAGGTGGCCAGGACCTCTCCCCTAAAGTGGGGCTGGTCCCTATAAAAGGCAGCCAGGGCTAACATGGAGGCCACACAGCCCCCCTTCATGTCCAGGGCTCCTTGCCCATAAAACCGCCTGCCTTCCAGCTGGCCCCGGGGGTTCTTGGTCCAGCCCTGGGTCTTTTTTACCGTGTCTAGGTGGCCATTTAAAAGGATCTTGGGTCCCTCCTTTTGGCCCCTTAACCGGATAAGGAGGTTCCGGCTCTGGTAGCCTACCAGGGCATCTTCTGAAAAATAATGGCTCTTGACCTCCAGGCCCTGGTTAGAAAACCACTCCTCCACATAGGCCAGGACCTCTTCTTCCTCAAAATAGGGGCTGGGAAGAGCCACCAGGTCCCTTAGTAGGTCTAGGACTTCCGCCTCCTGAAATTGTCTTTTCACGGGATCTCCTCCTTTTTTTACTTAGTCTGCAAAGTCTCCCCCCAGGTCAAAGGCGTGGTTAAGGGGGCCAGACCCCTGGCCTAGGTCCAGCATGGCCTCTAGGGCCCGGTTAATATAGGCCTTGGCCCTTCTTATGGAGGTCTCTAGGCTATAGCCCTTGGCCAGGTTGGCTGCAATGGCTGAAGACAGGGTGCAGCCTGTCCCGTGGTTGTTGGGGTTATGGATCCTTGGCCCATAAAACCAGGTCTCACCCCCCTGGTCATAGAGGAGGTCATCAGCCTGGCCCTCCTGGTGGCCCCCCTTTAAAAGGACCGGGGTCCCCCACTGGTCATAGATTTTTTTTGCCGCCCGGACCCTATCCTCCTGGCTCTTAATTTTAAGGCCAGACAGGACCTCCCCTTCAAAGATATTGGGGGTCACTAGGTTGGCCAGGGGAATAAGCCGGTCCTTTAGGGGGCCCATGGCTCCGTCTCCCATAAGGCCGGCTCCAGAGGTGGCTACCATAACCGGGTCCACCACAATATTTTCTGCCTGGTAGTCTTCCAGGGCCTGGGCTATAACCTCTACCAGGCCTCCCTTAGACACCATGCCTATTTTCACGGCCTGGGGCCTAATGTCGGTAAAGACCATATCCATTTGGTCCCTTAAAAAGCCCGGGTCCACCTCTAAAAGGCTCTTGACCCCGGTGGTGTTTTGGGCCGTTAGGGCCGTCACCACAGACATGGCAAAGACCCCGTTTAGGGTCATGGTCTTTAGGTCAGCTTGGATGCCAGCCCCTCCACTGGGGTCTGAACCGGCTATACTTAAGGCTGTCTTCATCTTGCTCCCCTTTCTTTTAAAAAAGGAAGGAGGTCCCCCTCCTTCCTTATGCTTCTTAGGCCTTGTCGGAATCCGCCAAGTCCTCTAGATCTTTTAAATTTTTACCCTGGTCTTCTAGGATCTCCTTGGCCTCCTCAGACAGGTCTTCTTTCTCAAGCCTGGCGTCCATGCCCTCTTCCTTAGCCACAGGGTCTAATTTTTTGCCCTGGAAGATCTCTTCAAACTCTTGGCCAGAAATGGTTTCTCTTTCCAAGAGGGCATCACTTACGGCTAAAAGGATGTCTAGGTGGTCTTTTATCAGGTCTTCTGCCTGACTATAGGCTTCCTTAACCAGACGGCGCATTTCCATATCAATTTCAGAGGTGATCTCCTCAGAATATTGCTGGGTATGGCCCAGGTCCCTGCCCATAAAGACGGACTCCTCGTCCACCCCATAGGTGAGGGTCCCTATCTTTTCACTAAAGCCATAGCGGGTCACCATGGCATTGGCAATCTTAGTGGCCCTTTCTATATCGTTGCTGGCCCCGGTAGAAATATCGTCTAGGACCAAACTCTCGGCCACCCGGCCCCCTAAAAGGCTAACTAGCTTGTGCTGGAGTTGGCCCTTGGTGATAAAGTAGCTGTCTTCTTCAGGTAGGTAGGCCGTAAAACCACCGGCTGGCCCCCTGGGGATGATGGTTATCATGTGAACGGGGTCGTGGCCAGGCAGAAGCCGGCTTACTAGAGCATGGCCTGCCTCGTGGACCGCCGTTAGCTTTCTTTCCTTTTCACTAATAACCCGGCTCTTCTTGGCAGGACCGGCTTCCACCTTGATGGTGGCCTCAATAATGTCATCCTGGTAGATCCGCCTATCCCCCCTCCGGGCAGATAGGAGGGCGGCCTCGTTCATGAGGTTTTCCAGGTCCGCCGGGGTAAAGCCCGGGGTGGTCTTGGCCACAGAGTTTAGGTCTACATCCTTGGCCAGGGGCTTTTTCCTAGAGTGAACCTTTAGGATTTCCACCCTCTCCCTTACGTCTGGTAGGCCCACATAGACGGTCCGGTCAAAACGACCAGGTCGCATAAGGGCCGGGTCCAAGATGTCTGACCGGTTGGTGGCCGCCATGACAATGACCCCCTCGTTGGTGCCAAAGCCATCCATCTCCACTAGGAGCTGGTTAAGGGTTTGTTCTCTTTCATCATGGCCTCCCCCAACGCCGGCCCCCCTCCGGCGACCTACAGCGTCAATCTCGTCTATAAAGATAATACAGGGGGCGTTTTTCTTGGCCGTTTCAAAAAGGTCCCTGACCCGAGAGGCCCCTACCCCGACATACATTTCTACAAAGTCGGACCCACTCATAATATAGAAGGGGACCTTGGCTTCACCGGCTACGGCCTTGCTCAGGTAGGTCTTCCCAGTTCCTGGAGGGCCCACTAAAAGGACCCCCTTGGGGATCCGGGCCCCCATGTCCACAAACTTCTTGGGGGTTTTTAGGAAGTCTACAATTTCTCCTAGCTCTTCCTTTTCTTCCTTAAGGCCGGCCACATCGGAAAAGGTGACCTGGTTGCTCTTGTCTTCCTGGATGAGCCGGGCCTTAGACTTGCCAAAATTAGACATCCGGGACCCGGTGCTTTGGCTGCCCCTAACAAAGTTAAAGAACATAAAGCCCAAAAGGCCTAGGACCAAGAGACTGGGCAGGATGCTCATAAGGCTCGTTCCCTGGTCTGCGGTCTTGTGGCCCTTGACTTCCAACTGGCCTGACTCTACCCTATCCTTAATATAGAGCTCATAAAAATTATCCTGGGCTAGGGGAGGAATTTGCGCCTTGACTAGCTTGTCCCCGTCCATCTTGGCAGTGACTTCGCTCCCCTGAATATCCATTTGTTTTATGTTTCCTGCCTGGACTTCTTCAACCAGGCTGGTATAGCTTATCTCTTCTATGGCTCGGGAGGGGGGCCTAAATAGGCCAATGCCTATCATAAGCACTGCCAATAGGACTAGATAAAAGGCCACGCCTCCCCATCTTCTATTCAAAAACAATCTCCTCCTCTATTAGCGTCTCTTATTTGATGCTTATCTTACTATTATAACATATAATGCCTAGGATTCCTGGGTGTTTTCGTAGATTTCAGCTTTTAGATAGCCAATAAAGGGTAGGTTTCGATATTTTTCCGCATAGTCAATCCCATAACCTACAATGAACTTGTCTTCAATCTCAAAACCACAATAGTCCAGGTCCACATGCCTTTGCCGGCGGTCGGGCTTGGTTAAGAGGGTGCAGATCTTGACGTCCTTGGCCCCCCTGGATTTTAGGACCTGGTTTAGGTAGCTTAGGGTCAGACCCGTATCTACAATATCTTCTACAATAAGAAGGTTGCGGCCCACAATGGTCTTGTCTATGTCCTTGATAATTCGGACTTCGCCAGTGGACTGGGTCCCCATCCCGTAGCTGGAAACGGCCATAAAGTCAATTTCCAAGGGCAGGTCAATGGCCTGGATCAAGTCTGCCATAAAGACAGAGGCCCCCTTTAGGATGCCTACCACCAAAAGGTCCTGGCCCTTGTAGTCTCGGCTAATGGCCTCGCCCAGACTCTTGACCTTAGCCTGGATCTCTTTCTTGCTAATTAGAATTTCTTCCACATCATGTATCATTTGTTTGCACCTCTACACTTATCTTTAACCATGGGCCTTCTTGTGACCCTAGCTTCCTGTAGCCGGACCGGTAAAGGCCCACCACCCATAGGATGACACCATCAGCCAAGACCAGGGGAACCTGGTCCCTAAGGGTCTTGTCTACTTTCTTTTCTATAAATAGGTCCTTGAGCTTTTTATGGCCCGACCCATCAAACATAAGAACCCGGTCCCCTGACTGCCGACTTCTTAGGCTTAAGGTCTTAAGCCCCTCTGGATCCAGGTAGATGGTCCAGGGGGAGGGGGGTTCTTCTATTTCTTTTACCCTTTTTATATGGATATGACCCCCTAAAAAAACATTATCCCCTAAACTTAAGGGGGTTTCCTCCTGGAAGACGGCCTTTTTAGGCCGCTCTAGGATTAAAAAGTCAAAGCTCCGTCTGACTTCTGTGCCCCCTAGGACCTGGACCCCCTTGCCACTTTCCTGGTCCAGAAGGTCCCTTAGCTGGCCCACGGCCTGGCTGCCTAGGTCCCTGGATGTCCCTAAAAAAGAGGCCAGGGCCCCATAAAGAACCCGGCTTAAGATGGCCCCATCTAGGGCCTTAAGGTCTTTTATGGGCAGACGGTAGGTCCCTTCTTCCTCCTGGAGGAGGTCTTCTAGGACCCTAGCTGCCTGGGCCTTTAGGTAGTCTTCAGCCTCTTGGGCCTGGTGGCCTAGAGACCTGAGGGCATATTTTATCTGGGGGTTTAGGGCCTCTAGCTGGGGGAGGAGGTCTAAGCGGATCTGGTTCCTAAGATAGAGGGGCTCCAGGTTGGTCTTGTCAATCCGGTAGCCATGGCCCTCTTTCTCTAACCAGGCCAGGATCTCTTCCTTGGTCCAGTCCAAAAGGGGACGGAAAAGCTGCCCCTCCAGGACCCGCATCCCTCCCAGACCCTGGAGGCCCGTCCCCCGGATGAGCCGGATAAGAAGGGTCTCGGCCTGGTCGTCTAGGTGGTGGCCCAGAGCAATATAGGCCCCAGGCCCGGCCACTTGGTAAAAAAACTGGTAGCGGAGGACCCGGCCGGCCTCTTCAACAGACAGGCCCTGGGCCTGGCTATAGGCTAGGACATCCTCCCTCCGGATATGGAGGGGGACCTGGTGGGCCTGGCATAGGTTTTTTACAAAGTCCAGGTCTCCCTGGGCCTCTTCCCTCAGACCGTGGTGGAGGTGGCAGGCCTCTATGTCTAGGTCAAGGGCCTCCCTAAAGGCCAATAAATGGTGGAATAAACAAACAGAGTCCGGGCCGCCAGATAGGGCTACAATCAATCTGGCTCCCGGCTCTATGTGGGCTTGTATTTTCTTTTCAAAGTCCCCCATAACGTCCTCCTATAGGAGACAAGACCGTTAACGGCGGGTCTTGCCCTGTCTTACATTTTTCCTTTGCTTGGCAGATTCTATCTTTTCGTTGCTGTCCTTCATAAACTGACTTAGCATATCGTCAAAGCTTTGGCCCTCTGTTTTTTTATGGGCAGACTCTAGGATGACGGTTTCAGGTTCTGCAGCCTTTTTCTTGGCCAGGTTTTTTTCTTCAGGAGTTAGGGCTTGTTTCATGGACAGGCCAATTTTCCCCTTGTTGTCCCTGCTAATGACTTTGACCTTGACCTTGTCGCCCTCTTTAACATAATCATTGACGTCCTTGACAAAATCATTGGAAATTTCTGAAATATGGACTAGGCCACTTTCTTCTCCCATTTGTACAAAGGCTCCAAATTTTGCTGTTCCTGTTACAACACCTTCCACAATACTTCCCAATTCAATGGTCATGAATAAATTTTTCCTCCTAAATTATTTAAGCTTATTCCTTAGCCTTTTTGTTCTTGTCTATAAAGACAACTTCCTTAGGCTTTACCATCCCCAGGTCATCCCTGGCCACTTCTTCTGCATATTCTATGGAGTCGCTCTTGTCAATTTCTTCTTCTAGGCTCTTTATATCTTCTTCTAGGGCCTCTATGGTCTTCTTGTTGTCTTCCACCTGGGCTTTTTTTGCCTCTTTGATCCGGTAGCTTTTAAAGAGGAAAAAGGACCCGTAGGCAAGAAGGACCAGGAGGGCCAGTGGGAAGAGCCGGATGCTTCTTTTTCTTTTTTTTCTTCTTTTAGCCATCTTTATCCCTCCTTGTCCCTAGCTAGTCTATAAGCCGGTAGAGCTGGTCTGCCTCTTTTTTGCCCACATTTTCCTTGACCTGGACCACTTGGATCCTTACATCGTGGTTGCCAAAATGGATGTCGATTTGGTCTCCCACAGCCACCTCGCTGCCTGCCTTGGCCACCTGGTTGTTAATAGAAACCCGGCCTTGGTCACAGGCCTCCTTGGCCACGGTTCTTCTTTTGATAAGCCGGGTATTTTTTAAGTACTTGTCCAGTCTCACCTCTGGCCTCCTTATAAAAAAGGGCTCTATCTAGAGCCCCTTGAACTTACTTATTCACAATTTCCTTTAATGCTTTTCCTGCACGGAAGACAGGGGCCTTAGAAGCTGGAATATGGATGACTTCTTCTGGGTTCCTTGGGTTTCTACCTTCTCTAGCCTTCCTTTGTCTTACTTCGAAGGTTCCAAAGCCTACAAGTTGAACTTTTTCATCTTGGGCTAGGCTTTCTTCTACAGTTTGGATAAAGGCGTTTAGGGCAACTTCTGTATCTTTCTTAGTTAAATTGCTTTTTTCAGCCATACTAGCAACTAATTCGGACTTATTCATTCTTATTTTCCTCCTTGATATCTTTAATACTTTCATTCCAATTTAAAACCTGACTCTCGACTTTATCAATAGCGGCCTTACAGGCACTTTCTAGATCAATCCCCTCATTTTCAGCCAAGATAATGGTTTTTAAAAGGCTATCTCCAAGAGTTTTTTCACTAACTTCCTCTTCAAGAGACGTGAGACCTTGTATTTCAAAGTCTTGATACAGTGATTTTATCAGACGCAGCAGCTTTTGTCCATGCAAAAGACTAGGAAATCCTTGTAAATGATGGATTTTTTCTTCCAGGGTCTTGATTCCTGCTGCCTCATACTTAATCTCATTCCAGTCCCTCTCATAGCCAGCAAAAACATGGGGGTGGCGGGAGATCATCTTGTGGGTCACCTGGCTGGTGACGTCCTCAAAACGGAAGTCGCCCCTTTCCCTGGCTAGCTCGCTGTGAAAAACCACCTGGTAGAGGACGTCTCCCAGCTCTTCAACTAGGGCCTCTGGGTCCTCCTCTCCTATGGCATGGACGGCCTCATAGGCCTCCTCAATGAGGTTGCCTTTCATGGACTGGTGGGTTTGGACCCGGTCCCAGGGGCAACCCTCTGGCCCCCTTAGGCGGCGAACCACCCAAATAAGGTCTGCCAGGTCATAAAGTCCCCTCTCTTCTTCTACCCTGGGTAAGTAAAGGGAGGTCTGGTGGTTGACTTCCTTTACCCGGTCTAGCTCATAGACGGCTAGGCTTAGGACCTTTTGGCTATCTAGGCCGGCATCGATAATGAGATAGGCCGGGTGGTGGTCCCCGTAGATTTCACTAATGGCTAGCTTAAGGTCTGAAAGGACCCTTTGGTTGTAGACCTGGGTAATTAGGGTGTCCTTATGGATGTTAAGGTCCAGGTCCCTAAAGTTGTCCCCGTCTAAAAAAAGTAGCCCCTCTACAGGGTCTTTTTCCACTAGGGCTAGGACGGGTTCAATAAAGCTTAGGCCATGGACCAGACGGGTGTCTGCCCCTGACTCTAAAAGCAGTTTAACGGTCCTTTCTGCCACTAGGGGATGGCCGGGAACAAAGTAGTTGATGTCCTCTTTCTGGGCCCGGTCTATCAGGTCCTTGACAATGGCCTGGTAGACCTCTTCAAAGTCCTCTGCTTGGTCATAAAAAGAGTCGTAGGTCACAAAGGGAATCTGTTTTTGGATAAAGTAGGCCACAGTGCCATGGTCTCCTGTCCTTAGCAGGTTGGGCCTGCCCTCTTGGGCTAGGGCCACTGCCTCTTGTGTCAATAAATTTTCCTTAGCCGGGCCTAGGCCCACGATATTTATCCTACCCATACACTCCTCCTTGTTCATGCTTTATTTTACTAGATGGGGCAGTTTTTGTCTAGCATCTTTGGCCTTTTCCCCTTAATTAAGCCATCTCTGAAATTTTTCCCCTTAAAAGACCGGGGCCTGGTCTAAATAAAAAATCTCTCCCCCTTAGGGAAGAGACTTTTATTTATTCTTCTGCTTTTTCTTCTTTAGGGGCTTCTTCTTGACCCTCTTCTCCAGCTGGTTTTTCATTGGCTGGGTCCTTAGCCGGGTCTGCCTCTTCTTCTTTGCCTAAATCTAGAGGAATGTCCTCACTGTAGTCTACATGTTTTTCTACCTTGGCGTCAGTTTCTAGCTTGTTAAAGTAGTCTGTGATCTTGTCATCAATATATCTTTCTTTAACAGCTTCTTCTTGGCCCTCAAGCTCGGTTTGGATCTTGTCTAGCTTGATAAGGTGGTAGCCAAATTCTGTTTGAATGGGGTCTGAGATCTCCCCTTCTTTCATGGAGAAGACCGCTTCATCAAAGGCTGGAACCATGTCCCCAGGGCTAAAGGTCCCTAGGCTGCCCCCATCATCCTTGTTGGACTCGTCCTTGCTATGCTCAGCAGCTAGGGTGGCAAAATCGCCCCCATCGTCTAGGAGTTTTTTGATTTCCTTGGCCGTCTTTTCATCCTCTACTAGGATATGGCTAGCTGTGGCTTGCTTAAAGGTCTCCTTATTCTTTTCATAGTAGGCCTTGATTTCTTCTTCACTGGGTTCAAAACTCTCTTGCTTTTTGCTGGTTAAACCTTGCATAAGTAGGGAGTTTTCCAAGAATTTCTTATAGTAGTTTAGGGTCAAACCTTGGTCTTCTAAACTTTGTTCAAAGGCCTCCTTGCCCCCATAAAGCTCCATAATTTGGTCCATTTCCTTTTGGACTTCTTCTTCTGAAAGCTCTACGCCTTCTTTTTCAGCAGCCTGACGGGCAATTTCTATTTGAACCATATTGTCTAAGACAATTTCCTTTAGGGCTTCATCCATGGTCTTGTTTTCGTCCCCATAGGCTGGTCCGTCTAAATAGTCTTCCCCAAATTGGCTGACCAGGCTGGTGGCAGTCACCTTGTATTCTTCAATAAAATCTTCCATAGGAATGTCCTTGCCGTTGACAGTGGCAGCCACATCGCCTCCAGCTTTTTTGTCACAGGCTACCAAGACAAAACTTAGGGCCAAGACACCTAGAAGGATTCCTAAAAGATTGGTCTTTTTTAACATGCTCTAACTCCTTTCTTAAAATCATACTCCTTTTATTATACTAAATTAGCCCTCTTTGTGTGTGTTTTTTTTGTGTAATTTCATAAATTGCAAAAGTTTTTCCACCAGGTCCAAGGGGGCCTGGTCACTTTTAATAGAAAAGGCCGGCCGGTCCCCCCGGGAAAATTTAAGCTGGCTTCCGTAGGCCTGGGTTAGTTCGTTGATAAGGGCCAGGTCTAGTTCATAGCCTGGAGCCATGGTAAAGTGGTAGTTGTCCTTGGTCTCTTTGATGGACTCCAGGCCCAAATTGCTTGCTTGGGCCCGTAAAAGGGCAGTCTTTAAAAGGTTCATCAGGGCCCTGGGTGGGTCCCCAAACCGGTCTATAAATTCGTCTAGGAGGTCTTCTAGGTCCTCCTCATCCTCTAGGATGGCCACCTTTTTGTACATGTCTAAACGGAGTTTTTCATTCCGGATATAGGCCTTGGGGATAAAGGCATCTACGGCCAAATCTAGGCTGGTCTGGGGTCCTTCTTCCTCTTCTTTTCCCTGGAGCTTGCCCACAGCCCGGCGCAGAAGTTTCATATAGAGTTCGTAGCCTATGGCCTCCATGTGGCCGTGCTGGCTTTCCCCTAGAATATTTCCCGACCCCCTAATCTCCAGGTCCCTTAGGGCAATCTGGTAGCCGGACCCAAATTCTGTAAATTCAGAAATGGCCCGGAGCCTTTTTTCAGCCAGCTCGGACATGCTGGCATGGGGCCGGTAGGTAAAGTAGGCATAGGCCACCCGGTTACTCCGGCCGATCCGTCCCCTAAGCTGGTAGAGCTGGGAGAGGCCTAGGCGGTTGGCCTCCCAAAGAATCATGGTATTGGCATTGGGAATGTCCATGCCCGTTTCAATAATGGTGGAAGAAACCAAAACATCGATCTCCTGCTGGATAAAGCGGAGCATGGTGTCTTCCAGTTGCCTTTCACTCATCTGCCCGTTGGCCATGTCAATCCTGGCCTCGGGCACTAGTTTTTTAAGGTCATAGACCATCTGGTCCATGGTTTGGACCCGGTTATAGACAAAGAAAACCTGGCCCCCCCGGTCTAGTTCCTTGAGGATGGCGTCTCTGACCATAACGGGGTTATATTCCACCACATAGGTCTGGACAGGAAAGCGTTCTTGAGGGGGCTCATTAATAACAGAAATATCCCGAATCCCCCCCATGGACATTTGCAGGGTCCTGGGAATGGGGGTGGCTGTTAGGGTTAGGGTGTCTACATTCTTTTTAAGGAGCTTGAGTTTTTCCTTGTGCTTGACCCCAAAACGCTGTTCCTCGTCTATAATAAGCAGGCCCAGGTCCTTAAAGTCTATATCCTTGGATAGGAGCCGGTGGGTGCCCACCACCAGGTCCACAGTCCCTTTTTTTAGGCCCTGGATGGTTTCTTTCTGGTCTTTTTTTTCTACAAAGCGGCTAAGCTGGCCCACCTTAATGGGAAAGCGGAAAAACCGTTCCCTAATGGTGTTGTAGTGCTGCTGGGCCAGGATGGTGGTGGGGACCAAAAAGGCCACCTGCTTCCCGTCCATAATGGCCTTAAAGGCCGCCCTTAGGGCCACCTCTGTCTTGCCGTAGCCCACGTCTGCACAAAGGAGCCGGTCCATGGGGCTAGTCTCTTCCATGTCTTCCTTGATTTCCTGGATGGCCTCCACCTGGCCCTGGGTTTCTTCAAAGGGGAAGCTGTCTTCAAATTCCTTTTGCCAGGGGGTGTCTGGGCTAAAGGGGTAGCCATCTAGCTGGGCCCTTTCCCCATAGAGGCGGATCAGGTCCTTGGCCATGACCTCCACAGACTTTTTGGCCTTGGACTTGGTCTTTTTCCAGGCAGGGGAGTCCAGCCGGTTGAGCTTGGGGGCCTGGCCTTCGCTGGCCGTGTACTTGTAGATCATGGACAGTTGGTCCATGGGCAAAAAGACCCGGTCCTCTCCCAAATAAGAGATGGTCAAATAGTCCCGGGTGGTCCCCTGGACTTCTAGCTGGTGGGTCCCCTCATACCGGCCTATCCCATGGGTTTCATGGATCACATAGTCCCCCTTTTTTAGGCCCCTGGGATCCAAGGCTGGGCGTTTTTTCTTCCGCCTCTTCTTCTGGCTCCCCTGTCCATAAATTTCTGAGGCATTTATGAGGATAAAGTGGTCCCCAGGCATGTCTAGGCCACTATGAAAGGCCCCCCTAGCCACATAGACCTGGCCAGGCCTTAGGTCTTTAGCTTCCTCCTTAAGGGCCTGGGCAGGAAGACCCAGGTCCTTAAGATTATCCAGCATCCTTTGGGTCTTGTCCTTGGATCCTGCCAGGACCAAAATCCGGTAGTCCCTGGCAAGATAGGCCCCCATCTCCTCCTTAAAGTCCTTTATCCGGCCCTGGTAGGCGGTCAGGCTCCTCATCTGAAAATTAATGACGCCCTGGACCCTAAAGAGACTATCCCCCCGAATAAAGGCATAGGAAAGGGCCAGGTCTTCTTCTGCTAGCCGGGCCCTTAGGGAGGAAGAGGTCCTTTGGATATGGCAGTGGCCAGCTAGGGCCTCCCC
Organism: Tissierellia bacterium; assembly: GCA_030532305.1. GTDB lineage: Bacteria > Bacillota > Clostridia > Tissierellales > Peptoniphilaceae > JAUNLJ01. The sequence goes on from JAUNLJ010000006.1 coordinate 16,906, forward strand.
GGCCTGGAGGTAGTGGCCTAGTTTATCCTTTAGGTCCTCCTCTTCTTTTTCCATCTGGTCAAAGAGTTTTTTAGGCTCGTCTAAAAAGATCAAAGGCCGGGTCTTAAAGTAGGACAGGAGGCCAGACTGGTCCTCTGGGGCCAGGTAGGGCAAAAGAAGGTCCGTGTTGGCAGGGACCTCTCCTGCCTCTAGTCTTTCCAGAATGGGAAGAAACTTTTCCTGGGCCCGGTCCTTGGCCAAGTCATCCTGGCCCAGGTCCTTGTCTAAGTCCTCCCTTATCCTCTTGGCCATGACCCTGGCTTGGTCTGGACTTAAAAGCAGGTCGGAAACTGGAAAAATTTCCAGCGCCTCTAAACTTTCCACACTCCTTTGGCTCTTGGGGTCAAAGGTCCTAATACTGTCTATTTCAATATCAAAAAATTCTATCCGGTAGGGCTGGTCAGAGGGGGTAAAAATATCCAGGATCCCCCCCCTTAGGGCAAACTGACCCATGGCCTCCACCTGGTCCACCCTTTGGTAGCCCAAGAAAAGGAGCTGGTCTAAAAGCGCCTCCATCCCTAGGCTGTCGCCTATTTTTAGCCCCAGCTTAGCCTGGTCATAGACCTGGCCAGGCAGGTAGTAGCCTGCCAGGGCCTCCAAACTGGTAACCACTACCCGGGCCCGGTCTGATGCCATGGCCTGAAGACTTTCCAGCCGGGTCTTTAAAAGCTCTTTACTCCCTGCCTCCTGGCGGAAGAAAAAGAGGTCCCGACCTGGCAGGTTGTAGACGCCCCCCTCCAGGTACCAGGTCAGGTCCTCTTGGATCTTTTTGGCCCGGTCTGGGTCATAGGTCACCAGGAGGATGGGCCGGTTACTTTCTTCTAAAAGGACCCGGGTCACCAGGCTGATCCCTCCAGCAGGCAGGCCATAGAGGCCCAGGGAAAAGTCCCTATCCCCCAGGGCCTCCCTTAGGGTCTTAAAGGGAGGAGACTGGTCCAGGATGGGGTCTAAGTATGGTTTTGTCACTCAAGTCGCCTCCTTTTAAAAGCAGCCCAAGTTTAAAAACTTGAGCTGCCCACAGTCATCTATTTTCCATTATAGTCATTCATTGCCTTATCTATACCCTCCTCCAGGAGGACTAAACTGGCCTTAGCCGCCCGGTCTATGGTCTCTTCTATAAGGGGGCCCTCCTCCTTGGAAAAACCAGACAAAACAAAGTCAGCCAGGTCCTGACGGGGGTGCTTTTTCCCAATCCCCATCTTGATCCGGATAAACTGGTCTGACTGGATCTGGTAGATAATGGACTTGAGCCCATTGTGGGACCCGGCAGACCCCTTCTTGCGAATCCGGATCTGGCCAAAGTCAATATCAATGTCGTCCACCAGGACCAGGACCTCTTGGGGGGCCAGTTTAAAATAATCCATGGCCTCCCGGAGGGACTGGCCCGACTCATTCATGTAGGTGGTGGGCTTTAAAAGACGGAGCTTTTGCCCCTTATAGCGGCCCTCCCCATAGAGGCCCTTAAACTTAATGGACCGAAGGGGGATCCCCGTGGCCTGGCTAATCTTATCTAGGGCCAAAAAACCCACATTGTGGCGGGTATATTCATACTTTTTTCCAGGGTTTCCCAAACCAACAATCAGCATGGGTTTTTACTCCTGGGTAAAGGCGTCATCAAAAATTTGACTAATACTTCCGTTCCGGTTGACCCGGGTAATGGCCGCTGCAAAAAGGGAGGCCACACTGACAATTTCAATCTTGTCAGAATTTAGGACTTCTTCCCTTTGGGCAATGGAGTCGGTAATGACAAATTTTTCAATGGGTGAATTTTCAATGTTTTCTATGGCTGGACCAGATAGGACCCCGTGGGTGGCGCAGGCATAGATCTTCTTGGCCCCCTTTTCCTTAAGGGCCACGGCGGCCTTACAGATGGTGCCTGCTGTATCCACAATGTCGTCTACCAGGATACAGTCCATGCCCTCTATAGTCCCAATAACATTCATAACCTCACTGACATTGGCCTTGGGCCGTCTTTTTTCAATGATGGCTATAGGAATGTTATGGACCTGCTCAGCAAAGGTCCGGGTCCGGGTTACCCCACCTAGGTCGGGACTGACGGCCACGGTCTTTTCTTGCTGGATCTTGTCTTCAAAATAGCGGGCTAGGAAGGGGATCCCGGTCAAGTGGTCTACAGGAATATCAAAATAACCTTGAATTTGGCCAGCATGGAGGTCCATACAAACCACCCGGTCTGCCCCGGCTGAGGTAATTAGGTCCGCAACCAGCTTGGCGGTAATGGGTTCTCTGGCCTTGACCTTCCGGTCTTGTCTGGCATAGCCGTAGTAGGGGATGACGGCATTGATCCGTCCAGCAGAAGCCCTCTTGACGGCATCAATCATAATCAAAAGCTCCATTAGATTGTCGTTGACAGGACTGCTGGTAGACTGGATGATATAGACGTCCTTGCCCCGGACTGTTTCCTTAATATCTATACTAATTTCCCCGTCACTAAACTTGCTGGCAGAGCCTTCCCCTACCTTAATGCCTAAAAGATCGCAAATATCTTCCACTAAATCCTTATTAGAATTTCCTGTAAAGATCTTAATCTCTCCATGATCAGTCATCTTAAATAACCCTTCCTTTCCTTAGTCCATCTTTTTAGAAATGTTCTTTTGCTGGGACCTAGCTATGGCCAGGTCGCCAGAGGGAACATCCTTGGTTATAGTAGACCCAGCAGCCAAATAGGCCTCCTCTTCAATGACCACAGGGGCCACCAGGTTGACATTGGACCCGACAAAGGCCCCATCCTTGACGGTAGAGCGGAATTTTTCCTTGCCATTATAGTTGACAAAAATAACCCCGCAGCCAATATTAACACCGGCTCCCACATCTGCATCCCCAATATAGGCTAGGTGGCCGGCCTTGGTCCCCTGGCCCAAATGGGCATTTTTAACTTCTACAAAGTTCCCAATATGAACGTCCTCTTCTAGGTGGGAATTGGGTCTTAGGTGGGCATAGGGCCCCATGCTAACCCCATCTTCTACTACGGACTTCTCTATCAAACTGTTATCTATGGTTACATTATTACCGATTTTAGAATCCACAATCCGGCTGTTGCCATAGATGGTACAGGCCTGACCAATCTCACTGTCTCCTTGGAGGATGGCGCCTGGATAAATCACCGTATCCTGGCCAATCTTGACCCCATACTCCACAAGGGTAGAAGAGGGGTCCAGGAAGGTGACCCCATTTAGCATGTGGGCCTCGTTGATCCTCTCCCGCATAATCCCTTCACAAACTGCCAGCTGGGCCCTGGAATTGATCCCCAGCATCTCCCTTTCATCATTTAGGGTAAAGCCTCCCACCTGGTAGCCTGCCTCAACCAGATGGTGGATGACATCTGTTAGATAGAGCTCCCCTTGGGAATTATTGGAATCCAGTTCCTTTAGGGCTGCCTTTAAGGGGCCCCCTTGGAAGGCAAAAATCCCTGTGTTGACTTCTGTAATGGCCCTTTCCCGGACACTGGCGTCTTTTTCTTCTACTATATGTAGAATGTTAGAGTCGTCCCCCCGGACAATCCGTCCATAGCCATAGGGCTTGGGCAAGATGGCCGTTAAGACACAGGCGGCCTGCTGGTGGTAGTCCACATAGTCCATGAACTTCCTTAGGGTTTCCTCCTTAATAAGGGGGGTATCTCCTGTTAGGACATAGACCATATCCTCATCAGAAAACTCTTCCTGGCCCTGCATGACGGCAAAACCAGTCCCATAGGGGACCCCCTGACCTGTGGGCTGTTTTTTAAAGACCAGGTCCTGGTCCTTAAAGTAGTCCACCACTTGGTCTGACTTGTGGCCGACTATAACCACATTCTTGTCCATCCTAACCTCCTGGCAAATATTAACCACATAGGAAAGGATGGGCTTGCCGGCAATCTTATGAAGGACCTTGGGACACTTGGACTTCATCCGAGTGCCTTCACCTGCTGCTAGAATCATCGATACATTCACGACTTACACCTCTTTTAACTCTTATAGGCCTATCCCTTTAGACTTAAGGCCTAGGGATGTCCTTACTCAGTACTATTGTAGCAAAATTTTTCCTTCTTTGTGCACTTTTTTACCTATCTTTAGAAAAATCCCCAACCAAGGACAGGTCCGGAAAAATTTATCTTGCCCCCAGCCCTAAAAAAGACCCTGTCCCAGGTCTTTCTTTTTCTAGCTAGGGGGCAGGCCCCTTCTCCAAGGGCCCTTAACTTTTCTTCCTTCTTATTGTAACATATCTTCCCCACCTTGATGGCCCTCCAGGTCCTATAAATTTAGAAATATCCTTTTATAAGAAAAAAAGGACCCAGCATCCCCTGGGTCCCTTCCTTATTTTTCAAATTGCTCTAAAATCTTCCTCTGGTCATCCAACCGCCAATAGGGGTAGTCCTCTTTGACCAGGTCCATATAAAGGACATTTTCATAGGCCCCGGCCAGGTAGCGGTGGTCCCTTAAGAGGCCCGCCTCCTTAAAACCCAGAGACCTGTAAAGGCCCTGGGCCCGCTTGTTTTTCTCTAAGACCGTTAGATAAATAGTATGCAGGTTTAGGTGGCCAAATCCCTGGTCCAGCATCAGCCTCATGGCCTCCCGGCCATAGCCCTGGGACCGGTTCTCTCCCCGTCCTAGGGAAATCCCAATTTCTGCTGACCTGTGGATGGGGTCTATCTTCATCAGCTCCACTAGACCCAGGGTTTCATGGGTCTCTTCCCTATATATGGCCAGCTGAAACTTGTCCTGGCTGGGGGCAAAATAGGCCCTCTCATCTTCCAGGCTAAAGGCCTGGGCAAAAGTAGAGGTAAAAAGAGCCATCTCCGCATCATACATAAAGGACACAAAGTCTTCTAGGGCCTCTTCTGTCACAGGGGCCAGATAGATCTTGTCCCCCTGAAGTTTTTTTACCTTCATAGGCTACTCCTTACATTTTACAAAAATCATCTTGCCTGCTGAGGTCTGTAAAACCGAGGTCACCACCACTGGGATGGTTTGGCCCAGGTAGGAGATCCCATCTTCTATAACGATCATGGTCCCATCATCTAGGTAGGCTAGGCCCTGGCCTGCCTCCTTGCCCTCCTTAACCACATGGACGGTCATTTCCTCTCCAGGAATGACCACAGGCTTGACGGCATTGGCCAGGTCATTGACGTTTAAAACGGCAATTCCCTGGACCTTAGCCACCTTGTTGAGGTTGTAGTCGTTGGTGACCACCACCCCACCTACGTCCTTGGCCTTCTTTAGGATCTTGGCATCCACTTCTAGGATGTCCTCATAGGGTTCTTCAGTAATAATAATTTTAGGCTGGTCCAGCTCCTGCATCTTGTTTAAAATATCTAGACCCCGCCGGCCCCGGTTGCGTTTTTGGCTGTCGGCAGAATCGGCAATATGTTGGAGTTCTCCCAGGACAAAGACCGGCACCAAAAGGGGGCCTTCCAAAAAGCCAATCCTGGCAATATCGGCAATCCGCCCGTCAATAATCACAGAGGTGTCTAGGACCTTGGGAATGGTGGCCGATTCCAGCTTGGTCTTGTCCTTGGGGGACAAAAGCTTGCTGGCATGGCTGCCCGTTCCCTTAATCACTTCAGAGAGCTCCCCCCGTTTGGTGGTGGCCAGCTTAATTCCCAGGTGGCCCAGGACCACATAGATCAAAAGGGAGACCAGGCTCCCTAAAACAGGGATGGTAAGCTGGTATAGGGGGATACTAATTAAGTAAGCAAGTAAAAGGCCTACCACCAGGCCTAGGGTTCCAAAGGCAATGTCGGATATCGGTCGTTTTTGCATCTCTGCTTCCACAACTAGGAGATATTCTTGTATAAGACGAAATACCTTGGGCGAAATAATGAAAAATATAATTCCGAATAAAGCAATAATCGCCACGCCTATATAAGAATAAAAAGAGTGGTCAATTAGGGGTTTTAAAAATTCTACCCCCTCAATGATATTTACTGTTAGGAATCCAAAAACAAGGCCGATAACCGTAAAGATGAGTCGGAAGATGTTCCGAACTAATTTACGACTATTTATTATGATCCCTCCTTCTCGTCAAGAAGGCCGCTTTCTCGGATGGCTTGGTCCATAATGGCTGTCACCTCTTCCAGGGACTTGTCATAGACAAAAACCATTTCTGAAAGAATGATTTCTCTAGCGTTATTGAGCATCTTTCTTTCCCCGGTGGAAAGACTCTTCTGACTATCCAAATGTTCTAAGTTCTTGATGACTTCTGCAATGCGAGCCAGGTCGCCGGACTTGATTTCCTCTTGGTTAAAGCGGAAACGTCGGTTCCAGTTTTTGGGCATCTTGACCAGGTTGGGGTCTTTGAAAATGCCTACAATCTCATCAATTTCTTCCTTGCTTTTGATTTCCCGGATGCCAATTTCTTCCATTTGGCCCACAGGCACCAGGACCTGCATGTCATTGACAGGTAATTTTAAGACGTAGTATTCTCTAGTTTCTCCTAAAATCTGCTTGTACTCGATGTCCACGATAACCCCTACCCCATGTACTGGGTAGACAATACGATCGCCAACTTCATACATTCATATCCCTCCATTTTATTTATTACTCCCCAATTATACCATATTTAGGATAATAAATAAATAGATAATGATAACACAGAATATTACACTAGTCAAGGCCCCTTTTAGGAGGCTCTATTCTTAGTTTATCAGGTCCCCCTAGGGGAAACAAGAGACCCTATTTAATTTTTTGAAACTTAGACCTTTCTTTGCTTTTAATAAAAAAGCACCCCGGGGGGGTGCTTTCTAGGTCCCTAAAACTTCCTGGATGACTTCTTTTAAAAGCCGTCTTTCTTTAATCTCAATCTGCCCCTCTAGGCTCTTGACCAGGTCCTTAGACAGGGGCATGGTGTAGGCCCTTTTGTAGCCCATCCGGGCGGCCTCCTTAAGCCTTAGCTCCATGGAGGGAACGGCCTTGATCTCTCCTGTTAAGCCCACGTCCCCAATAAAGACCTGGTCCCCCCCTATGGGCCGATGGCTAAGAGAGGAGGCGATACTTAAAAGGACGGCCAGGGAGGAGGCCCCCTCCTTAAGGGAGATGCCGCCGGTGGTCTTAATGACGATATTTTTATCGAAAAGTCCCAGGCCAGCCCGCTCTTCTAGGATAGAGACCAGGGTGTTTAGCCGGTCCTTGCCCATACAGTCAGAAATCCTCTGGGGATAGGGGGTAAAACTCTGGCTAACCAAGGACTCCACCTCTACAATCACAGGCCGGGTCCCCTCCTTGATTAGGCCCAGGGCTGAGCCTGAAAGCTCTTCCCCTGCCTTCCTTTGGGTCATAAAGTACATGGAGGGGTTATCAATGGAGGTCATCCCCCTATCGGTCATCCTAAAAAAGCCCATCTCCCCTGTGGACCCAAAGCGGTTCTTGGTAGCCACCAGGATCCTTAATTCTTCCCTGCTCTCATGGTCTATAAAGAGGACGGTGTCCACCAGGTGCTCCAGGGCCCGGACCCCGGCCAGTTCATTTTCCTTGGTAAGCTGGCCTACTAAAAAGACCATCCGGGGCTGGACAGGGTTTTTGGCCAGGTCCACCAGGGCATGGGCACACTCCATGGTTTGGGTGGGGGAGCCGGGCCTTTGGGGATAGGCCTCCAGGCTAAAGGTCTGGATACTATCCACAATAAGGGCCTGGGCCCCAATCTCTTCTACCTGGTCTAGGACCCGGTCCAAGGAGGTCCCTCCATAGATCCAAAGCTGGTCGGAGATGTCCGGGCTAATTCGTAGGGCCCTATCCTTGATCTGGGTCTCACTTTCTTCTCCAGAGGCATAGAGGACGCTGATCCCCCTCTTGGCCAGGTCGTTGGCCACCTGGAAGAGGAGGGTGGACTTGCCGGCGCCAGGCGAGGCAGCCAAAATAGTGACCCCGTCAGGCAGGATGCCTCCCCCCATAACCCGGTTAAACTCCTTTAGGGAGGTCTGGACCCGGTTTTCTTCCCGGGTCTGGACCTGGTTTAGGCGTTTGGCCTGGACCTTGGCCCGGGAGGCCCCGGCAGGTCTTGTGTCCTCCTCCTGGATTTCAAAAGTCTCCCACTGGCCACAGGAGGGGCACTTGCCCATATAGGCCACAGACTTGTAGCCACAGGACTTACAGGTGTACTGGGTCTTCTTCTTGGCCATGGTGGTCTTCCTTTGTAAAGATGAGCTTGTCCCCGTCGCTGGCAATAGAGATGGCCTCTTCCTTGGATAGGTGGCCACTTAAAATCCCGTCTGCCAGCTGGTCTTCAATATGCTTCCTTATGGACCTTTCCAGGGGTCTGGCCCCATATTCTGGGTCAAAGCCTGCCTGGCTTAAAAAGTCGATGACCCCTTCTTCCACCTGGATGTGGATATCAGACTGGGCCAGGCGGCTGGCTAGGTCTTCTAGCATCAAACGGACGATCTCTTTTACATGGGTCTCTTCTAGGCTCCTAAAGACCACCATGTCGTCTAGGCGGTTTAAAAATTCTGGCCGGAAGGTCTTTTTAAGTTCTTCTCCTATGACCTCCTTCATCCGGTCATATTCTGCCTCCTGCCTATCCCCAGGCAGACCAAAACCTAGGGTGTTTTGCTTTTTGAACCGGGAGGCCCCCACATTGGAGGTCATAATAATCACCGTGTTCTTAAAGTCCACCGTCCGGCCCTGGCCGTCTGTTAGGCGGCCATCTTCTAAAATTTGAAGGAGGATATTAAAAATATCTGGATGGGCCTTTTCAATCTCATCAAATAAAACCACAGAATAGGGTTTTTTCCAAACGGCCTCGGTGAGCTGGCCTCCCTCTTCGTGGCCCACATAGCCTGGAGGAGACCCCACCAGCCGGCTGACCGTATGCTTTTCCATATATTCGCTCATGTCCAGCCGGATCATGGCCTCCTTGTCCCCAAAGAGTTCCTCGGCCAGGCTCTTGGCCAGGTAGGTCTTCCCAACGCCAGTGGGCCCCACAAAGATGAAAGACCCTATGGGCTTGTCTGGGTCCTTGATGCCTACCCGGGCTCTTTTGACACTCTTAGACAGGGCCCTGACCGCCTCAGCTTGGCCAATGACCTTCTTATTTAGGTCTTCTTCTAGCTGGAGGAGCTTTTCACTTTCGGCCTTGTTCATGGTGGTAACAGGGACCCCACTCCATAGGGAGACAATGCTGGCAATCTCCTCATAGCCCACAGACATTTCCTTGGACTGCTTTTCCTTGTTCCAGGCCGCCTGGTTCTCTTTTACCTGCTCTTGGAGCTTCCTTTCTTCGTCCCTTAACTGGGCTGCCTTTTCAAAGTCCTGGGTGGTGATGGCCTCTTCCTTTTCCTTTCTTAAGCTTTCCAGCTGGCCTTCCAGGTCCTTAAGCTGGGAAGGGGAAGAAAAGCTCTCCACCCGGATCTTAGAGGCGGCCTCGTCAATTAGGTCGATGGCCTTGTCTGGAAGAAAGCGGTCATTAATATAGCGGGAAGATAATTCTGCTGCTGCCTCCAGGGCCTCATCGGTAATCTTAACATTGTGGTGGGCCTCATACTTATCCCTTAGGCCCTCTAAAATTTGTAGGGTTTCTTCTACGCTGGGTTCCTCTACCATAATGGGCATAAGCCGTCTTTCAAAGGCTGGGTCCTTTTCAATATGCTTCCGGTATTCAGCAATGGTGGTGGCCCCTATAATTTGTAGGTCTCCCCGGGTTAGGGAGGGCTTTAAAATATTGGAGGCATCCATGGCCCCTTCAGCAGCACCGGCCCCAATAATCACATGGATTTCGTCTATAAAGAGGATGACGTCATCCCTTTCTTCCACTTCCTTGACCACGGCCTTGATCCTCTCTTCAAAGTCTCCCCGGTACTTGGACCCGGCTATGAGGCTAGACACATCTAGGTTGTAGATGAGTTTGCCCTCCATAATTTCTGGCACCTGGTCCTCTTCAATCCTTTGGGCCAGGCCTTCAGCTATGGCCGTCTTCCCAACTCCTGGCTCCCCAATAAGGACCGGGTTATTCTTGGTCCTCCGGCTAAGCACCTGGATGATCCGTTCAATTTCCTTTTGCCGGCCTATAACCGGGTCCACCTTGCCCTCCCGGGCCCGGAGGTTGAGGTTATTGGCAAATTTTTCTAGGGCAGAGTCCTTCTTGGGTCTTTGTCCCCTTTGGCCCCCTAGGCCTTCTTGGCCCTCAGACTGTTGGAGGCCATCTAGGATCATCTGCATAAAGGCCTGGATGTCCACCCCTAGGTTTTTTAGGGCTAAAACAGCCACCCCCTGGCCCTCCCTAAGGATGCCTAGAAGGATATGCTCTGTCCCTATATAACTGTGGCCCAGTTCATTGGCCACCTTAAGGGATAGCTCAAAGATCCGCTTAGTCCTGGGGGTGTAGGTCAGGGACTTGACCTGGGCAGAGGAAGGAGATTCAATCCTTAAGATGGATTCCTTGGCCTTCCTATAGTCTATGCCCAAGTGGGCTAGGGCCTGGGCCCCACTTCCACTTCCTTCTTTAATAATGCCCAGGAGCAAGTGCTCCGATCCTATATAGGAATGGCCCTGGTCCCTGGCTTCATTTTGTGCCAGGACAATGGCCCTTTGGCTTTTTTCAGTGAATTTTCCAAATAAACCCATCTCAAAACACCTCTTTCATTTGTTTTCTTATTTTATCGGCTCGAACCTGTCTAATCTCTTTTGGGTCTAACTCTTTTTTAAGGTCCAACTGGAGGTGGCCCTGGCCCAGGTCCACCAGGCAGTCATAGAGGGAAAAGGGGGCCTTGGCCTCAAGAAGGCCTAGGTCTATGCCCAGTTGGATCTGACTTAGGTGGGCTAGGGCCTCTTCATAGGAAATAAGCCGGGCCTGGCTTAAGAGGCCATAGGCCCTTTTCACCTGGTCCTCCAGGTCTAAAAAGTGGTCCCTATAAAGGGCCTGCCTTTGGGCCCTCTCCATCTGGATAATCTCCTGGGTAATGGCCTGGGCCTCTTGGATAAAGTCCTCTTCGCCAAGACCCAGGGTCTTTTCATTGGAGACTTGGTAGATGTGGCCCAGGCTCCGGCTCCCTTCTCCCTGGACCCCCCTTAGGACAAAGCCCTTCCGGCTTATGGCCTTTTTGACCTCCTCCAGGCCCCCCTGGTCTAGGCCGGGAATATGGACCATAGAGGAGGCCCTAAGGCCTGTCCCCACATTGGTGGGGCAGGCTGTTAGGTAGCCCCATCTCTGGTCAAAGGCCAGGGGGATTTTTTCCTCTAGGTCCCGGCAGACCCTGGCCACCGCTTGGTATTCTTCTTCCAAGTGCAGGCCCTCCCGGGAGGACTGGATCCGGAGATGGTCCTCCTCTAAAATCATCAGGCTGGTCTCTATCTCCTCCTGGCGAAGAAAGGAGGCCATCTCTTTATTTTCCAGGAGCTGGGAAGAGATCTGGTTGGCCTCCAGATAGTAGGCCCCTTGGGCCGGGCTCATGTCCCCCAGCCTATAAAATAGCCAGTCCTCCTCCCAAGCATCTAGGACCCCCATAACTTCCTGGGTCAGGTCCTGGGCCTGGGCCTGGCTTATCTTTCTGGGGAAGGGGTAGCCGGCTATATTTCTAGCCAGCCGGACCCGGCTAGTGAGTAAGATGGTCTCTTTTTCCACTAGATCCCCTCCCCTAAGGCCTCTCTAAGAACCTGGATTTGGTCCCTATAAACGGCCGCATCTTCGTAGCGTTCTTCCAGGACGGCCTCCTCTAGCTGGGCCTCTAGGGCCTTAATTTCTTTTATTAGGTCCTGGTTTTTATCCTGGGGTCTTAGGCCCACATGGTAGTCGGCCCCCTGTATCTGGGGAATCATCTTGTCTAGGGCCCCAGAAAAGGTCTCGTAACAGTGGCTACAACCCAAAAGGGAGGTCCTCTTAAATTCCTCTAGGCTGGTCTGGCAATGGCTACAGCTTAGGTCCTCTTCCGCCCCGTCTTCCTCCTTTAAAAGCAGAGAAAAAATATGTCCCACCAGGCTTTCTAGGCCCTGGTCCTGGACCAAGGAAAAGGGAAAGGTCTCCACCAGGTACTTTTCCATACAGGCCTGGCAGATATGTCTTTCCACCCTTTCTTCTCCATCCAGGAAGGAGTAGGTCAAAATGGCTTCTCTTTCATGGCAGTCTTCACAAAGCATCTTATGCCCCCTTTAGGAAAAAATAGCTAGGAGTAGGTTTTGGAGAATGGAGGCCCGGATATGGTTCTTCTGGGATTTAGCCCCCTCCAGGGACCGGTCACTTAAGGCAATTTGTAGGAGCCTGGCCTCCCTGGCGCTTAAGAGCTTGCCCTCTTCCAGGGAATCTAGGACCTGGTCGGCCCGGTCCTTGGTGATCTCCTGGCCCACCTCTTCTTGGTAGGAGGCTAGGAGGTCATCCACCTGGTCCAACTGAACCTGGACAATCCGAATGTAGCCTCCCCCACCCCGGCGACTTTCTACATAGTAGCCCTTATAGGGGGTAAAGCGGGTGGTTAAAACATAGTTGATCTGGGAGGGAGCACAGGCAAATTGCTCCGCCAGTAGGTTCCTTTGGATTTCTAGCTTGCCGCCCCTTTCCCCTAAGAGCTCGAGGATATAGGCCTCTATAGTATTTGATAAATGTGCCAACACGAATCACCTGACCTTGTTTGTCTTTCTATCTAAAAAAATATATGTCCTTATTTGTGGTCCTATTATACTTTAAACGTCAAAGAATGTCAAACAAAAGGAGAGGGGTCTCCCTCTCCTCTTGGTCTTATGCTTGTCTTTCTATAAAGCCGATGGCTAGGGCCCCAGAGCCTAAATGGCAGCCTACAATAGGGGTTAGGGGGAGGAGGTGGACTGGGCTTGCCCCCACTTCTTCAAAGGCCTTCTTAAAGGCCTCTGCCCTCTCCAGGTTGTTGCCGTGGGAAATATAGACCGAGGCCCCTTCTTGGCCCTGGGCCTTAAAGGCCTCCTTAACCAGCCGGATCAGCCGCCGGTCTCCCCTTTCCTTTCCCTTAAGGGCCATGGACCCCTGCTTGTTAATTTCAAGGACGGGCTTAATCCGAAGGGCTGAACCTAAAATAGCGGAACTCTTGGATAGTCTGCCTCCCCGGTGGAGGTGGAAGAGGTCTTCTGGTAGGGCAATACTCACCACCCTATACTTCCACTCCTCTAGGTTCTTGACATTGTCCTCAAGGCTCATGCCAGCCTGTCTGTTGGCTATGGCCAGGCTAAGTAGCTGGCCTAGGGGGGTAGAGGCCTGGAGGCTGTCTAGGGCATACATCTTCCTATCAGGATAGTCTTTTTTTAAACTTTCTACCGCCTGGAGGGCCTGGTAGTAGGTCCCGCTCATCCCAGAGCTAAGGCTAAGATAAATAAAGTCCAGGCCCTGGTCTAGATATTTTTTAAAGCCATCTATATAACGGTTGGATTGAATCATCGTAGTCGATGGAAGGCAATCTGTGGTCTGACTAAACCGTTCATAAAAGGCCCCATAGGAAAAGTCCTTATCCCTAGGGCTGTAGGACCAAGCCTCCATTCCCCAAAGGATTTCCATGGGAAGAACATCTACAAAATCTAGGGCCAATTCTTCTGGAATTAAGTCAACAGAAGCATCTGTTATAATCACATAAGTATTCATATATTCAAATCCTTTCAGACTATATTTCCGGACTAGGAAGTTAAGAAACTCCATATCATAACTATCTTTACCCCTCTCAAATCCCTTTTATTGATTTTTTTATAAAAGTCCTTAAAAAAGTCAAAACATGCTATAATACTTTTAAGTCGTCTCCCAAATTAAAGGGCCTCCCTCTTGCCTCAACTTATCTTAGAAAGGACTGGTTTTATGATCCATTCCCAGCGGTCTGCTGACTTTATCCTCTTTATTATTGCCCTGGCCTGGGGAACTTCCTATCTCCTAACAGATATTGTCCTTAGGGAGATATCTCCCTTCTGGCAAACAGGCCTGCGTTTTCTCATTGGCTTTATTGTTATTGCCCTCCTATCCCGGGACAAGCTAAAAAATCCCAGCCCTGCCACAAAAAAATGGTCCCTGATCCTGGGTACCCTCCTGGTGGGGATCTACCTGGGGGCCACCTTTGCCATAAAATATACTAGCCTGACCAATGCGGCCTTTCTTTCCTGTATTACCGTGGCCTTTATCCCTATTTTTTCTATCTTTTATGGGAAAAAGGTCCCCTTAAAAACCTGGATCCTGGTGGCCTTTACCACCCTGGGGGTGGGTCTTTTGACCCTAAACGACAACTTTTCCTTCCAATTGGGCCATATCAAGGGGGACCTCTTTGCCCTCTTCTGCTCGGCCTCCTACGCCAACCACCTGATTTTAACAGAAAAGGCCGTCTCAGATGCCCAGGTCAACCCCTTCCAGGTGGGTTGCTTCCAACTCTTTGTTTGCTCCCTGATTAACTTTGCCCTGGCCCTTCTTTTTGAAGACTTTAGCCTCCCCAGCCAGCCCATTACTTATATGAGCCTGGTCTTTTTAGCCATTGCCTGTACGGGCCTCCCCTTTTTGATCCAGCCCCTGGCCCTCTCCTATACCACCCCGGCCCATACAGCCATTATCTATACCCTAGAGCCCCTGGTGGCAGCCTTTTTGGCCTGGGGAATCGCAGGAGAAGTCATGAGTGGCCAGTCCCTTATGGGGGCCACCATCCTTATTGCTTCCATCCTCTATATGGAACTGGGTACGGCCAGAAAAGAAAAAAATGAAAAGGCCTAAGGGTCCCCTAGGGGGCCTTTTTTTACTGGCCCCTATGGAAAGGCCAGGAAAAATAAAAATCTTTTGAAAGTAGCTGGTTTTTTCCTGTATAATGGACCTAGCAAGCCCCCGGAGCTCTTATCCCTTCATCCTAGCATCAAAAAGAACTTAGCGAGGTGATGATTTGATCCTAGATAAATTTAAAGAGGTCCTTATGACCGTCCTCCCCATCTCTATTTTAGTCCTTATCCTACATTTTACCCTGACCCCCCTGGGCACCCCCCTCCTGGTCCGTTTTCTCCTGGGCTCTGTGGCCATTGTCCTGGGTCTCACCGTCTTCCTCTTGGGGGTTGATATTGGCATTACCCCCATCGGCCAGGCCTTTGGTAAGGAAATCATCCAGACTAATAAGCTCATGGTGGTGGCCCTAGCCGGCCTCATTCTGGGCTTTGTTATCTCTGTGGCCGAGCCAGACCTCCATATTTTAGCTGGCCAGGTGGATGCCATTAGCTCAGGGGTGGTAGGAAAAAGCCTCCTGGTCCTGGTGGTCTCCCTGGGGGTGGCCCTGATGGTCTCTTTGGGCCTGGTCCGGATTGTTAGGACCGCCTCCCTCAACCGCTTTTTAGGAGGAACCTATCTTTTAATCCTCCTCTTTGGCCTTTTGGCCAATGCCTTTTTCCTCTCCATTGCCTTTGATGCCTCCGGGTCCACTACAGGGGCCCTTACGGTCCCCTTCCTTTTGGCCATCTCGGCTGGGGTCTCTAGCCTCAACCAGGACAGTAAAAAATCTGAAGAGGACGCCTTTGGCCTGGTGGGGATTGCCTCCGCTGGGGCCATTTTAAGTGTCCTTATCCTGGGGGTCCTAACCCCCCTAGACCTGGGGGAGGTGGCCCCGCCCAGGTCTGACTATTCCCCCCATATCCTCCTCCCCTTCATGGAAGAGCTCCCCCTGGTTGGCCGGGACGTACTTATGGCCCTCCTCCCCATTGTCCTTATCTACCTCCTGGCTGACCGGGTCTTTTTTAAGCAGGGCAAGAGGGACCATGCCCAAATTGCCGTGGGTCTTTTAATGACCTACCTGGGCCTGGTGGTCTTTCTCCTGGGAGTGGGCGCCGGCTTTATGGATGCAGGCCGCTTTATTGGTGAAGACCTAGCCAGCCAGGCCAGCCCCCTGATCCTGGTCGCCACCGCCTTTCTCATGGGGGTCTTAACCATCCTAGCTGAGCCAGCCGTCCACGTTTTGACAGACCAGATTGAAGATGTGACGGCGGGTTATGTTAAAAAAAGGACCGTCCTGGGGGCCCTGTCCCTGGGGGTGGGCCTGGCGGTGGCCCTCTCTATTGTCAAGATCTTGCTGCCGGCCATGATGCTTTGGCATGTGCTCTTGCCCGGCTATATCCTTAGCTTTATCTTGGCCTTTAGGGTTCCCCGTCTCTTTGTGGGCATTGCCTTTGACTCTGGCGGGGTGGCCTCTGGGCCCATGACGGCCACCTTTATCCTGGCCTACGCCCAGGGCATTGCCTCTTCGCTGCCTACAGCCGACCTGCTTTTGGATGGTTTTGGGACCATTGCCATGGTGGCCATGACTCCCCTGATTGCCCTCCAAACCTTGGGCCTAGTCTATGACATAAAATCTAAAAAGGAGGACTGACATGAGCCTAGAAGACTATATTTTAGATATTTTAGTGACCATTGTAGACCGGGACAAGGGTAGCTTGGTCCTCACCTATGCCAAAGAGGCTGGGGCCAGTGGTGGCACCATCTTTTTAGGCCGGGGAACGGCCCAAAAAAGTCTCATGGACTACCTGGGTCTAGGGGACAACAAAAAGGAGATTGTGGTTATCCTGGACACCCATAAAAAAATCCAAGAGATTATTAACCATGTGGCCAAAAAATTACACTTTGAAAAGCCCAACCATGGGGTTGCCTATATTGAAGGAGCCAGCCAAATCTATGGTTCCCTCTCCTGCTCAGGAGTGAGCCGGGGACAAAGAGAGGAGGAAAAAATGTATAACGCCATCTATACCATCGTAGAAAAGGGCTGGGCCCAGGAGGTCATTGGGGCCGCCCAGGAGGCTGGCGCCCCAGGGGGGACCGTCATTAATGCCCGGGGGGCCGGCTATAAGAGGGCCCAAAGGGTCTTTAACATGACCATCGAGCCCGAAAAAGAAATTGTCCTCATTATTGCTAAAGAGGACCAAACCCAGGCCATTGCCAAGGCCATTACTGACCGGATTGAACTGGACAAGCCTGCCACGGGCATCCTCTATATTACCCAGGTCCTTCAAACTTTTGGCATGGTGGACTAGTCCCTTATAAAAAGCAAAAGCTGGGGTCCCCCAGCTTTTTTTCTTGCTTATTTTTTCTCTAGGCCACCCAGGTCCATGATCTTAGGAATCAGGTCCTCCTCAGACAGGAGGGAAGAAAAACCCTCCTCCCCCTGGCCATGGTCAAAGGTGTAGTGGTAGAGGCCCGTATTCACATCGACTTCGGAATCATAGAGGTAGATGGTCTGGGTCCCTGCCTCTGTCTCTAGCCTAATGACAAGGGACTGGGAGTCGGGGATAGAGTCATAGACCAGGCCTGGGTCTCCAAGCTGGCAGGTCCCCAAGACCTCCCCAATGGCCTGAGTGGCCTCCTTAGAAGGCACCACTTCTTCTAGGACCTGGACCTCATCGTCTACCCGGACCAGGCTCATCTTAGAAAAGCCATAGGTCTGTCCACTGGCAAAGTCTATTTGGTAGGCCGCCTCTTCTCTTGGCGCCTCCCCCTTTTGAGGGCCACAGGCCACCAGAAAAAGGCCCAGGACCAAAATCCCCATAAGCTGTAATTTTTTCATGCCCATCCCTCCTTTGCCCCTATTCTACCAGAAAATCTCTTGGCATAGGTCAAAGTTTCCCCTAAGAAAAAGGACCTGGCTAGGCCAGGTCCCCTTCTTCTTTCTTTACTTATCTTAAATTATCAAGTCCTTAGATTAAAAAGCCACCAAATTGAACAATTAGTGGGGCAAACACTAGAGAAACCACGGTGATCAACTTAACAAGGATATTTAGGGAAGGTCCGGAAGTATCCTTGAAGGGGTCCCCTACGGTGTCGCCAGTAACGGCAGCCTTGTGGGCTTCAGAACCCTTGCCCCCGTGGGCTCCACCTTCGATATATTTCTTGGCATTGTCCCAGGCTCCCCCGGCGTTGGACATGAAGATGGCCATAAGAACCCCGGTAATAAGGGCACCGGCTTGAAGACCACCTAGGGCTTCAGCACCAAATAGGAAGCCCACAAGTAGAGGAACAATAACGGCAATAAGGCCGGGAACAATCATTTCTTGAAGGGCTGCACTGGTAGAAATATCTACACAGCGTTTGTAGTCTGGGGTAGCCTTTCCTTCCATAATCCCTTCAATGGCCTTAAATTGACGGCGCACTTCGTCAATCATGGCAGAGGCTGCCTTTCCTACGGCAGACATGGTTAGGGCTGAGAAGGCAAAGGGAAGCATCCCACCTATAAAGGCTCCGGCAATAACAGCAGGACGAGACACGTCAATCCCGCTAAGGCCTGTGGCTTGGATATAGGATACAAACAGGGATAGGGCAGTTAGGGCAGCAGACCCAATGGCAAAACCCTTCCCAATGGCTGCTGTGGTGTTTCCTACAGCATCTAGGGAGTCAGTAATGTCACGGACTTCTTCGGGAAGTTCACACATTTCTGCAATCCCACCGGCGTTGTCAGCAATGGGACCATAGGCGTCTACCGCAATGGTAGAGGCTGTGGTGGCTAGCATCCCAATGGCAGCTAGGGCAATGGAGTAAAGACCATAGATGGCGTCTTCATTTCCTCCACCTAGGTTGTAGGCTAGGATAATGCCTAGGGCTAGGATAACAATAGGCCAAACGGTACTCATCATCCCCACAGAAAGACCGGAGATAATGTTAGTAGAAGCCCCTGTTTCAGATTCTTCTGCAATTCGCTTAACAGGATTATATTGTTCAGATGTGTAGTATTCTGTAATCTTTGAAATGCAAAGGCCCACAAGAACCCCAACAATAACGGGGATAAAGGGTCTTAGGCTGGCAAAAATCATGTTAGATAGGAAGGCAGCTGCAAGGATGGTCACAATAGAAGCCACATAGGTTCCGCTATTTAGGGCCTTTTGTGGGTTCTTGTCTCCCTTAACAAAGAACATGGAGATAATAGAGGCCACAATCCCTACGGCAGCAATGCTTAGGCCAAATTGAACACCCTTTTCGCCATAGGCAATGACCCCTAGGGTAATAACAGATAGGAGGGCCCCAACATAGGATTCAAAAAGGTCGGCTCCCATTCCAGCGACGTCCCCTACGTTGTCCCCAACGTTATCGGCAATAACTGCAGGGTTTCTGGGGTCGTCTTCAGGGATCCCAGCTTCTACCTTACCCACTAGGTCGGCCCCAACGTCTGCTGCCTTGGTGTAGATCCCACCACCTACCCGGGCAAATAGGGCGATGGAAGAAGCACCTAGGGAAAAACCGGTTAGGATGTTGGCGTCTTGGTTAAATAGGGGATAAAGGACAGATACCCCGACAATACCTAGACCTACAACGATAAGTCCCATAACGGAACCCCCGCTAAAGGCCACGTCTAGGGCCTTACCCATGCCTGAGCTCATGGCCGCATTGGCAGTCCGAACATTGGCCCGGGTGGCTGTTTTCATGCCCATGTAACCGGCTAGAACGGAGAAAACAACCCCAACAATAAAACTGATGGCTGTTTGAATGTTAATAAAAACAGCTAAAACAACAAAGACCACGGCTACAAATACCGCTAAGGCCTTATACTCTCTTTGCAAAAATGCCATAGCTCCTTCATGGATGTAGTTGGATATTTCTATCATCCGTTCATTTCCAGGCGCTTGCTTGTTGACAAAGGCCTGTTTTTGAAAGGCAAAAATAACAGCGATGACACCCACAATCGCAGCAATTATAAAGATATTCAAGTCACACTCTCCTTTATGATACCACTGCTAAAACAATGGCCGCAATAAAAAACACAATGGCCCCAATAATAGTAAGCCGCTTTAAAACATCGTCCTGACTAGCCCCCCGGCTGGCTCCCCAACTGGCCTCATTAGATGAGCCGTCTAAGGCGCCAAGACCACTGGTGTCTGGTTCTTGCATGACCACAGATATAATAATCACAATGGATGCAATAGCCAAGATGACACTAAGTAGCGTAGACATACTCCACCTCCTAGTTTTTATTTTCTTCTACATGATAAAATAGGGATTCCCCTTGATCATAACATTACAATTTTAACACAAGAAGCTTGTAAAATCAATGACTTAAGCCCCCCTTTTACAGGACTTTTCAATGATAAAACCCCTGCTGGGCAGGGGTCTTTCTTATTCAAAGGAGGGCAAAATAGCTCCCTTGTATTTTTCTTCTAGGAAGGCAGCGGTATCTTCAGACTGGAGGACTTCCATAAGGATCTTAAACTTTTCTTGGTCCTCTTCTCCTGCCCGGACGGCCACGAGGTTGGCATAGGGAGAGTCGGCCTCTTCACTGATAATGGCATCTTCTGAAGGGTTTAAACCGGCTCCTAGGGCATAGTTGGAGTTAATCACAGCAAGGGTGGCATCCTTGTAGGTATTGGGGATATTTTGGGCTTCCATGGGGATAAACTTTAGGTTTTTAGGATTGTCCACAATATCTTTTTCTGTAGAGGCCAGGTCAGTGGGGTCTTCTAGGCTAATGACCCCCGCTTGGGATAGAAGGATAAGGGCCCGGCCGCCATTGGTGGCATCGTTGGGGATAATCACCTCATCGCCGTCCTTTAGGTCTTCTAGGGCGTCAATGGAGTCAGAGTAGACCCCAATGGGTTCGATATGGACATTGCCAAGGGAGACCAGGTCTAGGTCATTTTTGGCAATATAGTCCTCAAAGTAGGGGGTATGTTGGAAGTAGTTGGCATCTAGGTCCCCACTGGCTAGCTGTTCGTTGGGTTGGACATAGTCGTCAAAGATGACGGTCTCCACCTCTAGGCCGGCTTCTTCAAATTTAGGGGCCAGGTAGTCCATAATTTCAGCATGGGGAACTGGAGAGACCCCAATAACAATCTTATTGTCTTCCCCTTCTGGGGCGGCGGCCTCTTGGCCTCCACCACAAGCAACTAGAATTAAACTAAGGCCCAAGATTAGGGCAGCAAGTTTTTTCATTTTCTTCCTCCTTATTTTTTATTTTATAAACTATCTTTTATTGACTTTTTTCTCTATCCGGTTGCCCACAAACTGGGTGATTTGGACCAGGGCCACAATAATAATCACCGCAGCCCAAAGGACATCGTCCCTCCGGTAGTTGTAGCCATAACGGACGGCCACTTCGCCCAGGCCCCCACCCCCTATGGTCCCGGCCATGGCTGAATAACCAATAATGTTGATGATCATCATGGTGATCCCGTTGACAATTTGGGGGAGGGCCTCAGGGATAAGAACCCTAAAGACAATTTGAAAGTCATTTGACCCCATGGACTGGGCCGCTTCTAAAACCCCCATATCTACCTGGGACAAATAGCCCTCCATAAGCCGGGCAAAGAAGGGAATGGCTGAAACGGAAAGGGGGATAATGGTGGCGGCGGTCCCATAGGCCTTGCCTACAATAAGCCGCATGAGGGGGATCAAAATCAGCATAAGGATAATAAAGGGCACAGACCGTAAAAAGTTGGTTACGGAGTCCAGGACAGAATAGAGCTTGGCCCTTTCCCTAAGGCCTCCTGGCCGGGTGAGGGTCATTAAAATCCCCAGGGGCATGCCCAAGAGGACAGCAATCAGGGAGGAGGCAAAGATCATAACGAGGGACTGGGGAATGGCCGGTAGGATGATCTCTAAAATTTCATTCATGGGACTCTGCCTCCTTCTCTACATGGACCTTTTGTTCTCTCAAAAAGGCCAGGGCCCTTTCCTTTTCGTCCTGCTGGCCCCTAATTTCTACAACCATGTAGCCCCGGGGCTGGTTTTTAACCTGGGTCACACTCCCTGAAAGGAGGTTGACCTGGAGGTCAAAGTTTTTAATGAGCTGGGACAGGATGGGGTCTTTGACATTGCCCTCGGAATAGGTGAGCCGGTAGATGTCTCCAGACAGGTCCAGCTTTTCCTCTTCCTTTTCCCCATACTCGGACAGGCCCCGGATAAAGGTCCGGGTCCGCCGGTGTTTGGGGTTTTTAAAGAGCTCCTCCGTGGTATTTTCTTCAATAATGGCCCCGTTTTCCATGACGGCAATCCGGTCACAAATGTCCTGGGCCACCTCCATCTGGTGGGTAATCATAATAATGGTGGTCCCAAATTCCTTGACAATGTCCCTAAGAAGGTCTAAGACCACCTGGGTATTGGCTGGGTCTAGGGCGGAGGTCCCTTCATCGGACAAGAGGACCTTGGGCCGGGTGGCTATGGCCCGGGCGATGGCCACCCGTTGCCTTTGCCCTCCAGATAACTGGGCTGGGTAGGCCTCCTTCTTGTCTTCCAGGTCAATGAATTTCAAGAGGGCCTCCACCCGGCTCTTAATCTCCTCCTTGGGGTAGGCGGAAATTTCTAGGGGGTAGGCAATATTTTTGTAGACCGTCTTTTGCATAAAGAGGTTAAAGTGCTGGAAGATCATCCCAATGCCCTTGCGCTCCTTTAAGAGGTCCTCCTGGCTTAGGTCTAGGATGGAGACCCCATCTATCATGATCTCCCCACTGGTGGCCTCTTCCAACCGGTTCAGGCACCGAACCAGGGTGGACTTACCTGCTCCAGACAGGCCAATAATTCCGTAGATCTCCCCCTTGTCCACCTTAAAGGAGACCTGGTCTATGGCCCGGATAGGGCCCGAGTCCGTCTCGTATTCTTTAACTAGATTCTTAACTTCTATCATAAGCTCCTCCGCCTAATATCAAAAAAACTCTCTATATAAGAGAGCCCACATTCTCTTATCTCTAGTTTACACTCAGGAATTAGCACCTTACATTGCAGGTTGCTGGGTTTCACAGGGCCAGTCCCTCCACCACTCTTGATAAGCCATATTTATTTAATAAATTCATTATAGGGCTTTTGTCCCTATAAGTCAATGGGCTAGGGGATAAAGTTAGGCCCTGGCCTCTTTTTTCTGGAAAGATTTAGGAAAAAGAGGCCGTCTTTTCCTATTCTAGGGGCCCATTTTATGGTAAGATACTTGTAGAAAAAGGAGGGAATCCAGGATGGAAAGAAAACTAAAAGGCTTACTTATTATCTTACTTTGTACCTTTTTATGGGCCCTAAATGGCAATGTGGGGGCCTGGCTTTTTAAGGAAAAGGCCTTTAGCCCCCAGACCCTGGTCCCCTTTCGGCTCTTGGGCTCTGGGCTGAGCCTCCTGGTGGTTAACCTCCTAAAAAATGGACCTTCTTCCCTGAAGATCCTTAGGGTCAAGGCCAACTACCCCTATCTTCTCACTTATGCCCTAATCGGGGTCCTCCTTATGCAGTATTCCTATTTTATGGCCATCTTCTATTCCAATGCCCCCACCTCTACCCTCATCCAGTACCTGGGCATCTTTCTTATTACGGCCTACCTGGCCATAGGCTCCAGGACCTTGCCCTCCAAGCAGGTCTTCTTTTCCCTCTTTGTCTCCATTGGTGGGGTGGCCCTCTTGGTGACCCATGGGGACCTTTCCCAGCTGGCCATTAGCTCTTTAGCCCTCTTCTGGGGCCTCCTCTCCTGTTTGGGCTATGCCTCAGCCAACCTGGCCCCCATCAAACTCCAGGCCTACTACCCCTCCATAGACATTGTGGGCCCCTCCATGACCCTAGGGGGCGTCACCCTCCTTTTGGTCCTAAGACCGGACTTTTCCTCCCTAGTCTGGGACCTTCCAGCCAGCCTAGGCCTCCTCTACTGTATCTTTGGAGGGACCCTGGCCCCCTTTACCCTCTTTATGGAGGGGCAAAAACGGGTGGGCCCCCAGCTATCCTCTATCTTTTCCTTAACGGAGGCCATCTTTTCCACCCTCATTGCTGTCATTATCTACAAGGCCTCCTTCCACCCCATGGACTATGTGGGCATGGCCATGATCCTATCGGCCCTAGTGGTTCTCTCCTTAGATGACAGTCAAAAAAAGACCTCTGCCCGGTCCTCCTAGCCCAGCTTGAAAGGAGCCCTCTTTATGAATCAAATCTTACAAGGCATTATCCTAGCCCTAACCGGTAGTTTTCTTTGGGGCCTCAACGGCAACCTGGCCATAACCCTCTTTGACAACTTTGGCCACACTCCTGGTAGCCTCATTTCCTTCCGGCTCTTTTTTACTGGCCTCATCTATTTTATCCTCAATTTTTTCCGGAAGGGAACAAAGAGCCTGGCCATTCTCCAGGTTAAGTCTAACCTGGCCTACATCTTCCTTTATGCCCTGGCCGGGGTCATGCTGGCCCAGTTTGCCAACGCCTCCTCCACCCACTACTCCAACGCCCCCACAGCCAGTCTTCTTATCTACATGGGGATCTTTTTAGTCACCGGCTACCTGGCCCTAAAGGCCCAGAGGTGGCCCAAGCCCACTGTCTTTTTAGCCCTCTTTATGGCCATTTTAGGCCTGGCTGTCCTCATTACCCACGGGGACTTTTCCAGCCTTAGCATCAGCCCCCTGGCCCTTTTTTGGGGGCTGGTCTCTGCCCTTGGCTACACCATTGCCAACCTGGCCCCCCTCTATCTCTTGGCCCGTTACCCCTCTACAGAAATCCTGGCTCCCTCCATGACCCTCTCTGGCCTGAGCCTGGCTCTGATTACCCGGCCCGACCTCTCTCTTATTGTCTGGACTCCTCCCGGGGTGGCCCTTTTGGTCTTTTCTATTATTGGCGGAACCATCATCCCCTACTTCCTCCTCTTGGAGGCCCAAAAGCGGATGGGGCCCCAGCTGACTTCGGCCTTTTCCCTGACTGAGGCCATCTTCTCCACCATCATTGCTGTCCTCCTCCTAAATACCCCCTTCTACTTCCTAGACTATGTGGGCATTGGCCTGATCCTTTTGGCCCTTCTTATCCTTATCCTCAGCCAGGAGGATAAGAACCAGGCCTATATCAAGGCCCCTGAAGAGGACCTGTAAAAAGCCTCTTGGGGGCTTTTAGGACCTAAGCCCCCTTATCTCTTCCCAAAAAAGCAAAAAATCCAGGTGGCCTTGCCCTCTGGATTTCTTTATTTACCCACAAAAAGAGGGCCGAGGAAAAATCCCCCGCCCCTATGTAGAGCCGGTGGTGCCGACTCCTAATATGCTTAAACTAATTCAAGGATGACCATTTCAGAAGCATCACCTCGACGGGGACCCTTCTTAAGAATCCTTGTATAACCACCTTGTCTATCTTCATAGCCAGGTGCAATTTCATCAAACAAGTTGGCTACAACAGCCTTGTCGTAGATGTAGCTAGCTGCTTGACGTCTGGCGTGTAGGTCCCCTCTTTTTCCAAGGGTGATCATTCTTTCAGCCATGCGCCTGGTTTCTTTGGCACGGGCATGTGTGGTTTCAATACGCCCGTATCTTAATAGATCCGTGGTGAGGTTCCTAAGCATCGCCTTGCGATGGGCAGTTAGCCGACCTAGTTTTCTTTGTTTTGCCACGATCTTTCCTCCTTCTTTATTCTTCCTCTTCTCTTAAGCTTAGACCAAGGTCGTCCAATTTGGCCGTAATCTCTTCCAAGCTCTTTTTACCCAGGTTTCTTACCTTCATCATATCTGCTTCTGATTTTCGGACCAGCTCTTCCACGGTGTTAATATTTGCCCGTTTCAAGCAGTTAAAGCTACGCACAGACAGGTCCAATTCTTCCACAGTCATTTCCAAGACTTTTTCTTGGGTATCTTCTGGCTTTTCCACCATCACATTGACATCGTTGACATGGTCTGCCATTTGGATAAAGAGGTCCAGATGTTCTGTCAGTATTTTAGCAGCTAGAGACGTTGCCTCATCAGCAGGCATGGACCCATCTGTTTCCACATCTAGGATCAAACGGTCATAGTCTGTTCTTTGGCCTACCCGAGTGTCTTCTACCTGCCAGTTGACCTTACTTACCGGAGTAAAGTTAGAGTCTAGGGGGATCACGCCAATTTCTGTGATCTCCTCTTTTTTAACCTCTGCCGGTTCATAACCCCTGCCTCTTTCAACGATAAGTTCCATATAGAAGTCAGCATCCTCGTTTAAAGTAGCGATATGTTGGTCGGGATTTACAATCTCCAAGCCTTCGATCCCTACTTGAATGTCGCCGGCTGTTACTGTGCCTTCTCCCTTTTTCTCAATAAAGACCCTTACAGGTTCGTCTTCTTCATATTTTAGAACAAGACTCTTTATATTAAGAACGATCTCGGGCACATCTTCTAAAACACCAGGGACCACGGTAAATTCGTGTTCAACGCCACGAATATTTACAAAAGCAGCTGCCGCCCCAGGTAGTGAGGAAAGCAGGACCCGTCTTAGGGCATTGCCTAGGGTAATGCCAAAGCCAGCCTCTAGGGGCTCGACTATAAAACGTCCCACTCTACCGTCCTCAGATAGATGTTCAATCTCTATATTCGGCTTTTCTATTTCAATCATAACCTGTCGCCCTCCTTATGGCTTGTACGAGGAGTTATCTTGAACAAAGACATCTGAAGTGACCCTTCTTATACTCTCCTGCGCTTGGGTGGACGACATCCGTTATGGGGAATGGGAGTCACGTCTTTAATCATTGTTACTTCCAATCCTGATGCTTGTAGAGAGCGGATGGCTGCTTCCCGTCCAGATCCAGGTCCCTTCACATACACTTCAACGGATTGAAGGCCATATAGGTCCTTGGCTTGATTGGTTGCTTCTTGAGCTGCCTCTTGCGCTGCAAAAGGAGTGGATTTTCTAGACCCTTGGAAGCCCAACTGTCCAGCAGATGACCAGGCAAGAACGTTCCCGCTCATGTCTGTTAGTGTCACCATGGTGTTGTTAAAGGATGAAGCAATGTGGGCTTGCCCTCTTTCTACATGCTTACGGGCTTTTTTCTTGGTCCGGGCCCGTGTGCCTTTTTTTACTTTCTTAGCCATTATTCCCTCCTTTACTTCTTCTTACTTACTATTTTCTTAGGACCCTTCCGGGTTCTTGCGTTTGTTTTTGTTTTTTGACCTCTAACAGGGAGTCCTTGCTTATGACGGATGCCACGGTAGCAGTTGATTTCACGAAGTCGCTTTAGGTTCATCGCAATATCACGGCGTAGGTCCCCTTCTACTTCGTAGTTGTTGTCGATCTCTTCACGAATGGCCCCAACTTCTGCTTCTGTTAGGTCTTTGATCTTTGTATTATAGTCTACACCCGTTGCATCAAGAATTTTTTGGGCGCTTGTTCGACCAATCCCATAGATATAGGTCAAGCCAATTTCAGCCCGTTTTTCTCTTGGTAAGTCAATACCTGCAATTCTTGCCATCTTTACACCTCCCTTTAGCCTTGTCTTTGTTTATGTCTAGGGTTACTGCAAATAACCATGACTTTTCCCTTGCGACGTATAATTTTGCACTTTTCGCACATTTTTTTAACTGAAGGTCTTACTTTCATCTTAGTCCCTCCTGCTCTATTTTTTTCTCCAAGTAATTCTACCCCTGGTTAGGTCATAGGGACTAAGTTCCACGGTGACCCGGTCGCCTGGTAGAATACGGATATAGTTCATTCTTAATTTCCCGGAAATATGTGCTAAAATCTCATGTCCATTTTCCAACTCAACCTTAAACTGCGTGTTGGGGAGGGCATCTATAACGACGCCTTCTACTTCAATGAGCTCTTCTTTTGCCATGGCAGAATCCTCCTTATTTCTCGATTTCTTTTGCCAATGCTCTTCGTATATAGCTATCATTTAGCATCTTGGATTTTGGAACCAAATTGATACATTTCTTTGTAACCATCAGATGTTTCATCTTTTTCTTCTTCGGGTTAGCTAAATTTCGCCTCCGGCCGTTGACCAGAAGGACATATTCTTGATCCACAATTTCCAAGACTGCAAAGAAGTCGTCTTTATCCCTGCCCGCCTTGGACTGGACGATCTGACCTATCTTAATGTCAGATGTCCTGATCATTGATTCCTGCTTTCTCCAAGGCCTTTTTTAATGTCTTCAAAAACTTGGTCAATCTCTTGTGACCCGTTGACGTTTAGTAAAAGCCCTTGGCCCTTGTAATAATCAATGAGGGGCGCTGTTTGACTTTCATAGACAGAAATCCGTTTGGCAACAGTTTCTTCCTTGTCATCGTCCCTTTGAATAAGCTTAGCACCGTCATGATCGCAAATTCCCGCTTCTTTGGGAGGATTGTTGCTGATATGGTAGGTCTCTCCACATTCTGGACAAACCCGTCTGCCTGTGGCCCGGTTAACAAGTAGGTCTGTATCCACCTGGATATTAATAGCCCGGTCTAACTTGGTCTTCATAGCTTCTAAGGCAGCATCTAAAACCACAGCCTGGTTGGTGGTTCTTGGGAAACCATCCAACAAGAATCCGTCCTTGCAATCATCTTGTTTGATCCGATCAATGACTATCTCATTGACAAGTTCATCCGGTACCAGGCCACCTTCGTCCATGTAGGACTTGGCTTTTTTCCCTAAGTCAGTGCCTCTTTTGATGTTGTCTCTAAAGATGTCACCGGTGGAAATGTGTGGGACCTGGTATTCTTTAACGATGGAAGCGGCTTGGGTTCCCTTACCGGCTCCCGGCGGCCCTAAAATGACTAGTCTCATCTTTCTGATCCTCCTTATTTTAGGAATCCTTTATAGTGTCTCATAAGCAATAGTTGCTCTAGTTGTCTAGATGTTTCCAATACAACACCTACAACGATTATAATACTTGTACCCCCAAAGTTGAAGGACATTCCTGCGGCCTTGGATAAAAAGTTAGGCGCAATGGCAAGTATAGCTAGGGCTAGGGCTCCTGGTAAGACAAGGTGGTTGACCGTCTTTGCTAGATAGTCTGAAGTGGGTCGTCCTGGTCTAATACCTGGGATAAAGCCCCCGTTTTGTTGTAGCTGCTTAGAATATTCAACAGGGTTAAATTGAATGGTGGTGTAGAAAAAGGCAAAGAAGACAATAAGGATGAGTAGGACAATGGAGTTAATAATTAAGCCCGGTCCTCCTCTAGGTGTTAACCAGGTAACAATAAAGTCTGCCATTCTAGAATTTGGGTTGAACATCACTAGCATGGATGGAATACTGGTTACGGTTTGGGCAAAGATAATGGGCATAACCCCACTCATAAGCACCTTAATGGGAATATGGGTGGATTGGCCACCATACATCTTCCGGCCTACCACTCTTTTGGCATATTGGACGTGGATCCGTCTTTCTCCTTCGTTAAAGAGGACAACAAAGACCACGATTAGGACAAAGAGGATAAAGAAGATAATGACCCAAACCCAAGAGACCATACCGGCACTCGCTTGGCGAATGGACAGGTAGATATCTTGTGGGAAACGAGCCACGATCCCTGCAAAGATGAGCAAGGAGATCCCGTTTCCAACTCCTTTTTCTGTAATGAGTTCTCCTAACCAGACTAGGAACATGGTTCCAGCTGTAATGGATAGGATGATAACAATGTTTTCAAACATATTGGAAGCAGCCACAAAGCCTTTAAAGAAGCCAAAGGTGGATCCTGTGGCTTGGATAGCGGCAAGGACTACTGCCAAATACCTAGTGTATTTAGAGATTTTCTTCCGGCCAGCCTCTCCTTCCTTAGAAAGAGCTTCCAGACTGGGTATGGCCACTGTCAACAATTGAATAATAATTGATGCAGTAATGTAGGGATAGATACTTAGGGCAAAGATAGTAAATTGTCCTAGGTTCCCTCCAGCCATAATATCTAAAAATTGAAGTAGTCCGCCTTGTTGGCTCCTAAAGAACTCGATCAGTTCCTTGGTTTTCATATAGGGCACAGGAATTTGACTACCTAGACGGAAGATGACGATCATGGCCAAGGTGAAGAGAAGTTTTTTGCGGATCTCTGGAACCTTCCAAGCATCTCTAAATGTCTGAAGCATTTATATCACCTCGGCCTTTCCACCTGCCGCTTCAATTTTTTCTGCTGCTGACTTGCTAAAATGTTGAGCCTTTACGTTAACAGAAACTTCAAGTTCTCCGCTACCTAGGACCCTTAAGCCGTTAACAGCATCGCTCTTGCGGACAAGCCCGCGTTCGATTAATGCTTCTAGGGTAATGTCTGATCCATTTTCAAATTGGTTTAAGCTTTCTACGTTTATAACAGCGTATTGCTTTTTAAAATTGTTGGTGAATCCACGTTTTGGCAAACGACGGAATAGGGGCATTTGTCCCCCTTCAAAGCCTGGACGTACACCTCCACCTGAACGGGCATTTTGACCCTTGTGGCCCTTGCCACCGGTCTTACCGGTTCCAGACCCAATACCGCGGCCAAGACGCTTTCTTGCCTTTACTTTGCCACCTTCAGCTGGTCTTAAATCGTGTAGTTTCACTGGTCCACCTCCTTTTAGTCGACTATTTCGACCATATGATTAATGTGTGCAAGCATGCCACGGATGGCTGGATCATCGTTTTTTTCAATGACTTGGCCTACCTTTTTGAAGCCTAGGGCTTGCACTGTTCGTTTATGATTTTCTTTTGCTCCGATAGGGCTTTTCTTTAGTCTAATTTTAATAGTACTCATGGTCTTCCCCCTTATTCGAAGATTTCTTTAACGGATTTCCCACGCAATTTAGCTACAGATTCAGCTGTCTTTAAGTTTTCAAGACCCTTGATGGTAGCCATCACGGTATTGTTGGGGTTGGTGGTGCCGTAGTTCTTGGTGAAGATATCGGTGATACCTGCTAGTTCACAGACTGCACGCACGGTTCCACCGGCAATAACTCCAGTTCCTGGAGGGGCCGGCTTTAGGAAGACCCGTCCTGCGCCAAAGACCCCGTAGGTTTGGTGAGGAATGGTTCCATCTTCAACATTTATCTTAACTAGGTTCTTACGAGCCGCTTGAGAGCCTTTGCGAATAGCTTCAGGAACTTCTATTGCCTTGCCGCTACCCACGCCGATTCGACCCTTGCCGTCACCTACAACGACTAAGGCGGAGAAACGCATGTTACGTCCCCCTTTAACAACCTTGGATACCCGGTTGATTGAGACAACACGCTCTTCTAAATCAGACTCTTTTTTGCGATTCTTCTTATTGTTACGAGCCAATATGTCCCTCCTCCTTAAAATTTCAATCCATTTTCACGAGCCGCATCAGCAAGGGCCTTAATTCGACCATGGTAGATGTAACCAGACCGGTCAAATACCACTTGGTCAATATCCTTATCCAATGCCTTTTTAGCAATAGCTTCCCCAACTGCCTTGGCTGCTTCTAAGTTCTTTGTGCTTTCAAGTTCTAAGGACTTGTCTAAAGTAGAGGCAGAAACAAGGGTGTTTCCTACACTGTCATCTATAATTTGGGCATAGATGTGTTTGCCACTACGATAAACGGTTAGCCTTGGCCTAGAAGGAGTGCCTACAAGATTTCCACGCACTCTGGCATGTCTTGCTTTACGATTTCCATTACGGTCTACTTTCTTAAACAAGTCTATCCACTCCTTTCTTAGCTACCTGTCTTACCTACTTTACGGATAATATGTTCATCCGTATAGCGGATTCCCTTGCCCTTGTAGGGTTCAGGTTCACGATAGGACCTAATCTTGGCTGCATGGGCCCCTACGGCTTGTTTGTCAGCCCCACGTACAATAATGGTGGTGTTGTTAGGTACTTCTACTTCTATTCCTTCAGGATCTTCTAAAGTCACGGGATGAGAAAAACCAAGGTTTAAGTTTAGACTCTTGCCTGCCTTTTCTGCCCGATAACCTGTCCCAGTAATTTCTAGTTGCTTGGAGTAGCCATTTAGGACCCCTTCAACGTGGTTGAAAATCTTGGTCCGAGTCATACCATGAAGAGACTTGTGCTTTTTGTTTTCAGAAGGTCTTTCCACAAGAATTTCGCCATTTTCAATGGTGATCTTCATATCTGGATGGATGGCTTCTTCAATAGTCCCCTTGGGGCCCTTAAATTCTAACACATGTCCGTCTTTTAGGTTTACTTCTACTCCGGCTGGGATAATAACAGGATTTTTTCCAATTCTTGACATATCTTCACCTCTTATCCTTACCAGACGTAGCAGATGACTTCTCCGCCAACCTGCTCTTTTCTTGCGTCACGGTCTGTCATGATCCCCTTAGAGGTCGACAAGATCGCTATTCCCAAGCCACCAAGGACGCGTGGAACCTCGTTGGCTTTAACATAGACACGAAGACCGGGTTTGGAGATTCTCTTAATACCACTAATTACTTTTTCGTCATTCTTACCATATTTCAAATCCACATGAATCATGCCCTGCTTGTCGTCTTCTACAAATTTGAAGTCGGTGATGTAACCTTCTTCAAGTAGAATCCGGGAGATTTCTCTCTTGATCTTTGAGCCAGGAACTTCAACAGATTCATGTCTTGCGTCATTACCGTTACGAATTCTCGTAAGCATATCCGCAATAGGGTCTGTCATCATATTCGTTTCCTCCTTCCGGTCAACTTACCAACTTGCTTTTCTTACTCCAGGTATTTGACCCTTGTAAGCAAGTTCTCTAAAACAAATTCTGCAAATGCCATATTTCTTTAGGTAGCCCCGAGGTCTACCACAAATAGAGCATCTAGAATATTCTCTGGTAGAATATTTGGCTTCTCTTTTTTGTTTAGCCACCATGGATTTTTTTGCCAATTGAACGCCTCCTTACTTACTTTGCAAAGGGCATTCCCATTTTCTTAAGAAATGCCTTGGCTTCTTCGTCGGTTTTAGCTGTCGTAATGATGGAAATATTCATCCCTCTTAGGGCGTCAATATCATCATAATCTATTTCAGGGAAAATAAGTTGTTCTTTTAAACCTAGGGTATAGTTGCCACGGCCGTCAAAGGCAGTGCCACTGACCCCTCTAAAGTCACGAACCCGGGGTAGGGCCACGTTCATTAGCTTGTCTAGGAAGTCATACATCCGCTCTCCCCTAAGGGTTACCTTACAACCAATCTTACTTCCTTCTCTTAGCTTGAAGTTAGCAACAGACTTTTTAGCCCGAGTGACCACGGGTTTTTGACCCGCAATAATGGTCAAGTCCTTAAGGGCAGATTCAAGGGCCTTAGGGTTGTCCTTAGCTTCTCCAAGACCGATATTAATAACGACCTTTTCTAAGCTGGGTACTTCCATGACGTTTTCATACTTAAACTCTTCCATCATGGCCCCTGCTACTTCATTTCTATATTTATCTAATAACCTGGATGTCATCGATAGCCTCCTTATTTATCTGCAATCACAGCGCCAGTAGCTTTGATGACACGGCTTTTCTTCCCATTTTCATCTATCTTGTAAGCAATTCTAGACTTTTGGTTTGAGCTAGTATCAAAATACATTACGTTAGATACATGAATTGGTGCCTCTGTCTCAATACGGCCACCGGGATTTTGAGGACCTGCTGGTTTTTGGTGCTTAGTGATCTTGTTGATACCTTCAACGATCACGCGGTCTTCCTTGGGAATACACTCAAGCACTTTCCCTCTTTGTCCCTTGTCCTTACCGGCAATGACCTCTACTGTATCTCCTACTTTAATACGCATAAATGCCACCTCCTTAAAGAACTTCAGGGGCTAGGGAAAGAATCCTCATGAAATTCCCCCGCCTTAGCTCTCTTGTGACCGGACCAAAAATCCGTGTTCCTTGTGGACTCCGATCATCCTTTATGACTACTGCTGCATTTTCATCAAATCTTATATAAGAACCGTCTGTACGGCGAATACCTTTTTTAGTTCGAACAATAACAGCCTTAACTACGTCACCTTTTTTTACAGCGCCACCAGGTATTGCATGTTTAACAGAACAAATAACAATATCTCCTACACTGGCATACCGGCGGTTGGTCCCACCAAGAACCTTGATGACCCCTAGTTCTCTGGCTCCGGAATTGTCCGCAACTCTTAATCTCGTCTCTTGTTGGATCATGTCGAGAACCTCCTTCCACTTCGAAATTTATTTTGCTTTTTCTATGATTTCCACTAAACGGAATCTCTTGTCTTTCGAAAGAGGACGGGTTTCCATCAAGCGTACTCTGTCCCCAATTTTCGCTTCATTGTGTTCGTCATGAGCTTTAAAGTTTCTTGTATTTTTGTACCTCTTGGTGTAAAGAGGATGCACTTTAAAGGATTCTATGGCTACTGTAATGGTCTTGTCCATCTTATCGCTAACGACACGACCTTGCAGTACTCTACGATCGTTTCTTTCCATTTAGAATCTACGCCTCCTTCTCAATCCCGAGCTCTCGCTCTCTTTGGATGGTTTTGACCCTGGCAATGTCCTTTTTCACCATCTTGATATTGGCTGTGCTGTCTAATTGCCCAGTAGCCAATTGAAAGCGAAGATTAAATAATTCATTTTTTAGTTCGTTGACTTTTTCTTCAAGTTGTTCGCCGTTAAGCTGACGAATTTCTTTAGTCTTCACTGTTTTCCCCCTCACTTTCAACCACTACGTTAGTTACAAACTTGGTCTTAATGGGTAGCTTGTTGGCTGCAAGACGTAGGGCTTCACGCGCCACATCTTCAGAAACCCCGCTCATCTCAAATAAGATGCGGCCAGGTTTAACTACGCTAACCCAGTATTCTGGTGCCCCTTTACCGGAACCCATCCGGGTTTCAGCAGGCTTTTCTGTGACGGGCTTGTCTGGGAATACTTTCACCCAGATGTTCCCACCCCGGCGGATGTGACGTGTCATGGCACGACGGGCAGCCTCAATTTGATTGGATGTGATCCAAGCAGGTTCTAGGGCTTGAAGACCAAATTCACCATAGGTAATGGTGTTTCCCCGAGTGGCCATCCCCTTCATCCGGCCTCTATGTTGTCTACGATATTTCACTCTTTTAGGCATTAACATATGCAATTCCTCCCCAATTTAACGCGCAGTTCCGCTATCTTGTGGACGTCCCTTGCCTCTTTGACCATCTCTTTGTCGATTGTCTTTGCGGTCTCTTCCACGACGGTTTCTAGGGCTCTTAGTAGGCAGTTCAGGAAGCACTTCTCCCTTGTAAAGCCAAACCTTAACGCCTAGCTTCCCATAGGTTGTGTTTGCTTCTGCAAAGCCGTAATCAATATCTGCACGAAGGGTTTGTAGGGGGATTGTTCCCTCACTATAACCTTCTGTACGAGCCATATCTGCTCCAGCTAAACGACCAGCTACTTGCGTACGGATTCCTTCAACACCTAGGCGTCTGACCCTTCTAATGGTTTGTTTCATGGCCCGACGGAAGGCTACCCGTCTTTCTAGTTGTCCTGCAATATTTTCAGCAAGTAATTGAGCATCTAAATCAGGGTTTTTAATTTCTTCAACATTGACAATGATAGATTTCCCTGTCTTCTTTTCAAGGTCCATCCGTAGTTTTTCTACGCCTTCTCCGCCCCTACCAATAACCATACCTGGTTTGGCTGTGTAGACAGAAACCTTCACCTTGTTGGCTGCTCTTTCAATTTCTACCTTTGAAATGCCAGCTTCGAAAAGAGTGCTCTTCACATATTCACGAATTTTACTATCTTCTAATAATAAATCAGAAAAGTCTTTTTTATCAGCGTACCATTTGGAATCCCAACTCTTGATAACGCCTACTCGAAGTCCATGTGGATTTACTTTTTGACCCATTCTACACTCCCTTCCTTATTCTTTCTCAGCTACTACTACGCCAATATGACTGGACCGTTTCATAATCGGTGCAGCCATCCCTTGGGCTCTAGGACGGTAGCGTTTCATAGTCGGGCCTTCATTTGCATAGGCTTCCTTAACGTACAATTGGTCTCTATCTAAATTTAGGTTGTTTTCTGCATTGGCAACAGCAGACTTTAGGACCTTTTCTAATTCTTTGGCTCCCCGCTTAGGAGTGAACTTCAAAAGAACTAAGGCTTCGTCTACTTGCTTGCCACGAATCTCTTCACAGATAAAATGTAATTTAAGTGGAGAAATTCGAACATATTTAGCAATTGCTCTCGCTTCCATCTGAATCCTCCTTACTTAACTCCAACAGATTTTTCTGTTCTTGCGTGACCCCGGAAAGTCCTGGTTTGTACAAACTCACCTAGTTTGTGGCCTACCATGTCTTCAGTAATATAGATAGGCACATGTTTCCTGCCATCATGAACAGCGATGGTGTGGTTAACCATTTCAGGGAAGATGGTGGAACGGCGAGACCAAGTCTTGATAACTTCCTTCTTGTTAGCTTCGTTTAGGGCATCGACCTTCTTTAGTAGGTGCTCATCAGCAAAAGGCCCTTTTTTTATAGATCTTGACATGAATTCCTCCTCCCTTATTTTGTCCTACGGCGAACAATAAACCGGTTACTTTCTTTCTTCTTCTTACGGGTCTTAACCCCTCTGGCCTTCTTACCCCAAGGTGTCATTGGAGATGGACGACCAACTGGTGCACGCCCTTCCCCACCACCATGTGGATGGTCTACAGGGTTCATAGCAGTCCCTCTTACATGAGGCCGGTTGCCCATGTGGCGGCTACGTCCAGCCTTCCCAATAGTAATAAGCTCATGGGCTGGGTTAGATACTTGACCAATGGTTGCCCGGCACTTTAAGAAGACCATGCGGATTTCTCCTGAGGGCAAACGAAGAAGGGCCATATCCCCTTCCTTGGCAGTAAGCTGGGCAGACGTCCCAGCAGAACGGACCATTTGGCCCCCCTTGCCTGGAACAAGTTCCACATTGTGAACGGTAGTACCTACTGGGATATATTTTAGGGGTAGGCAGTTACCTACCTTGATATCAGCATTGATACCAGACTCGATTTGGTCGCCTACCTTAAGTCCTCTAGGAGCTAGGATATAGCGTTTTTCCCCATCTACATAGTTGATTAGAGCAATGTAGGCGGTCCGGTTTGGATCGTATTCGATGGTGGCTACCTTGCCTGGAATATCATCTTTGTTTCTCTTGAAGTCTATAATTCTGTATTTCTTCTTGTTGCCCCCACCACGGTGACGGCTAGTAATCCGGCCGTGCGCATTCCGGCCTGCATGTTTATTTAAGGCGACAACTAAGGATTTTTCAGGCTTGGACTGGGTGACTTCTTCAAAGCTAGCCACAGTCATTTCCCTGCGCGCTGGAGTTGTCGGTTTAAATCTTTTTACCTCCACGGATGTCCCTCCTTATTACTGAATGCCTTCGAAAAAGTCAATGGCGTCGGAATCGTCGGTTAGCTTGACAATGGCTTTTTTCCAAGCAGGTCTGCGGCCCTTGGTCATACCTTGGCGCTTAAGCTTGCCTTGCATGTTCATGGTATGAACTTCTTCCACCTTGACCTTGAAGATCTCTTCTACAGCCTCTTTGATTTCAAGCTTGTTGCTCTTCCTATCAACTTCGAAAGTATACTTGTTTTCTTCCATAAGACCCATGCTCTTTTCAGTGATGATGGGACGGATGATAATGTCAAATTTATTCATTATTTGTACACCTCCTGTACCTTGTCTAAGGCATCCTTAGTGAGGATCAGTACGTCATACTTGAGTAGGTCGTAGACATTTAGGCTGTCCACAGACCCAGTAGCTACCCCAGGAATATTTCTAGCTGAAAGAAGGACATTCTTGTTGTCTTCAGTCACCACAAGGGCCTTCTTATTAACGCCCATGGCCTTTAGGTAGCCAGCAAATTCCTTGGTCTTAGGGGCCTGCATGTCGATCTTGTCAACGACTACAAGCTCGCCGTCTTGGACCTTAGAAGTTAGGACAGACTTAAGGGCCAACCTACGAACCTTCTTAGGGGTCGTGTAGCTGTAGTCTCTTGGCTTGGGTGCAAAGGCAATCCCCCCACCAGACCAAATGGGTGAACGGATACTTCCGTGTCTAGCCCGACCGGTTCCCTTTTGTCTCCAAGGCTTGCGGCCACCCCCACGAACTTCAGCCCGTGTCTTAGCAGATTGGGTGCCTTGCCTCTTGTTGGCTAATATATTTTTAACAACTAGATATACTGCATGTTCATTGACCTCAACGTTAAAGATCTCATCAAGTAGTTCAACTTCTTCAACAGCTTGACCTTCTACGTTGATCATTTGAAATTTTGTCATTTCTCGCTCCTCCCTTCGCTTACTTTACGCCCTTAACAGTAGAACGTACACGAACGAGACCCTTTTTAGGTCCAGGAACGGATCCCTTAATGAGTAAAAGGCCATTGTCCCCATCCACACGAACCACTTCTAGGTTGTGGGTGGTAACTCTTTCATGACCCATCCGGCCCATCATTCTCTTTCCTTTGAGGACACGACCTGGATAAGCAGAAGCACTCATACCCCCTGCTGTCCGGTGGTGCTTAGAACCGTGAGAAACCCGGCCCTTGGAGAAACCGTGACGCTTAACCATACCTTGGGTTCCCTTCCCCTTGGAAGTTCCGGTTACATCCACCTTGTCCCCTGCTTCAAAGACCTCTACTGTTAGCTCATCGCCTACTTGGTAGTCTTCGCCTTCAGCTAAAGGGAATTCGCGCAGTAACTTTTTATATTCTACACCAGCCTTGTCGAAATGACCCTTGTCCGGTTTGTTGACTCGTCTTTCCTTTACATAGCCAGTTCCAACTTGGATGGCGTCATAACCATCAATTTCTTTGGTTTTTCTTTGGACCACGACTTGAGGCTCTACTTGGATTACAGTCACAGGAAGTGTACTGCCATCTTCGGTAAAGATTTGAGTCATGCCCACTTTCCTACCTAATGCATATTTCATATTTACCTCCTATACAGCGGATTGCCAGGCAATCTTATACGCCAATAACTTACAGTTTAATCTCGATATCCACCCCAGCAGGTAGATTTAGCTTCATAAGCGCATCTACTGTCTTTTGGTTGGGGCCAATGATATCGATCAAACGCTTATGGGTTCTTTGTTCAAACTGTTCCCTTGAATCCTTATGCTTGTGAACAGAACGTAGGATAGTGACCACTTCCTTGCGAGTGGGTAGGGGAACTGGGCCAGAGACCTCAGCGCCACTTTCCTTGGCTGCATCCACAATACGGTGGGCAGAGTTATCCAAAATTTCATGGTCATAAGCTTTCAAACGGATTCTGATTTTTTGTTTTGCGTTAGACATTACGTCCCTCCTATTTGCATTTTCCTCGGTTTAGTCGGGTAGAGTACTTAGACAACCCCTCCGGGTGTGTCATGGCCCCCTTAAAAAATAAAGGGCCTTCCCTCCATCGCCCAATTCCAGATTGGACATGCTCGGCAATAATTCCCTCGTTCACCGGCGGGCAAGCGGACTCATCCAGCCTGTCTTCGGCCGATGTCCTAAGCTACCTATTGCTTCTTCGCTCATGTCATCGATTTTTGCACCAAGCTATTATACACAAAAACAAAGACCCGCGCAAGGTCTTTTTTTATGACTTCATGTAAAACACCTCTTGATGCAAGTTTTACATAAACATTAACTGCTATAGTATACCCCGACCCAGGGCCTAAGTCAAGGGAAATAAGCCACTTTGTCTAAAATTTTAAAAATTTTTTCTTCCCCCTTTTAAAAATTTCCCTCCAGAAAAAATAAGGCCCCTCTTTTTTTCTATCCCCCTTTTTAAACTCCCTCCTAAAGCCCTATATAATAGATAAATTTTTAAAAAAATACTTTTTTAAGGGCCTCTTTAAAAAAGGTGCCCTTTCTAAATTCCCCAGACTAGGCCCCTCCCTTTACAAGACCCCCTCCCTTGACTATAATGAAAGCATGTTAAGAAAGGAGCCCTAAGATGAAACAGCCCATAGTCTTTTTTGATTCCGGTATGGGGGGAACCACCCTCCTAAGGGAGGCCCAGACCCTCTTTCCCCACGAAGACCTCTTCTATTATGGCGACACCGCCCATGTTCCCTATGGAAGTAAAAGCGAGAGCCAAATCCTAGACCTGGTGACCCAGGCCACAAAAAAAATCCAGCCCCTAGACCCCAAGGCCTTGGTCCTGGCCTGTAACACCGCCACCACCGTGGCCGCCAAAAGCCTCCGAGAGAGCCTAAGCTATCCCGTTATTGGCATGGAGCCTGCCATCAAACCCGCCCTCAAAAAAGAAGCCCAATCTGGTAAAAGGGTCCTTTTAATTGCCACCCAAATCACCTGCCAGGGGCAAAAGTTAAGAGACCAAAAGGCCCAGCACGACCCCAAGGGCCTCCTAGATATCTTACCCACCCCTGACCTAGTGGACCTGGCCGAGGTCTTAGATTTTAGCCAGGCCTCCCTAGAGGGGGTCCTCCATAAGATCAATGCCAGCTTCCCCCTAGAAAATTATTCTGGCCTGGTCCTAGGCTGTACCCACTTTATCTTTTTTAAGGAGGCCCTCAAAAAGAGCCTGCCCCAGGTCCACATCTATGACGGCAACGCCGGCACCCTCCGGCAAGTCCAAAGAAAGATCCAGGGCCGGGAAAACCCACCCCACTACCAGGGCCAAACGACCCTTTACTTTTCTGCCCCCCTGTCTCCAGAAAAGATAGACTTTTTTAAGACCTACCTCCCCAAGGACTTTAACCTGGAAGAAGACTAAAAGCCAAGAAACGACCGGCTTTTCCCCTAAGCATAAAAAAGAGAACCTAGCCCAGGCCAGGTTCTCTTTTTTATGCTTAGGAAATTTATTAGATTTCAGTTTTTTCTATTGATTCAATAAGGGCATCGGCCATCCGGTCTAGGTCACTGTCATCTGTATCCTTAAGGGATGAAGAGATGGAGACTTGTTCTCCAAGAACGTCTACAAGTTTGAGTTCTTCATCAATAAATTCTTCCATCAGGCCACCAGAAGTGGGGGCCCAGGACCCATTTTCTAGGATACCCACGGTCCTATTTTGAACACTTAGAAGCTTCATTTCATGCAAGAAGTTATACATAACAGGGTAAATGTTCAAGTTGTAGGTCACAGAGGCTAGGACAATATGGCTTAGGCGGAAGGCTTCACTAATCAAGTAAGACACATGGGTGTTAGACACGTCAAAGACTTCCACATTGGTCATGCCTCTTTCGCATAGCTTAGAAGCTAGGGCTTGGGCCGCTTGCTCGGTGTTGCCATACATGGAGGCATAGACAATCATAACCCCTTTTTCTTCAGGAACATACTTGGACCAGCGGTCGTATTTTTCAAGGAAGTAGCCTAGGTCTTCTCTCCAGATGGGTCCATGAAGGGGACAGATCACCTTAATATCAATGGTGGCTGCCTTGCCTAGAAGGTCTTGAACAAAGGGACCATACTTGCCTACAATGTTAGTGTAATACCTTCTGGCATCGTCAATCCAGTCCCTATCAAAGTTGACTTCATCGGCAAAGAGCTTGCCGTCTAGGGCCCCAAAACTACCAAAGGCATCGGCTGAGAAGAGGACCCCATTGGTGGCATCAAAGGTCACCATGGCTTCAGGCCAGTGGACCATGGGGGCTTCCACAAAGACTAGGTTATGCTTGCCCAGGCTTAAGCTGTCGCCTTCTTTAACTTCTAGACGTTTTTCCAGGTCAATATGGAAGCCAAATTGGCTCATCATCATAAAGGACCTTTCTGTAGAAACCACAATGGCTTCAGGATAACGAAGAAGAACTTCTTCAATACTGGCGGCGTGGTCAGGTTCCATATGGTTAATCACCAAGTAGTCTAGGTCCCTTCCATCTAGGACCCCCTTGATATTATCTAGATATTCCCTAGCCACACTCCAATCCACTGTATCAAAGACGGCTGTTTTTTCATCTAACAGGACATAGGAGTTATAGGAAACCCCCTTGGGAATGGGGTGAATATTTTCAAATAGTTCTAAACGGTGGTCATTTCCTCCCACCCAATAAAGATCGTCAACGACTTTTCTAACTGTAAACATCTTTTCCTCCTTCA
Organism: Tissierellia bacterium; assembly: GCA_030532305.1. Classification (GTDB taxonomy): domain Bacteria; phylum Bacillota; class Clostridia; order Tissierellales; family Peptoniphilaceae; genus JAUNLJ01. The sequence goes on from JAUNLJ010000006.1 coordinate 58,393, forward strand.
AGTCTAGCCCTTATTAAAAGGTACGGTTTTCAGGGAATTCTACCTTGATGAAGGCCTCTTTATCTTCACCACATTTTGGACAAATCCATTCGTCAGGTAGTTGGTCGAAATAAGTGCCGGGTTCAATGTCGTTTTCATCGTCACCCTTTTCAGCGTCATATTCATAGCCACAACCTTGGCAAACATAAAGGTCATAGGATGGGGCCATCTTCTTAGGCTTGGACCGTTTCATCTTAACCATTTCAGGAGCTGGGTCTTTTTCGCCAGTATTTAAGGCTTCAGATAGGAGGGGCATAATTTCAAACATGTCCCCAACAATCCCATAGTCACAGTTCTTGAAGATGGGGGCATTGGCTGCCTTGTTAATGGCTACAATAGTTGCGGCATCCTTGATCCCCTTCAAGTGTTGGCCTGCGCCAGAAATACCAAGGGCCATATAGAGGTTGCCACGGAAAGTTTGTCCACTCATCCCCACATAGCGTTCTAGGGGCATAAATTGTAGGGTTTCAGCCACAGGACGGGAACAGCCTAGGGCGGCACCTACGTTTTTAGCCAGGTCTTCGGCCATGGGCAGGTTGTCCTTGCTGCCAATTCCCTTCCCTACAGAAACCACTCTTTCGGCCTCGTTAATGGGGGTGTCTATATCAATACCCACAGTAAAGTCATAGCCGTCCTTCTTTAAGGCCTCCACTAGGGCCTTTACATTGGCCTCGGCAGACCCTTCGTTAAAGATTTCCTTCTTCCGGTTCCCGGTAATGGGTTTTTTCTTCTTAGCCTTAACAGACCCCCCACTATCCTTGGCCATCTTACCAATAATATTGGCTGCAATAACCACTCTTTGGATTTCGTTGGTTCCTTCATAGATGGTGGTAATCTTAGCATCCCTGTAGAAGCGTTCCACATCCATCCCCTTGAGGTAACCATTTCCACCATGGATTTGTAGGGCGTCATTGACCACTTCTAGGGCCACATCAGAGGCATACATCTTGGCCATGGCAGATTCCTTACCATAGCGAAGGCCTGCTGTCTTCATTTCAGCTGCCTTATAAACTAGCATCCTAGCCGCTTCAATCTTGGTGTGCATGTCGGCTAACTTAAAGGAGATAATTTGTTGGGCGGCAATGGGTTTATCAAACTGGACCCGATCCTTGGCATAGTCTAGGGCCGCTTCATAGGCTCCTTGGGCAATCCCTAGGGCTTGGGCAGCAATCCCGATCCGGCCCCCGTCTAGGGTAGACATGGCTATGTTAAAGCCCTTGCCTTCAGGCCCCAAGAGGTTTTCCTTAGGTACCTTCACATTGTTAAAGATAAGTTCTGCTGTAGAAGAAGACCGGATCCCTAACTTGTCATAGGGGTCCCCAAAACTAAAGCCTTCCCAGCCCTTTTCAACAATAAAGGCAGAAATACCATGGGTCCCAATATCCGGTGTTGTTACAGCAAAAACCACATAATAGTCCGCCTTAGGGGCATTGGTAATAAAGATCTTATTCCCGTTAAGGATATAGTAGTCTCCCTCTAAAACAGCCGTTGTTTCTGTTCCACTGGCATCAGAGCCTGCGTTTTCTTCTGTTAAACCAAAGGCCCCGATCTTTTCCCCCTTGGCCAAGGGAACCAGGTACTTTTGCTTTTGCTCTTCAGTCCCATAGGCATCAATGGGGTAGGTCCCTAAAGAAGTATGGGCAGATAGGATAACCCCAATCCCACCATCCACTCTGGATAATTCTTCCACAGCAATGGCATAGGAAAGGGCATCTCCCCCAGCTCCACCATATTCTTCGGCATAAGGGATCCCCATAATCCCTAGATATCTCATCTTTTCAACAATATCATCGGGAAACTCATTGTTTTGGTCTAGTTGAAAGGTGATGGGTTTGATTTCTTCTTCAGCAAACTCTCTGACTTTTTTACGAAAGTCTTCGTGCTTTTCGGTTGGTTGATACAGCATTTATTTCTTCCTCCTTCTCCCTACCCCCTAAGCCAGGGATAGGTCTTTCTCGAGCCACACCTAAACTCCTTTTATATCCAAATGGACTCTTTTAGTGTAGTTTGATAATAACACTCCTTTTAAGTCTTGTAAAGGGTTTTCCTAAAAAATCTACATTTAGTTTTTTGCCCAAGGGGCCCCTTTACTCGGCCCTTTAAGGATGGTCCATAGGAAGGAAATAATCTTCTACCTGCTATTTACCCCTTTCCCCCTCCTTCATGCAAGAATTCTAAATAAAGACCCAAGAAAGAAAAAGACCCAAGAAAAATAGACCCCGGCCCTTGAGCTGAGGTCTATTTTTTTAGGTCTCTTCTTTTTAGGCGGCCCTTAACAGGCCCCACACCGTCCCTTAAAAACAACTTGGACATCCTCCAGCTGGGCCCCCTTAGGCAGGCCGGCAGCTTGGGGCAAGTTTTCCAAGTCTAGGTCATAAATCTTTTGACAGTCCCTACAATAGAAATAGCCCTGCCCCTCCTTACTGATGGCAAAGCGACTTTCCCGACCATCCACCTGGATAATCTGAACCAACTTCTTTTCAGAAAATAGCTTCATAGTATTATAGATGGTGGTCTTAGATAGGGTTGGGATCTCTAACTTTAAATCTCTAAACAAACTTTCTGCTGTTGGGTGGTCCTCCCGTCTGGCCAGCTCTAAATAAAGCAACACCCTCTGACGAGAAGGCCGGACCCCCTTTTCCTTAAGTAAGCGATAAATATCAGGCAACTCCATAATTTCTCCCCCTAAAATAAGTGGTATTCCCTTTTATTATATGCTATTTATCTATGTTATAAGTGAATTATAGCATGTTCTAAAGATCTTGTAAAGAGTTTAGAAGAATTATCCCACCTAAGTCTAGGCCCCATCCTTTAGACCTTTAAAGAAAAAAAGAGGGCGTCCAAGATAGACGCCCTCTTTTTTCTTACCCCTTCCATCCACTTAAGAACAATTTACAAACCATCCCCCACCTTAAAAGGGGGTCCTTCCATGGGTTTATAGGCTCCAAGCCTCTTGTGCGCTATCAAGATAAACCCTTCTATACATTGACTATGACAAGTTTAAAGTTGCTAAAGAGGTAGGACCCTTCTTTTTTGGCTTAGGTGGTTATAAACTATTTCTTAATTCTCCCCTTATCCAAGCCCTTCCTAAAGACCCCCGGTTTTGTACCCATCTAAGGGGGAGTTTTGCCTTTTTAAGGAGGCCTATCTAGGTCGGGCTTTTTTGCTAGGGTTTAATAAGATAAGAATGAACAAGACTGCCGTTACTTATCTAGGTCTACATTTATTTAAGAGGAACTTACTATCTTCTTATCTATTAAACCCTGGCTTCCTTCCTTGGTTTGGGTCTAGAAATTTATGTCTATCCACTCTGCTAGGTTGGTGGCAGGACCCATCTCTAGACCCATACTTTCTACCATTTTAAATAATCTTTTATCTTGCTCAGGCTTTAAGTCTAGGCCCTTATTCATCCTTCACATCTTACCTAATTTCTATCCCTCCATAAAATTCGTCTTCTTATTAGAAGGAATCATTAACAGGTCTTAATGTCCTAAGAGATTTGGAGTGTTTAACTAAGACCCATTAAAGAAGGTAAGAAGGTAATAATTTGAGGGAAGAAGCACATAAGAATAATAGCCCCTATACCCACTACTAAGAAGGGAATTAACTTAGGTGTTAGCTCATCCATGGTTAAGTCGGATATATTTAGCGCTACAAAAAGATTAGAGCCTACAGGAGGTGTAATTTGCCCTATAGCAAAGTTGATTGTTGCTAGGACCCCAAAAGCGTAGACAGGATAGCCTGTTTTCATGACTACTGGCATAAGAATTGGAAGAAGTAAGTAGAATCCTGAAGACGAATCCACAAAACAACCTGCAATTAAGAAGATTAGTTGCATGATCAGGGTTAGCACAATCGCTGAGTCTGATAGGTTTAGTAAGGCATTGGACATGACTCCAGCTACCCCAGAAGTAGTTAGGATCCAAGTAAATAGACCAGCACTTCCCATAATAAACATAATCAGACCAGATGATACAGTAGCATCTAAGAATAAGTTAATGAAAGCCTTAAAATCTATGGTTTTATAGATGGCTACACCTACAAAAAGACTGTAGACAACAGCAATACCGGCTGCTTCTGTGGCTGTGAAGAAACCTGAATAAATCCCACCTAGAATGATGACCGGGGTCATTATCCCCCACATGGCATCCTTAAATGTTGACCAGCGTTCTTGGCTGCTGGCCTTTTCTCTTACGATGACCTCTTCACCAAATTTATTGAGATACCAAAGGGCAGCTAGAGAGAATAAGACACCCATCAAAATACCAGGAATGATACCTGCCATAAACATGGTGGCAACAGATTCTCCCGTTAACATGGCAAAGATAACAAAGGGAATAGATGGAGGAATGACCATCCCAATCCCACCTGATGCCGCTACTAGGGAGGTAGCAAAACTTTTATCATATTTATCTTTTTCCATAGCTGGAATTAAAACCCCACCTAGGGCCGCCACGGTAGCTGGACCTGATCCAGAGATGGCCGCAAAAAAGCAAGCTGTAACAACAGTAACTACGGCCAGGCCGCCTTTACGGTGGCCAATCATAGCATTGGCAAAGTTGATCAACCGACTAGAAATCCCTGCATAATCCATGATGACACCTGTCAAAATAAAGAAAGGAATGGCTAGTAGAGAGTTCTTGGCTATCGCCGCATAAAATATATTGGTGACAACATTGACGTCTAGGCCCAAAAAGGATATTCCTGCAATGGCTGCTAGCCCCATGGACACAGCCACAGGAACTTTTAATAGTAAAAGCCCAAAAAATAGGCCCAGTAGTATAACTCCTATCATTCTTCCAACTCACCCCTTTCTGCATTTAACTCTAAGTGTCCTGCTCTTACAACACTAAACATACTGATAATTGAACCTAAGAAGATAGCCCCACTGTTTACAACCATAGGTAGCTTCATTCCAGGCGTTACTTGATTATAAGTAATTTGATTTAACATGGTTAAATAAGATGTATAAACTAAAATCCCCATAAATAACAAGGCGCATAGGGTAGCCAGTATGGTCACTAGGGGTTGCGCTTTTTTAGGTAGTAGTTTTGTAAATACATCTAACTTGGTATGGGCATTGGCCTTAAATCCATAGGATATACCAAACATGGTCACCCACATGAAGATAATAATGGTTAATTCTTCAGAGTAAGAAAAAGGAGTTTGAGGAAATAAAACCCTGAAGATAACATTAAAGAAGTTTAAAATGACCATGATCGTCATGCCAAGGACCATAACAAATTTTTCGATCTTCGTTATAAGATTCCAAAATTTATCCAAACTAATCTCACTTCCTTTATATTCACCTACCTATTAGACATCTAATAGGTAGGTGTCTTTATTTTTCTTGGATTTAACCTTTAAAATTCGTAACCGAATTTTGTTAGTAAATCTCCTAGCTCTGCCTTGTTTTCTTCATAGACAGGTGCAGCGACTTCTTTAAATTTCTTTAGTTCGTCGTCTGTTAGCTTCTCTACAATTTCAACGTCTGGGTACTCTTCTTTAATTACTTCTAAGGCTTCATCAGCTTCTTGTCTAGCAAGTTCTTTTTGTAAGGCCATAGCTTCTACAGCTGCTTCTTGGAAGATGGTCTTTTCTTCTTCTGATAGAGAGCCCCAGAGTTTTTGACTGACTGTTAAGAAAATAGGGTCATAGGAGTAGTTCCAGAATGTGATATAGTCAGAAACTTCTAGGGTCCTTTGAGATAAAAGGAGGTCCACAGTATTTTCAGAAGCATCGATGGTTCCTTGTTGAGTTGCTGTGTAGACTTCACTTGAACTCATGGTAATAGGGTCTGATCCTAGGTATTTTAATAGAGAAACGTGAACATTACTTCCAGGAATACGCATTTTTAGTCCTGTCATATCTTCTGGAGTCCGGATAGGATTTTTTGTGTTAACAACTTGACGGTAGCCACTCTCACCTAAAGCAAGCCCTACAACACCTGATTCAGATAAAGAATCTAATAATTCTTGTCCAGCCTCTCCTTCCATGTACTTATCTACGTCCTCATAGGTTGGTAGCAACCATGGCATAGCTGGTACAATGGTTTTAGGTTGGATAGAAGACCAAACCAAGGCATCTGTTAAGTGGATGTCTGTAGAACCTGTTTGAACTAGCTCAATACCTGTTGCTTGGTTCCCACCACTTAATTGGTCCATAGGGAAAATATTAATCTTGTATTTTCCATCTGTTTTTTCTTCCACTAATTCTACAAATTTTAAAGCCCCTTGATGCCAAGTACTATTTTCATTGGCCGCCGTACTAAAAGATAATTCTACAACATCCCCACTAGCCCCATCTCCTCCGGGTGCTTCTGCTGTATTCCCACCACAGGCAACTAACACTAGGGCTAAAACTAAGGTTAAAACTAATATACTTTTCTTTTTCATTTTCCTTCCCCTTTTTCTTCCAAGCTTAATAGCTACTAACGCTTATTAATATTGACAACTTCATACTTACCTTTGATACTTCTGGACCACACCGGATCTTCAAGCTCATAGATAAACTCATCACCATATTCAAACCGGCCTATAAGATTTGCTATACTTCCTGAAAAGACAAGGTAATCATCCTCTTCCTTATAAAAAGTAGAAAGCTCTTTTATAATCTCATCTGGATGCAACATATCTTTAACAGACCCTTCTTGGTACAAAATGGTTTGACCATCTTCTAGCCTTTGATAGGATCGCAAAATCATATCATCCCAATGTGGCCTCACTTCGCTATACTTCCAAAATTTTTCTACAAAAGGTTTTGAGCAAACTTGCTTTGAATTAATGATGGATACTTTTTCTAATTCTTTATCTGCATGGTCGCTACCAACGCCTATATAGTAGTCCCCATCAAGTCTTAAAATAACATACTCTACTTCTCCACAAGTTGTTGGAGCCACCACTTCTATGGAAGAATCTGTGGTTAAGAGATTTCTCTGACAGGGGTAAATTTGTGGGAAACTACTGGGATAAGAAATTCCACTATCTTCCAAAGCTTTTAAGTTTTTTCTCATTTGTTCTTGGTTTCGTGCAGTAAACCCCATTGCCGATGTAGGAATGGAGGCAACTTCTATTTTTTCTACCTTCCCACTTTCATGTGATTCTATAAAAAAGGTCCACACGTCTTATCACTCCAATTTGTCTAAAGCAATCTTTAAATTCTCAGCAGCCATTTCTAGCTCTTCCATGGTCCTGCAATAGGCCAGCCTAATGTGCCCAGCTCCACTTTTTCCAAAGTTAGACCCTGGAACACCGACCACTCCAGCCTCTTCTAAGATGTAGTCACAAAAGTCCTCTTCGCTCATACCAAACTTCGTAATTTTAGGGAACAAATAAAAGGCCCCCTGTGGTTTGACTAGGTCTAGTCTTTCTATCTTGCTTAGCTCTTGGTATATGAAATCCCCCCTCTTCTTAAATTCACCTACCATGTCATCAATAAACTCATCGGCTTCGTTAAAAGCATAGCTTGCTCCATATTGTGCAAAGGATGTGGCGCAAGTGGACAAGTTTTGATGGACTTTATTAATGTATTTAATATATATTGAGGGAGCCATAACATAGGCTACACGCCAACCTGTCATGGAAAAAGACTTAGAGGTTGATTTTACCACTAGGGTCCTTTCTCTCATCCCTTCAATTTTAGCAATTGAGGGCGCTTGCCCTTCATAGACAAACTCGTCATAACAATCATCTGAGATGACCATTAAATCGTGTTCTTTGGCCAAGTCTGCAATATATTCTAATTCCTCCTGGCTGAGTATGTAGCCCGCCGGATTGTTAGGACTATTAATCAGGATGGCCTTGGTTCTAGGTGTAATAAGACCTCTTAGTTCTTCTAAGTCTAGTTTCCACCCATCCTCAATCTTTAACTGCATTTCTACAAATTTGAAATTACAAATTAAGGACTGTTCATAATAGGCTGTAAAGTAGGGGCCTAGGCCAATCACCTCATCCCCATCTTCAAGGATAGTGAAAAAGACAGAAGCCAAGGCTTCACAAGCTCCAGCTGTAACAACAATTTCGTCTTCTGCCGAATAGTCTAGGCCGTGTCTTCTCTTTTCCTTATCTACAATAGCCTGTCTTAATTCCGGGATCCCTTGTACAGGGGTGTAGTGGACATGCCCCTGGTCTAGGGCTTTTTTACTTTCTTCAATGGCAATTTGGGGGGAAATAAAATCTGGCCGGCCAATTTCCATATGGACCAGTTTTTTGCCAGTTTTTTCTAGTTCTGTTGCTTTGGCAAAAATTTCATACAGGCCCCCAAAAGACATTCCTTTGAATCTGTCATTAATAAAACGCATTGCCTTACCTCTTTCTTTGTATACACTGCTTTAACGAAGGACCTTTGTTGTTCCTTATGATAATACGTTTTCCCGACGATTTCAAGATAAAATTTCCGTCTTTTTGTGTATACATAAAGTCGGTAGCTATTTACTTTTACAGGGACTTGTTCTATAATGATGTATACATAGATTGTTTTTTATTTCATGTCGGTACCCTAAAGGAGGTTTTTTATCCCATGTCACCGAGTCCACTTACTGCCACAGATCCCCCAGCTAAGAATCTTTCTGAACAAGTCTATCTAGACTTGAAAAAAAGAATCTTAAACCTGGACTTAAAGCCTAAAACCCTGATAAAGGAGGTGGACCTTAGCCAAAAATATGATGTGAGCCGGACGCCTGCCCGGGAGGCCATAAAAAAGTTAAAGGAAGAAAGTTATATCGCCTTTGAGCCTGGCCTGGGCAATATTGTGGCCCCCTTTACCACCCGTAATTATACTGAGATTTACCAAATGCGAGAAGCCCTAGAGGTCTTAAGCGTCAAACAGGCCACCATCAATTGGAGTCCCCAGGACCTGGAGGCCCTAAAAGAGAATGTCCACATTCAAAATACCCTGCTAACCTCAGACTATGAGCCCCTAAAGTTTCTCTATCTGGACCGAGAATTTCATGTCCTTTTAGCCGAGGCCAGCCAAAATTCTTTCTTGGTTACTGAGGTTGGAGAATTCTATGATCTTTTTTACCGTTATAACTATTATTGTAATTTTAAGCAGCGGCAACTTTTTGCTATTACAGAACACGAGAAACTTTTAAAGGCCTTAGAGGCCAGGGATGCCTACACGGCGGCCCAAGAAATGCGGACCCATATGCAAAATATTAACTCCCTTATTTTAATTGCCCTTTCTGAGGATGGGTCCGTCTCTTAGGGTCTTTCCAGCTTCTTGTGGAAAGGATTTCCTTTTTTGTCTTTTAAATAAAAGACTTTTGTTGTATAATGTAGGTGCGCTATGCAAG
>JAUNLJ010000007.1 GCA_030532305.1 Tissierellia bacterium
ATTTAGATGAAAATTTATTAAAAGACTTAGAAAAACTTGAGGGAATAAAAGAACTCCACCTCTATCAAAGGATTAACACTAAGTTTTATGTAGATGAAAACAAAGACTTTATGTCTAAAGACTTAAAAGATTCTCTAGCTAGGGGCAAAAAATCCAGGGATAAGCTATATGCCAGTATCTATGCCCTAACAGAAAAAGACTTTAAAAATCTCCTAGAAGCAAATAATATTTCAAATGCATCCTATGTTTTAGTCAATAAGATTTCTAAAGACAATACTACGCCTTACGCCTTTAGGGATTATATCAAGATTTCAGATGAAGAGCGTGGCCATCTTACCTTAAAATACAATGCCAAGGGAAGGTCTATGAAAATAAAAGTTGACGCCTCTATAGAAGAGATGCCTTATGAATTAGAGGCACATAAGTCAAATGAAATAGCTATTTACACAAGTGAGAATAGCTTAAGAGATTTTATAGACGAGTATGGAATGGATGAAGCAGATCCTATCTATTACTATGATATAAAAATTAAAACAGGAGAAAATCCTGAAAAAATTTTTGAAAAGGCTGAAAAAATTATATCAAGCTATGTAGCAAAATCTGACCATGGCACAGCTACAGATAGCCTAAGAGAAGCGGCTAGTAAAGAACAGTTGCGAAATGAAAGGCTATTAAACCTATCTATCCAAATTATTCTTATAACCATTGCCCTTTCCAATGCCTATAATAGTTTCAAGGGAAATCTTAGAGCAAGAGCCAATGACTTTAAACTTTTAGCTACTACAGGGATGACAGAAAAACAAATGGAGGGGATGGTCTTTACTGAAGGAAAAATATTATTTAAAAATATTTTCCTAGCCTACATCTTACTGTTTATTGTAGGAATCCTAATGAGAGCCTACAGGAGCAATTATGACTTAGCCTTTGGGATAAAGGGCCTACTGGCCAACATGAATTATATTCCTCTAATAATGGTATTTGTCTTTATGATTGTGGGCGTCCTAGTGGCAATAAAAAGTGGCCTTAGAATAGTAAATGAAAATTCAGATTGATTTTTAAGAGGCTATAAGAAAAAGGCTATGGGCATTTAAACCCATAGCCTTTTTAGGCTTTGGCTGGATAGGCAAAAGGCTTTATAGGCTGGGGCCCTGGGCCTTTTTAAAAGGTCAAGACCTCAAAGCCTTCTTCCAGGTACTTAGCCACCCCGGCATGGCCGTACATGTCGTCTAAGAGGGCCAGGCCTAAATTTTCATTGTCTTCCAAGACCCCCAGGGTCTTGGAGCAGGCCCGGCAGACCCCTAGGATGGTCCCATCTTCCTTTAGGCCTTGGAACAAGGGGTTCTTTTCCTTGGCCAAGTCTTTAGGCAGGGTAACGGATTGGCCTTCCAGGATGACTTTTACTTGGTGGCCTTCTTCCTTTAGCTGCTTGGCGTTCATGAGGGCATGTAGGAAACACATTTGTTTCCCCTCTAAGGCGTAGATCAAAATCTTTTTCATGATTGCTCCTTTCTCTCCTTATGGTCTATTTTAATAGATACTTACCCATTAAAGAGCCAAAGGCCCTCCTTTATAGGAATTTTATGGGAAAAGTTAACCCTAAAAATAAGGGCCAGGCCTAGGGATAAAGGGCCCCCTTGTGGACTAGATAAGGATTGACATCCCCCTGAAAAAGAGTATACTAAAAAACAAAGGAAAAATACGTTGACCCTGAACGCTCCGTTCTCGTGCCAACGGGTTAGGTAAGGGGCCTTCAGCAAGCTATTTTTCCATAATAAGACCTGTCTAAGGGGGTTGGCCCCTGTTTTTCTGGGCCACTTTTGGGCCTTCTTAGCCAGAGCTTTTAGGGATTTTTTGCCCCTTTCCTATTTACTGCATGGGAAGGGGCTATTTTAATGCCTTTTTTTAAGGGAGGAGCCAGGGAAGGAGGATGTATGAAAAAAATAAAAGTCAATAAGAGGGGGGTGGGCCTTCTTTTGGTCCTTATAGGCCTTTTCTTTATCTTGAGCCTGGTGGCGCCCAGGTCTTCGGGGCCCCACCAAGACATAGGGACCCTGATGAAGGATGCCGTCCTCCATGAGGATTTTAAGATTGGCCTTTTGGGTCTGGAGGTCAACCCGGCTGTGGTCTCTGGCTTTATAGTGACCCTTTTGATCCTTTTAGGGGCCCTGGGCCTTAGGCTCTTTTTGATTCCTAAATTTAAGTTTGTCCCCTCTGGGGGCCAGCTGGTTTTGGAAGAGGCCCTGGGCCTTTTTGAGGGGATGGCCAGGGAAAAAAGCCCCCACCGCCATGGCTTTCTTTCGGTCTATCTCTTTTGTGTGGGGACCTATGTCTTTTTAGGAACCCTCTTTGAACTCTTAGGCCTCCAGGCCCTGTCCACAGGAGGGGCCTCGGTAACCCTACCGGCCCCCCTGGCCGATATAAATGGGGCCCTCTCGCTAGGGATCTTGTCCTTTTTGGTCATTGTATCTGGCGCCATAAAAGAGCACGGGGTCAGGGGGCTGGGCAAGGTCCTATCGGAATTTTCCCTGCCCATCTCCATGTCCTTTAGGCTCTTTGGGGCCCTGGTGAGTGGGCTTTTAGTGACAGAAATGGTCTACCACTATGTCTTTTTAGGCTACCTGGTTCCCGTCCTGGTGGCCCTGGTCTTTACCCTCCTCCATGCCCTTATTCAAACCTATGTACTGACCACCCTAACCGCCGTTTTTTATGGCAAGGTGTCCCAGCCCAAGCTGGCCCGGACCCCTGGCAAAAAGGCCTAGGCTAGGGACTATTTTAAACCCATAAGGAGGAAGAAAATGAAAAATAAATCCATATTAAGGGGCCTGGCCCTTCTTGTCGCCTTAGTTCTTTTAGGGGGCTGGGTCCCCCTTCCTGTTTTAGCCGCTGGATCAGAAGCCCCCTTAGAGGGCCTTCGGATGGCCAAGGCCCTGGCAGCGGCCCTGGTGGTGGGTCTGGCTGCCTTTGCCGGAGCCCTGGGCATGGGCTGGGCCATCTCCAAGTCTGTAGAAGGCATTGCCCGGCAACCAGAGGCAGAAGGCCCCATCCGGTCCACCATGATGCTGGGGATGGTCTTTATAGAAACCCTGGTTATCTATGCCCTAATTGTGGCCATTCTTATTATTTTTGTACTATAAAGGAGACCCAGCCTCATGCCACTAAATATTGACTTACAGCAGATTGCCCTCCATTTTTTCAACTTCTTTGTTTTGGCTTTAGGCCTCTATGTCCTCCTCTATAGCCCTGTTAAAAAATTTATGGACCAGAGGCAGGAGGCCCTAGCCCAAATGGAAGAGGAGGCCCAAAAAAAGCTCCATGAAGCCCAGGTCCTAGCCCAGGACCGGGAGGAGGCCCTGGCCCAGGTCAAGGCCCAGTCTGAAAGCTACCGGCAGGAGATCATGGCCCAGGCCCAAAGGGAGGCAGAAGAAGAAGTAAAGAGGGCCAAAAAAGAGGGAAGGTCTATCCTAGAGGCGGCCAGACTAGAGGCCCAGGAGGAAAGAGACCGGGCCCTAAGGGAGGGCCACCAGCAGATCAAGGCCCTGGTCTTGGAAAAAACCAGGACCGCCTTAAGGGGGGACCAAGACCCCTTTGATGAATTTATAGAGGCAGTGGATGACCATGAATAAAGACAAGTTAAGGGGGCGTATTGAAAGTAAAGAGCCCCCCCGGCCCGACCAAGTAGAAAAGATCCAGGCCTATTTAAGTAAAAAGTACCAGGCCCCTGTGGACCTCACCTGGCAGGCGGCCCCAGACCTTAGCCAGGGCTTTATCCTGACCCTGGGCTCTGAGGTCTACGACTGGACCCCCAAGGGCAAGCTAGACCAGTTAAAGGCCCAGCTGGACCAGGTCCCCCTCCAGGAAGGAGACTACCTCCCCCTTTTAAAAGACAAGTATTCCAGCTGGCAGCCAGAGGCCAAGGCCAGCCAGAGGGGGGTGGTGGAAGAGGTAGGGGACAGCCTGGCTGTCCTATCGGGCTTGGACCATGTGGAATATGGGGAGACCATAGAATTTTCCACAGGCACCCGGGGCATGGTCATGGACCTGCAAAAGGATGCAGTCACGGCCATTATCTTTGGGGAGGACGATGAGATCTACGAGGGGAGCCTGGCCAGGCGGACAGGTAAAAATGCCGGCCTGCCTGTAGGGGAGGGCCTTAAGGGCCGGATCATTAACGCCCTGGGCACCCCCCTAGATGGGGGAGAAGAGATTATTCCCCAGGACTACTATCCCATAGAATATAAGGCCCCAGCCATCTTGGACCGGGCCCCCATCCACCGGCCCCTCCACACAGGCATCCTGGCCATTGACTCCATGTTCCCCATAGGCCGGGGGCAAAGGGAGCTCATTATAGGCGACCGGCAAACGGGCAAGACCGCCATTGCCCTGGACACCATCGTCAACCAAAAGGACCAGGATGTTCTTTGTATCTATGTGGCCATTGGGCAAAAGGCCTCTAGTGTGGGCCGTTTGGCAGAAGAACTTAAAGCCCAGGGGGCCATGGACTACACCACCATTGTCTTGGCTTCAGCAGGAGAAACGGCGGCCATGCAGTATATTGCCCCCTATGCCGGCTGTGCCATTGGGGAATATTTTATGAAGACAGGCCGGGATGTTTTGATTATTTATGATGACCTGTCCAAGCATGCCGTGGCCTACCGGTCCATTAGCCTCTTAATGGGCCGGTCCCCAGGCCGGGAGGCCTATCCGGGGGATATCTTCTACCTCCACTCCAGGCTCCTAGAAAGGTCCGGCCAGCTGTCTTCTGAAAAGGGTGGGGGGTCCATGACGGCCCTACCCATTGTAGAAACCCAGTCTGGAGACGTGTCTGCCTATGTTCCCACCAATATTATATCCATTACCGATGGGCAGATCTTTTTGGAAAGCAAGCTTTTTTTTGCTGGGCAAAGGCCCGCTGTCAACGTGGGTCTGTCTGTCTCCCGGGTGGGTGGGGCGGCCCAAACCCCGGCCATGAAAAAGGCCTCCTCCAGTTTGAGGCTGGACCTGGCCCAGTACCGGGAGATGGAAGTCTTTACCCAGTTTTCCAGCGACCTAGACGCCGACACCCGGGCCCTCTTGGCCTATGGGGCCAGCCTTATGGAGATCCTCCGCCAGGAAGAATACAAGCCCCGGAGCCAGCACAAGCAAATTATCAGCCTCCTGGTGGCCCTAAACCATCTTTTAACCGGCCTTGACCGGGAAGACATCCGGCCAGCCCTAGACCAAGTGGTGGCCTATTTTGAAAGGGAGGAGGGCCTTTTAATGGAGGCCCTAGACCGGGGCCAGGGCCTAGATGAAACCAGGAAGGCAGCTATTTTAGAAAAAGCCAAGGATTTTTTAGAAGGCTTAAGCTAGGAGGGACCTATGACCAGTGCCAGCGACCTTAAGGGCCGGATTGATGGGATTGCAGATATAGAAAAGCTAACCAAGGCCATGTATCTTATTGCCTCCACCAAGGTGACCCGGGCCCGGGCAGAAAGGGACCGGACCCAGCCCTTTTTTGATGCCATAGAAAAGGAAATCAAGAGGGCCTTTGAAAGGCTAGAAGACCTGGACAGCCCCTACTACCTGTCTCCAGACAGCCAGGACCAAAGGTCGGGCCCCTCAGCTATTTTTGTCATTAGCTCAGACCGGGGCCTGGCCGGGGCCTACAACCATAATATTATGAAAAAGGTCCAGACCCTCCTAGGCCAGGTGGGAGAGAGCCGGCTTTTTATCCTGGGCACCTACGGGCAAAGGTATGGCCGCCGCCACCGGCTGCCCCTGGAGGAGGACTTTAACTACCGGGCCCAAGAGCCCAGTTTGGACCTGGCCCGGGACCTGGCTTCTGGCTTTTTAGAAAAGTACCAGGCCGGCCAGATAAAAGACATCTGGATTGTCTATACAGACTTTCAAAACCAGCTTAGCCGGGAGGTCAAGCTGGTCCGGGCCCTGCCCTTTTCAAGTGGGCTCTTTAAGGACCCCCTAGACAGCCAGGAGGACTTTGTCTTTTTGGGCTCTCCAGAAAAAGTGGTTAGCCAGGTTATAGGAAGCTACCTAACGGGCTTTATTTATGGGGCCCTGGTGGATAGTTTTTGCAGCGAACAAAGTGCCAGGATGGACGCCATGTCCACAGCCCAGCAAAATGCCCAGGCCATGTTAGAAGATTTAACCCTGGCCTATAACCAGCTTCGCCAGGAGACCATCACCCAGGAAATTACAGAGATCACAGCAGGGGCCAAGGCCCAAAAAAAGAAAAGGAGGAGATAGTATGTTAAAAAGTGGCCTTGTTATTGCCGTGGAGGGGCCCGTCATTGACGTTCAATTTGAAAAAAATGCCGTGCCTAAAATCAACGAGTCCCTCCTGATCCAGGTCAAGGGCAAGGAGAGGGTCCTGGAGGTAGTCCAGCATATCGGGGACTACGCCGTCCGTTGTATTATTATGGCCGAGAGCCAGGGGATTGCCCGGGGGATGGAGGTGGTCCGTCCAGGCCGGGGGATCCAGGTCCCCGTAGGGGAAGAGACCCTGGGCCGGATGTTTAACGTCCTGGGCCAGCCCATCGACAAGAAGGGCCCCCTGGAAGGCCCCCTAGAGACCTGGCCCATCCACAGGAAGGCGCCAGTTTTTGAAGACCTGTCCACCTCCACCGTCATCTTAGAAACAGGCATTAAGGCCATAGACCTCTTGGAACCCTATCCCAAGGGGGGCAAGATTGGCCTTTTTGGTGGGGCCGGGGTAGGCAAGACGGTCCTGATCCAGGAACTAATCCATAATATTGCCATGGAGCATGGGGGCTACTCCATCTTTACTGGGGTAGGGGAACGAAGCCGGGAGGGCAATGAACTTTGGCTAGAGATGCAGGAGAGTGGGGTGGCGGAGAAGACGGCCCTGGTCTTTGGCCAGATGAACGAGTCCCCCGGGGTCCGGATGCGGGTGGCCCTGTCTGGGCTCACCATGGCAGAATATTTCCGGGACCAAAGGGGGCAAGACGTCCTCCTCTTTATAGACAACATCTACCGCTTTGTCCAGGCCGGTTCAGAAGTTTCTACCCTTATGGAAAGGATGCCCTCTGCCGTAGGCTACCAGCCCACCCTGGCCGAGGAAATGGGAGCCCTCCAGGAAAGGATCACCTCCACCAAGAAGGGGTCTGTGACCTCTGTTCAGGCGGTCTATGTGCCAGCTGACGACCTAACAGACCCGGCCCCAGCCACCACCTTTACCCACCTGGATGCCACCACAGTCCTGAGCCGAAAAATTGTAGAGCAGGGGATCTATCCAGCTGTGGACCCCTTGGCCTCTAGCTCCCGGGTCCTAGAAGAAAGCACCCTAGGCCGTCGCCACTACCGGACAGCCAGACGGGTTCAAGAATACCTACAAAAATACCAGGAGCTTAAGGATATTATTGCCATCCTAGGCATGGAGGAGCTGGCTGAAGAGGACAAGACCCTGGTCTACCGGGCTCGGAAGATCCAGCGCTTTCTTTCCCAGCCCTTCCATGTGGGGGAAAAATTTACCGGGGTACCTGGGGCCTTTGTTCCCCTAGAGGAAAACATCCGGGGCTTTGAAGCCATCCTAAGGGGGGACATGGACGACTATGCCGAGGGGGCCTTCTTTAATGTGGGCACCCTGGAGGACGTGAAGAAAAAACAGGACCAAATTCTAAGGGGGCTTAAATGAAAGCCTTTCAAGTGGATATCCTATCGGCAGACCAGGTTTTTTATAGGGGCCCCGCCCTCCACCTTAGCCTGCCCACCAGCCAGGGCCTTTATGGGATCCTGGCCCGGCATGTAAATATGGTCCTGCCCCTGGTGCCTGGCCTCTTGACCTACCGGACCCCTGACGGAAAGAACCACCAGGCAGCCATTAGCCAGGGAGTGGCCAAGCTAGAAGGGGGCCAGGTCTTGGTCCTAGTGGACACCTGTGAAAGCCCTGAAAATATTGATGCAGCCCGGGCCAAAAGGGCCCAAGAAGAGGCCCAAAGAGCCCTTAGGGACAAGGCCAGCCGCCGCCAGCACCAGTTGGCCGAGGCCAAGCTATCTAGGGCCTTAAACCGGCTCCAGGTCCGGGAAAAATACGACAAGGAAACAGGCCTTTAGGCCTGTTTTTTTATGGGAGGCCTTAGAAAAATGTTTCCCCAAGGAAGAGCCGGGTAGCTTTAGGGTATAAGAAAAATTTTTCTCTAAGCCAGAGAGGGTAAGTGTAAAAAAAGGAGGCCTAGTGTGAGGGAAGTAGAAAAGAATATTTTTATGGAAGTGGTGGCCCTGCCGAATAACCCCCTTAAGACCTTAAATGTCTATATAATCAAGGGAGAGGACCACTCCCTAATCATAGATACCGGCTTTAACCGGGAGGAGACCAAAAGAGTCCTAGAAGGGCTCATGGAGGACCTGGACCTGGAGGTGGACAGGACAGAGCTTTTTCTAACCCACCTCCATTCAGACCATACAGGCCTGGCCTATTATTTTGCCAGCCAGGGCATGAGGGTCTATGCCAGCCGGGTGGACGGCCAGCTTTTAAACCAGAGCGTAAAAAAGACCGACCCCATGTGGCAGGAGACCCTAAACCAGGGCCATATCCAGGGCCTAGATGAGGACCAGCTAAACCTAGAAGACCACCCCGGCTATAGGTTTCGGCCAGAGGGCTATGTGGACTATGTTTTTGTGGACCCAGGGGACCCCATCCAGGTAGGAGACTATACCTTTGAAGTGGTGGACTTAAAGGGCCACACCCCGGGCATGGTGGGCCTCTATGAAAGGGACCAGGGGATTCTTTTTTCAGGGGACCATATCCTTTCTAACATCACCCCCAATATTACCTTTTGGGGCTTTGACTATGGAGACAGCCTGGGGATCTACCTGGATAGCCTAGACCGGGTCTACCAGATGGATATAAAAAGCCTCTACTCCTCCCACCGGGACCTGATTAAAGATCCCCGGGGCCGGATAGACCAGCTTAGGGCCCACCATGCCCACCGGCTAGAGGAGGCCAAAAGGGCCCTAAAAAATTTAGGTAAGGCCCGGGTAAGGGAGGTCACCCGCCAGCTCCACTGGGACATTAGGGCCCGGTCCTGGGAGGACTTTCCCAAGGCCCAAAAGTGGTTTGCCGCCGGGGAGGCCCATGCCCACCTGGAGCACCTAAGGGCCCTGGGCCAGGTGGACTTTGAAAGAGACCCACAAGGGGTCCTCTACTACTATTTAAAATAAGGGAAAGCTCCGGCCTGGGCCGGGCTTTTTTTAAAGGGGATTTTTTATAAAGGACCAAGTTCAGGGGGCCTCCCTGGACCTTTTATGATATAATGAACCTATATGTAAACTTTTAGGAAGGAGGGGGGACCGGCCATGAAGCCAGTGATACAGGAGCGACTTTTAAGTCTGGCCCAGAAAAAATTAAAGAGATTTCACTATCCTGGCCACAAGGGCAGGGACCTGCACTTTGACCCCCAGGCCCTGGGACAGCTGGACATGACCGAGACCTTTTACACCGATGACCTCCAGGACCCCCAGGACATTATTAAGAGGAGCCAGGCCCAGGCGGCTAGGCTTTACGGGAGCCTGGACTGCTTTTACGGGGTGGGAGGGTCCACCATGGCCAACTATGCGGCCCTAGGTGGGGCCACCCAGCCAGGAGACACCATCCTGGTCCAGAGAAACGCCCACAAGTCCGTCTACCAGGGGGCCATCTTGGCCCAGCTTAAGGTCAGGACCCTAAGCCCCCGCTTTAATGAGGCCTTCTCCCTCCTTTTGGACCTGGACCTGGAAGACCTGGAAGAGGCCCTAAGGACCCAGCCCAAGCCCCGGGTCCTGGTTTTAACCTCGCCCTCCTACCAGGGGGTCTTTTTGCCCCTTAGGGAGATCGTGGACCTGGCCCACCGGGAGGGGGTCTTGGTTTTAGTAGATGAGGCCCACGGGGCCCACCTGGCCTTTTCCTCCCAAAGGGCCTATTCTGCCCTTGAGGCCGGGGCCGACCTGGTGGTCCAGTCCGCCCACAAGTCCCTGCCAGCCCTAACCGGGACCAGCCTCCTCCACCGAAATACAGAGGCCATAGACAGGGACCGGCTGGAAAGATTTTTTAGGCTCTTTACCACAACCTCTCCCTCCTATCTGATGCTGACCTCCCTGGAGGGGGCCCTGGTGGCCATGGCCCAGGAGGGGGAGGAAAAACTAAGCCGCCTAGAGGCCCAGCTGGGCCCCCTTAAGGAGGGCCTAAGGGCTGGAGGGGCCCAGGTCCTAGAGGCCAAAGACCTGGGGACGGCCTGTCCCCAGCTAGACTTTACCAAGCTCTCCTTTAGGGTGCCTGGCTATGGGGGAGAGGATCTTCTAAGGGCCCTCTATGACCAGGGCCTCAACCTGGAAATGGCAGAGGGGTCCCTGGTGACAGCCGTCCTCTCCACCCAGACCAGCCTGGAAGATTTACAGGCCCTGGTGGCCGGGGTCCAGGCCCTGGCCCCAGGCAAGGGGTCCTGGCCCACCAGCCTCTACCGGCCCCTAGACCCGGACCCGGTCCTGGATTTAAGGGAGGCCTTTTATAGGGAAAAGACCCGTCTTCCCCTTAAGGAAGCCCTGGGACAGGTGGCTGGAGACTTTGTCCTGGCCTATCCGCCGGGGGTCCCCCTCCTCTTGCCAGGAGAAAGAATTAAAAAGGACCACCTGGAGCTATTAGAAGGGGCCCCGGCCATCCGGGGCCTAGATGACAAGGGAAGGATAGGTGTCATTGATGGGGATATTTGTAGTTTTTGAAGGGCCTGACGGGTCCGGCAAGTCCACAGCCTGCCAGGCGGTCTATGACCACTATAGGGCCCAGGGCCTAAGGGTCCTCCATAGCCGGGAACCAGGAGGCACCCCCATTGGGGAGATGATTCGTCAGATCCTCCTGGACCCTAAAAATAAGGCCATGGGCCTTCGGACTGAGGCCCTCCTTTACGCCGCCTCCCGGGCCCAGCATGTGGAGGAAAAAATCCGCCCCTTCTTAGAAGAGGGGGGCCTGGTTCTATCTGAACGCTATGTTTTTTCCTCCCTAGTCTACCAGGGCATGGCCCGGGGCTTGGGCCTAGAAGGGGTCCAGGCCATTAACGACTTTGCCATCCAGGGGGTTAAGGCTGATTTGACCCTCTACCTGGACCCAGGCGAGGCCTCCTCCTTCCACCGGATCCTAGACCGAGATTTAGACCGGCTGGAGC
This sequence comes from Tissierellia bacterium, assembly GCA_030532305.1. Lineage (GTDB taxonomy): Bacteria > Bacillota > Clostridia > Tissierellales > Peptoniphilaceae > JAUNLJ01. The sequence goes on from JAUNLJ010000007.1 coordinate 11,151, forward strand.
TAGAGGGGGAAGACTTTAACCAGGGGGTTAGGGCCCACTACATGGTCCTGGCCCAGCAGAAGAGAAACGAGATGACCTTTATTGATGCCACCCTGCCAAAAGACCAGGTGGCCCAGGCTTGTATAGATGCCATTGAAGAAAAAAGGAGAGAAAAGAAATGAAATTGGTCATAGCCATTGTCCAAGACCAGGACGCCGGCTTTTTAGTAGAAGAACTCACCAAAAAGAACTTCCGGGTCACCCGCCTAACCACCTCAGGAGGTTTTCTAAAGGCAGGCAACACCACCCTCTTAATGGGGGTAGAAGAAGAAGACCTGGCCCCCCTTTTAGACATCATTGAAGAAAATTGCAAGTCCAGGGAGGTCTCCACCCATATTAATCCCATGAATATGCCAGGAGAAAGCTTTATTCCCTACCCCATTACCGTCAAGGTGGGTGGGGCCACGGTCTTTGTTTTAGACGTGGCAGACTACAAGCGCTTTTAAGGAGGCGGCCATGGAGATGTTAGTGGCCATTGTGGCCGCAGATAGGGTCAAGGGCCTGGTAGATGGCCTGGTGGCAAAGAAAATCCCCGTTACAGAAATTTCTTCTGAGGGGGGCTTTTTAAAGAAGGGCAACACCACCCTGGTTATGGGAATCGAAGAGGGGGACAAAGAAGCCCTAGAGGCCGTCTTCCAAAGGGAAGTGGCCGGCAAAAACCCAGGCCAGGGCCATGGGGGCCACCTCTTTTATTTAGATTTGGAGGATGGGTTTAGGATTTAATGGATTTTGCAGATATAAAGGGACATGAGGAGATTAAAAGGAGGATCAGATCGGCCATAGAGAGCCGGTCTTATTCCCATGCCTATCTCTTTATGGGAGGCCGGGGCCTGGGCAAGCTAAAAATGGCCAGGCTCTTAGCCAGGGGCATCCTCTGCCAGGGGGATGGGGCCGGGGTCTGCCGAGCCTGCCAGCTTATGGACCAAGGCGACCACCCCGACTACAAGGAGGTGACCCCCGACAAGAAGGGGGGAGGGGGAACCATAAAAAAGGAGACCATGGAGGCCATCCTAGAGGACGGGGCCCTGTCCTCCTACTATGGCCAGGGCAAGGTCTATGTCATAGACGACTTTGACCGGGTGAGCCCCGGAGGGCAAAACGCCCTCCTAAAGACCCTGGAAGAGCCCCGGGAGGGGACCTATTTTATCCTGGTAAGCGCCAACCCGGAAGGGGTCCTGGAGACAGTTCAGTCTCGCTGTCAAAAGTTTTATTTTTCGCCCCTAAGTCCCCAGGAGATAGAAGAGGGCCTAATAGAGGCCCAGCTAGATCCCCAGCTGGCCCAGATGGTGACAGCCTTTGCTGGGGGGTCCCTGGACCGGGCCCTGGCCTATGGTCAGGACCCCCAGAGCTTTCGTAGGCGGAAGGACTTTTTTTTCCACCTGGACCAGCTGGTCCGGGAGGGGGCCTTTCGGACCTATGACCTGGAGGCCTTTTTTAAGGAAGAAAAGGACCATATAGACGAACTTTTTTATCTCTTGGAGGCCTGGGCCAGGGACCTCTATATCTACCAAGAAACAGGAGATATAAGCCTGGTCTCTAACCAAGATATGGCTAAGGACCTAGAGGCCCAGGTGACAAGGCTCGGCCAGAGGGCCAAAGAGATTTATGACAGGGTCCTTAAGGCCCGGTCCTATTTAAAAAACAATGGAAACCAAGAGCTAATTTTAGAAGCACTCTTTTTATATATAGGGGGAAGTTAAATCATGGAAGTTGTAGGCGTTAGATTTAAGAGCCAGGGGAAAATCTATTATTTTTCTCCAGCAGGGGAGACCTTTGACCTAGGGGACTCTGTTATTGTGGATACAGTAAGGGGACGGGAATTTGGCACCATAGCCATAGCCAACAAGGACCTGAGGGAAGAAGAGGTCAAGGGCGAGCTTAAGGAGGTGGTCCGCCGGGCAGACCACCAGGACCTAAGCCAGCACCTGCAAAATAGAAACGATGCCCGGGAGGCCATTATCATCTGCCAGGACCTGATTAAAAAACACGACCTGCCCATGCGGCTCATCTCCAATGAATATACCTTTGATCGGTCCAAGCTCCTTTTTTATTTTACAGCAGAAAACCGGGTAGACTTCCGGGCCCTGGTTAGGGACCTGGCCCAGGTCTTTAAGACCCGGATTGAGCTTAGGCAAATTGGGGTCCGGGACGAGGCCAAGGTCTTTGGTGGCCTGGGCTCTTGTGGCCGGGTCTGCTGCTGCTCTAGTTTTTTATCGGACTTTTCCCCAGTGACCATTAAGATGGCCAAGGACCAGGGCCTGTCCTTAAACCCCAACAACATCAGTGGGATCTGTGGCCGGCTCATGTGCTGCCTTAAGTATGAGCAGGACGGCTATGAGGCTATTTTGGAAAAGATGCCCAGCTGGGGAGACTATGTAAAGACCCCAGACGGGGTGGGCCGGGTCACCCAAACCTACCCCATCCAGGAGCTGGTGGTGGTCCGTTTTGAAAGGGAGGACGAAGTGGATATAAAGACCTATGAGGTAGACGAGGTCCAAAGGGCTAGACCCTGCCAGGTCCCCCAGGAGGTCCCCCTGGAAGACGAGGACGAGGAGGTCTAGGCTTGGCTAAAAAAAGAGGGTCTAAAAGAGAGGCCTTAAAAAGGACCTATCGGGAAATTTTTGGCTACCCGGCCCGGGGGATAGAGGGGGCCCTGGGCCTTCTTTGCGCCCTTTTTGCCGTGGAGGCCTTCCCAGGCTTTGACGCCCAAAGGCTGGTCCCCATGGGCCTTTTTGTCCCTATGATGACCCTGGTTTATTTTGCCCTCATCCGACTTTTATCCTGGCTGGCCTTTAGGCTCTTTCCCAGGATTTTTGGCCGGCCCCACCGGATCCTCCTCCTTCTTTTTTTGGCCTACGCTCTTATAGGCCCAGTGGTTAGGGCCGTCTCCAGCCGGGGAAGTATATCCAGGGGCTTAGAGGAGGCCCTTATCCTGGGGCCTATTTTTTTGGTCCTGGTTTTGGGAGGGCTTTTTGCCAGCCTCTTTTTAGATAAGAAAGGCCACCCCCTTCCTGGGGCCCTCTTTCTTTTAGCCCTCCTATGCCAGGGGGCCTTCCTCTATTTTCTAGCCAGTCCCGGCCTAGACCGGGCCCCCAAACAGGCCATCGGCATAGACTTTGCCAATGGCCCCCTAGAAGAGACCTACCAGGTGGAAAAAATAGCCTATGGCCCCGGGCAGGCCCTGGACTTTGGGACCACTTCCTTAAGCCACCGGGCTGGAGCCAAGGGCTGGGTGGCCAAGGTCCGCAAGGCCCTCTTGGGCTACGACCTGGCCCATGTCCCCTACCAGGGGGTCCTCTACCTGCCCAAGGGCCAGGGCCCCGTCCCCCTACTTATCTTTGCCCACGGCAACCACAATATGCTAGAAGACAACGCCCTGGGCTACGACTACCTGGGCAAGAGCCTGGCCCAGGCAGGCTTTGCCTTTGCCTCCATAGATGCCTCTGGCTTTAATGGCTACATGGGCAAGGGGGTGGGTAAGGAAAATGACGGCCGGGCCCTCCTCCAGCTAAGGCATGGGGCCAGGCTCTTAGAAGCCAGCCAGGACCCAGACAGCCCCCTCTATGGCAGGCTAGACCCAGAGGGCCTGGTGGTGGGGGGCCACAGCCGGGGGGGAGAGGCCGCCGCCATTGCCGCCCTCTTTAATAGCCTGGAGGTCCTCCCAGACGATGGAACCCGGGAAAACCCCGGCCCCCTCCCCATTAAGGGGGTCCTGGCCGTGGCCCCCACCTGGGGGCAGTACCAGCCCGCCGATAAGGACCTGGTCCTGGAAGGCCCCTCCTATCTTTTAATCCACGGTAGCCACGACCAGGACGTCACCAGCACCCAGGGCCTGAGCCAGTACAAAAACCTCCAGCCCGGCCCTGGAGGCTTTAAGGCCAGCCTCTTTGTAGGCTATGCCAACCATGGCCTCTTTAATGAAAAGTGGGGGGCCTTAGACAAGCCCCTCCCCTCAGGCGCCCTCCTAAACCGGGCCGACTTTTTATCAGGACATGACCAAAAAAAGGTCCTGGCCGTCTATAGCCGGGCCTTTATGGAGGCCCTCTTTAGGGAGGGAGACCGGGCCATCTTCTACCAGGCCCAGGCCCAAAAAGACCTCCTCCCCCCCAGCCTCTACTACAGCCAGTACCAGCCGGCAGAAGTAGAAGTCCTGGCCGACTTTGAAGAAGACCTGGACCCCCTAAGGGGGACCCTGCCAGAAAGCCAGGTTCAAAAGAAAGGCCTCTATCTCTTTAAGGAGGGAGGCTACCCCTTTAAAAGGGAGGTCAGTAAGAACCACGTCCTGACCCTTAAGGGAGGCCAGGGGGCCTTTTGGGGCCTGGACTTTCCAGCTAGAGACCTAGGAGAGGGCCTGGGCTTAGACCTGGGCCGGGCAGACAAGGGCCACAAGGCCCCCATCCTGGTCCTAAGAGACCAGGCCGGCCAGGAGGCCCAGCTGGACCTGGCCCAGGTCAAGCCCCTTAAGGACCCCATGGAAGTGGGCCTTTTAAAGGTCCAGCATATCACAGGCCAGTGGGACAAAAAGGGGAGCCTGGAAACTTTTATCCTAGATAGGCAAAAGATCCAGGCCGCCAACCCAGGCCTAGACCTAGAAAAAATCACCAGCATCCAGGTCCAGGTCCCTCCCCATGAAAAGATATATTTAGACAACCTCCTTTTTTTAAAGGAGGTCCCTTGATTAAAGAAAAACTCCCAGGGTATATTTGACTTATAGGAACTCGAAGAATATAAGCATGGGGGAAGATTATGAATACGACTTTACTGATTAATAATATAGATCCAGAAAGGCAGCCTGACCAGGTGGTGGATGTGTTCTTCCAGATTGGAAACATGAAAGAGGAAAGAGACAAGCTCATGGACCTCTTTAACCGGCCGGACTGCGCCTACTACGGCAAGTGCTATTTTAAATACGATGGCTTTGATATTAAAATTTCCATAAGCCATATTCCTGTCCTTATCCAACGGCTGGTTGAGATAGGGATCCAGATCTACGGGGTCTATTCGCCCTATATGCCCTAAAAGCTAGAAAAATCCATATAAATCCACTAAATAAGAGGCTCCAGGTCAAGGGGCCTCTTATTTTTCTTATGGGCCAGGCTAGACCTTTCTAAAAAACAAGCTTTTATTCTCCCATATCACTCCAAAGAGCGATGTAAATATTTTTTAATTAGGATAAAATAGAGGCAGGACAAGTGTGCGAGTACATAGATTATTCGGAGGCGGGAGATAGGCCTCTAAAAAAGACAATAGAAAGGAAGGATTCTATGAAAGCCATAAAAAGAAGTCTAGCCCTGGCCCTGGCCCTGGTCATGGTCCTGGGGATGGTCCCCTGGGGACTAAGCCCCGTCTTTGCCGAAGGAGAAGTGGCCATTAACGACACCAACTTCCCCGATGCAACTTTTAGGCAATATATATCGGATAATTTTGATACAGATGAGCCCAAAGATGGGAGCCTATCCCAAGAAGAATTAGATGCCGTAACAAAAATAGATGTCGAGAAAAAAGAGATTACAGATCTTAAAGGCCTAGAGCATTTTAAGAACTTAAAAAAGCTTGATTGTTTTGGCAATGCCCTAAGCCAGATCGACCTGAGTCAAAATACAGCCCTTGAGTACTTGCAGTGTGGCAAGAATCAGCTCAAAACTTTAGACCTACGTAACAATACCAAGCTCCAAAAATTATATTGTTATAAGAATAACCTAACCAGTTTAGACCTAAGCCAGAACAATCTAATAGGTGAGTCAGATGATCCGTTTTTTGATAATTTCAATTTGAAATACCAAACATATGCCATTGAGGTTGTCAACAACACCCTGTATTTTGACCTGACCTCCTTACCTGGAAATTTTGACCCCAGTAAAACAAGGTATTGGGATGGGGGAAGAGTTGTCGGGAATACCCTGATTGTTGATGACGACAAACCTGCAAAAGTAACCTATGACTACGAGGCAAGCGAAGGAAAAGAATTAGATGTAACTTTAAATATTACCTATAAAGACCCCACTATAAATAATCCTGTCACTGTAAGCTTTGATTTTGGTGATGGAAGTGGGGACATAGGAAATATTAGACTAGAACAAGGTTCAACTTATATCTTGCCCCTATTTACTTTTACAGCCCCTGACAATAAAGAATTTAAGGCTTGGGAAGTAGATGGCCAAGAAAAGAAACCTGATGATAGGATAGTCGTCAATGAAGACATAACCATTAAAGCCCTTTGGAAAGAGGTAGAGGGGGTCCTCATTAATGAGGAAAATTTCCCTGACGACAATTTCAGGGCCTTTGTAGATAAGTATTATAATGACGACAATAACAACCTCCTATCCCCTCAAGAGCTAGATATAAGCAAAATGAAAGCCTATGATGAAAATATTGAAGACCTTACAGGGATAGAACATTTTTCTAAATTAAAAGACCTTAATTGTGTAAACAATCAGTTAACTTCTTTAGATCTTAGTAAAAATACAGCCCTTACAATCCTTTCTTGTGACAAGAACCAGCTAACGTCTTTAGACCTTAGTGGAAACCCAGACCTTGAAGAGCTTTTTTGTGGGGAAAATGCCCTAACTAGCCTGAACATCAGTCAAAATAGCAAGCTGAACACCCTTTGGTGCTATTATAATGAATTAACTGAATTAGATCTTAGTGGAAACCCAGCCCTCATGCACCTTCATTGTGTTATCAATCAGTTGACCAGCCTAGACACCCGTCATAATCCAGACCTTGTGGAGATTTCTTGTGGCGGCAACCAGCTAAGGTCTTTAAATATCAGTCAAAATAGCAAGCTGGAAACCTTTGAGTGTTATACAAATCAATTAACCAGCTTAGACCTTAGTGGAAACCCAGCCCTTACAAATTTTTCTTGTAGCGAAAATAATCTAACTAGCCTAGACCTTAGTGGAAATCCTAACCTGTCTTCTTTTGATGGATTCAGTCAGACCTATGAGATTGGCGTGGATAAAAGCACCCGTAAATTTGACCTGAATTTGCTGCCTAGAGGCTTTGATCCAGCTAAGGCAAGTGACTGGGTGGGAGGCAGTGTTTCAGGTAATATTCTTACCATTAATGCCGATGAACCTGAAGAAGTCACCTATAATTATGCTGTAGGACAAGAGGACCCCCTTGAGGTGGCTTTAAAGGTTTCTTATTTGGAAAACCCTGTCACCCTCCGCTTTGATGGAAATGGGGGCACTGGGTCCATGGGAGCTAAAGTTCTAGAAAAGGGGTCAAGCTATACCCTTCCTGAAAATGGATTTACAGCGCCTGAAGGAAAGGTCTTTAAGGCCTGGAGCCTGGGTGGCCAGGAAAAAGCCCCAGGTGCTGAGGTAACCATCACTGCTGACACCACCCTTAAGGCCCTGTGGGCCCCTCTAGACGGTGGAAACAGTGGCGGTGGAGGGGGTTCCAATACCCTTGGCCACAAGCCCAGCCCAGAAGAGCCAGAAAAACCAATAGAAAAAGCCAAGGCAGAAGTTCGCCTGACCATTGGCAGTCCCCTCCTAGAAACAGACCAAGACGGGACCAAGACAACAAGTACCATGGACGTGGCCCCCTATATTAAAGATGGCCGGACCATGCTCCCAGTAAGGTATGTGGCCCAGGCCCTAGGCTTTGAAGTGGACTGGAATGAAGCCAGCCGGACTGTCCTCCTAAAGGGCGACGGCCGTCAGGTCCAGATCCCTGTAGACACCAATAAGATCATCGTAGACGGGGTCACCTATGAAAGTGACGTCCAGCCAGAAATAAAAGATGGCCGGACCTTCCTTCCCCTAAGGGTTATTGCCGAGGCCCTAGACTTTGAAGTGGTTTGGGACCCGGCCACCAAGACCGTCACCCTAAAAGAGGAAGACTACCGGGCCAAGATCCCTGTAGACACCAACAAGATCACCGTAGGCGGCCTAGTCTACGAAAGTGACGTCCAGCCCGAAATAAAAGACGGCCGGACCCTCCTCCCCCTAAGAGCCCTGGCCCAGGCCCTAGGCTTTGAAGTAGAATGGGATGAAGCCACCCGGACCGTGGTCCTAAAAGCCCAAGGCTACCGGGCAGAAATCCCTGTAGATAGCAAGACCTTTGTTGTCAACGGGGTCACCCATGAGAGTGACGTCCAGCCAGAAATAAAAGACGGCCGGACTATGCTTCCCCTAAGAGCCATTTCCCAGGCCCTAGGCTTTGAAGTCCAGTGGCAAGAAACCACCCGAACCGTCCTTCTAAAGGACAAAAAGTAGGCTAAAAAAAGAAGAGGGGTCCACAGGACCCTCCTCCATAAAAAATGCCAAGACCCAAAAAGTCTTGGCATTTTTCTTATTCTTATTGGGCCCCCAGGCCGTAGCCGGCCAGGATGGCCTTAAGTTCCTGGTCCTCCTGGGGGCTAAGGGCCCTTTTGGGAAGGATAATGGCAGCAGAGTCTGTTTGGTGGAAGAAGTAGTAGCCCTGGGACTCCTCAATCCGGTAGAGGTTCTTAAAGGCCCTAAAGCTTTCAGAGTCCTTGAGGCCCTTGTCTGTAATGGTTAGGGTCTTGTCCCCCAGGTTCAGGTCCTCCAGGTTCTGGTCTATAAACTGGTTGAGGCGTTTTTTGACGGCCCGTTTAAAGGTGTAGATGTAGATAAAGGGCCAGGCCAAAAAGAGGACGGTCAGGATAATCCCAGTGGAGACCTTGAGGCTCCCCTTAAAAAAATAAAAGAGGAAGATAGCCAGGGTTAAAACCATGGGGACCATCATTTGCAGGGCCATCCGCCGGCGGTTCTTGTTGCTGGCGCTTAGCTGTTTTAGGTTGAACTGTATATAGTCTTCTTTAGTTAAGGTATAATTAATAACCATCTTGTCTCCTTGTCTCGCTATAGAATATAAGAATTTTTCCTTATTATACCACAGATGGGGAAAAAGTTTTAGGATTGGGGATATTTCCCCCTGTAAAACAGGTATATATGAGATAATATATTAGAAGAATAATTTTATCCAGGAGGCTAAAGATGACAAGACATATAGACCTAGACCGATTAAAAAAGACCCACCCCCTTGTGGAGGACCTGGCCCAGGAAAAAGTCCTTTTCTGGAAGAACCCTAAAAAATTGGCCTATGAGGACCTGGCAAGGGACCTGCCTGTCCCCCTAGAGGCCATCTATGAGGCAGCAGACCGGCTGGACCGGTTTAGGCCCTTTATCCAGGCCGTCTTTCCTGAAACCCAGCCAGAAGGGGGCCTTATTGAAAGTCCCCTCAGGGCCATTCCCAAGATGGGAGAGCGACTAAAGAAAGAGGCCCCCTTCCTTGGAGACCTCTATTTAAAAATGGACTCCCACCTGGCTGTGGCCGGGTCCATTAAGGCCCGTGGGGGGATCTATGAGGTCCTAAAGCATACAGAAGACCTGGCCCAGGCCCATGGCCTCCTAGAAGATGGGGACTATCTCAAGCTGGCCAGCCCTGAGGCCAGGGAAATTTTTAAGGGCTACACCATCCAGGTGGGGTCCACGGGCAACCTGGGCCTGTCCATTGGAATTTCTTCAGCTAAGATTGGCTATAAGGTGATTGTCCACATGTCCCAGGATGCCAAGGCTTGGAAAAAGGACCTCCTTAGGTCCTATGGGGTCCAGGTGGTGGAATATGCCTCCGACTACTCCCTGGCTGTGGAAAAGGGCCGGGCAGAAAGTGACCAGGACCCCAAGAGCCACTTTGTAGACGATGAAAATTCCATGGACCTCTTCCTGGGCTATGCCGTGGCGGCCCTCCGCCTAAGGGGCCAGCTGGAAGAGGAAAATATTGTGGTAGATGAGGCCCACCCCCTCCATGTCTATATTCCCTGTGGGGTGGGGGGTGCCCCAGGTGGGGTGGCCTATGGGCTCAAGGCCCTCTTTAAGGACCAGGTCCACCTCTATTTTGTGGAGCCCACCAAGGCCCCCTGTATGGTTTTGGGCATGGCCACCGGCCTCCAAGACCAGATTGCCGTCAAGGACATTGGCCTAGATGGCAAGACCGAGGCCGATGGTCTGGCTGTAGGCCGGCCCTCTGGCTTTGTAGGCGGGGTTATGGACCCGGTTTTAGACGGGATCTTTACCATTGAGGACGGACCCCTAAATCCCCTGATGAAGGCCCTTTATGAGGCAGAAGGTATCTTTATTGAGCCTTCAGCAGCGGCCTCCTTCCAGGGGGTCCTCATGAATGAGGAGGCCAGAAAGGTCCTTCCTGCCCTGGGTCTTCCTGGGTCCACCCATATTGCCTGGGCCACAGGTGGGGCCCTGGTTCCCGAGGACATTAGAAAAGAGATTTTAAAATAAAAGTTAGAAGGCGAGAAGGTGATGGCAATGGCATATGTTCAGCTCATTGATAGTACAAAAAAATACCCCATGGGGGAGGGCTACATTGTAGCCAATGACAAGATTAGTTTTTCCATAGAAAAGGGAGAATTTGTCATTGTGGTGGGTCCTTCTGGGGCCGGCAAGTCTACGGTCTTAAACATCCTAGGAGGCATGGACACCAACGACTCTGGCCAGGTCCTTATAGATGGGGAGGACATTGCCAACTATAATGACCGGCAGCTCACCCAGTATAGGCGGGATGACGTGGGTTTTGTCTTTCAATTTTATAACCTGATCCCCAACCTGACGGTGGTGGAAAATGTGGAGCTGGCCATGGAGATTGTGGAAGATGCCCAGGACCCCAGGGAGGTTTTGGCAGCTGTGGGCCTAAGCCACCGGCTAGACAACTTCCCCTCCCAGCTGTCTGGTGGGGAGCAGCAAAGGGTGGCCATTGCCCGGGCCCTGGCTAAAAATCCCAAGCTCCTTTTGTGTGACGAGCCTACGGGGGCCCTGGACTATGACACGGGTAAAAAGATCCTAAAGCTCCTCCAGGACACCTGTAAAAAGACGGGGACTACGGTGGTGGTTATCACCCACAACAAGGCCATTACCCCCATGGCGGACCGGATTATTGAAATCAACGATGCCAAGGTAAGGGATGAAATCATCAACGACCATCCCCAGGATATAGAAGAGATGGAGTGGTAGTATGCGGAAGAACTTGACGGCCCTATGGAAGGACTATCTCTTAGGGATAGTCAAGTCCAAGTCTCGGTTTTTCTCCATTATGATCCTCCTCGCCCTGGGGGTCTTTATCCTGGTGGGCCTAACGGTAACAGGGCCCATTATGAGGACCTCCATGGAGAGAAAGCTCCAGGCGGCCAACCACCAGGACATCACTGTGGACAACCCCATGGGCCTTTTAAAAGAGGACCGGGACCTGATCCGGCAGATGGAGGGCCTAAGGGCCTATGAGTGGACCTACGACCTGGACCTGGTAAGCCAAAGGGACAACCTCCAGATCAATATCCAGAGCCTGCCTAGGGACATAGGCCAGCTGGAATGGCTGGAGGGGAGGCCTCCACAAGAGGGGGGTCAAGTGGCTCTGGGCCAGGAGATGAAGGCCTACGGCTACCAGCTGGGGGACAGGATTCGCTTTAATAAGGAAAAAAACCCCATGGCGGGGCCAGATGATAAGGATGGCCTAAGGACCTATTCCTATGAGATTGTGGCCTTTGTCCAGTCCACAGAATATACCAGCGAGGACCACCTGGGCTTTAGTGCCAATGGGGGGTCCCTAAAGGGCTATGGCTATATTCTTTCCGAGGACTTTCTTTTAGAGGACCCCACCCGGGCCAAGCTCCTCTTTAAGGACCTAGAGGGCCTGGCCACCTATAGCCAGGCCTATAAGGACCGGGTGGGTCGCCACGGGGCCCTCTTGGAAGAGGCCTTTTCTGGCCGGGCAGAGGACCGGTTAGAGGACCTGGATATTGAGCTCCGGGGCGACATTGAAGAGGGCAAGACCCACCTGGAAGATGCCAGGGAGCTTTTGGCCGAGGGCCGGAAGAAGCTTTCCCGGGCCCGGGAGGACCTCTTGGCTGGGGAGAGCGACTTTAAAAAGGGCCAGTCCAGCCTTATGAAGGCCCTCTTAGAGGGGCAAAGGGACCTGGACAAGGGGAAAAAGAAACTGGAGGCGGCCTCCTCTGACTTAAAGAAGGGGGAAAAGGACCTGGCCCAGGGCCAGGCGGACCTAGCCCAGGGGAAAGAGACCCTGGCCCAGGAAGAAAGCCACTTTTTAAAGGGCAAGGAAGACTACCATAAGGGGGTTGACGACTATATAGCCGGCCTCCTGGAAGTAGACAAGAATAAGAAGGACTATGAAGAGGGCCTCCGGCTCTTGGGAGAGGGAAAAGAAAAGCTCCTGGAGGCAGAAAAAGACCTAGACAAGGGCCAAAGGGAGATCGACCAGGGAAGAAAGACCCTGGCCAGCCAAAGGGCTCGGCTAGAATCTGAAAAGAAAAAGCTAGAGGAGGGGGCCCAGGCCCTGGCTAGGGGCAAGGCCCAGCTAGAGGAAAAAAGGGCCCAGCTAGAGACGGCCAAGGCCGGCCTAAGAGAGGCACAGGCGGGCCTAGAAAGGGCCCAGGCGGCCCGGGCCCAGCTGGATGAAAGTGTCAGCCAGCTCCAAGGAAAGAAGGCCCAGCTGGAAGGGGCCATCAGTCAAAAAGAAAGCCAGCTGGCTAGCCTTAGGGCCCAGCTAGAAACAGCCCCAGAAGAAGAAAAAGAAGGCCTCCGGGCCCAGATCAGTGGCTTAGAGGCAGAGGTCTCTGGTCTTAGGGCCAGCCTGACCCAAGTGGAGCAAGGGATCCAAGAGGCCCAGGCGGCCCGGGACCAATACGCTCCCGGCCTAGATGCCCAGATTGCCGACCTAAGGGCCACCATTAGCCAAATCCAGGCCCAGGTGGACCAGGGGCAGGCGGCCCTAGAGGGGGCCCAGGCCACCCTAGAGGCCAAGGAAAAAGAATTAAAAGAAGGCCAGGCCCTCATCCAGGAAGCCTTTAAAAAGCTAGAGGCTGGAGAGGCCGACCTGGCCCGGGGCCAGGCTGAACTGGATAGGGGCCGGCGAGACTTAGAGGCCGGAAAAAAGGAGATCCTAGACAAACAGGCCCAGCTAGAGACGGCCAAAAAGGCCCTAGAAAAGGCCGAAAAGGACCTGGAGGGTGGCCGGGCTGAACTGGAAGAGGCCAAGAAAAAAGTAGACCAGGGAGAAAAAGACCTGGCCCAGGCAGAAGACAAGGTCAAAAAGGGGGCAGACAAGCTGGCCCAGGGCCGGGCCGACTATGAAGAAGGCCTTAAGGACTACCAGAAGGGAAAAAGGGACCTGGCCCAGGCCAAAAAAGAGGGGCAAAATAAGCTGGACCAGGCCCAAAAGGACCTAAAAGAGGGCTGGGCCGACTATGAAGAAGGCCTGGCAGACTTTCAAGGCAAGGAACCAGAGGCCCTAGATGAGATTAAGGAGGGCCAAAGGGACCTAAACCGGGCCCAGGATATTTTAACCATCCTAGAAGAGCCCGCCTACCAGGTGACCCCCCGCCAGGAAGAGGGCCCCATCTTCCAATACTTTGACTATGCCAGCCGGGTAGACAACCTGGCCATGATTTTCCCCATCTTCTTCTTTGCCATAGCCCTCCTTCTTTCCTCCACCACCATGAACCGGCTGGTGGATGAAGAGAGGGTCCAAATTGGGACCTATAAGGCCCTGGGCTATAGCCAGAGGGCCATTGCCATGAAGTATATCCTCTTTGGGGCGCTTTCAGCCCTTATTGGGGGAATCCTAGGGATTATTGGGGGCAACACCCTCCTGGCCTATCTCATTACCGAGGCCTACTCCATAGGCTACCATGTCCAACCCTTTGCCATGGAATTTTACCCCCTCCAGGCCTTTTTAGGCCTTTTGGCCGCCCTCCTATCTACCTCACTGGTGGCCTATGTCTCCGTCCACCGGAGCCTCAAGGAAAATGTGGCCAGTCTTATGCGGCCCAAGGCCCCCAAGCAGGGGACCCGGATCCTCCTAGAAAGGATCGGCCCCCTCTGGCGGCGGATGAGCTTTTTAAAGAAGGTGACTGCCCGGAATATCTTCCGTTATAAAAAACGGATGGTCATGACCATTTTAGGGGCTGTCGGGTCTGTGGCCCTCCTCCTTTTAGGTTTTGGCATCCAAACCGCGGTAGATGGCCTGGCCTACAAGCAGTATGAAGAACTCACCCCCTATGATGACATCATCATCTATGAAAAGCTCCTAGATAGGGAAGACTACCTGGACTATAGGGACCAGCTCCTTTTTGATGACCGGATTTCAGCCTCTGGCAACGTCCGGCTAGAAAGCCTAAGCGTTCCCTATGACAAGGGCCTAGACCAAAGGGTCAGCCTGGTGGTCCCCACAGAAAAAGAAGAGCTAAAGGGCCTAGTGACCCTCAGGGACCGGAGGACCCAAAAGGTCTTTGACCTTAAGGAGGGGGACATTGTCATTACAGAAAAGCTGGCCAAGATCAAGAAGGTCCAGCCAGGTGACAGGCTAGCAGTAGAAGATGACCGGGGCCAGAGATTTAATCTCCAGGTCAGCCACATTACCGAAGGCTACGCCGGCCACTATATGTATATGCTGCCAGAGACCTACCAAGAGGTCTTTGGCAAGGACTTTAAGGACAACGCCGACCTCATCCGAGTGGCCCAGGGCTACCAGGACCAGGTGGATAAGATTTTAGCCGACTACAACGACTTTGACGTGGTTTTGGCCACGGTCACCCTGGACCAATTTAAGTCCATGCTGGACCAGATGACCCGGTCCATTAGCCTCATTGTCATGGTCATTGTCCTGGCCTCCACCCTCCTATCCATGGTGGTCCTCTACAGCTTGACAGATATTAATATCCATGAAAGAAAACGGGAGCTATCCACCATCAAGGTTCTGGGCTTTTACCCCAAGGAGCTCACCGCCTATGTCTATAGGGAGACGGGGAGCTTAACCCTCATGGGGGTCCTTATGGGCCTGGGGGTAGGCAAGCTCCTCCACTATGGGGTCCTCCAGGTGGTGGTTCCGGATATTGCCATGCTGGATCCTGAGCTAGAGGCCTGGAACTACCTGGTTCCCATGGCCATGACCCTGTCCATTTCCCTGGTGGTGATGGTCCTAGTCCACCGCCGCCTAAAGCATATTGACATGGTTGAGGCCCTAAAGGCCATAGAATAAAGAAATATCCCTAGGTCTAAGGATTTAGGGATATTTTTTAAGGTCTGCCTTGGGAAGAGGGAGGCCTTGTGATATAATGAAACACGATTATTATTTTTCAAAGGAGAGCTTAAGTATGCAAGAAAATAAAATGGGAACCTGGCCGGTAGGACGCTTACTTTTGTCTATATCCCTACCCATCGCCCTATCCATGCTTATCCAGGCCCTTTATAATATAGTGGACTCTATCTTTGTGTCCATGATCAACGAAACCGCCTTTACGGCCGTGTCCATTGCCTTTCCCTTCCAGCACCTGATTAATGCCATTGCCATTGGGTCAGGGGTGGGGATGAATTCCCTCCTGTCCCGGTCTTTAGGGGAAAAGAAATTTGACAAAGCCAGCCGGGTAGGCCAGACAGGCTTTTTCCTAGTCCTGGTCCAGTCCCTGATCTTTTTAATCCTGGGCTATTTTTTAAGCCCCGTCTTTTTTGCCTTCCAAACCGATGACCCCCAGATCCTCACCTATGGGGTCCGCTACCTTCGGATTGTCACCATGGTCTCCATTGGCCTGCTTAGCCAAATCTATACGGAGCGCCTGCTCCAGTCCACCGGCCGGGCCTTTTATAGCATGGCCTGCCAAATGACCGGGGCCGTCCTCAATATGGTCCTAGACCCCATCCTGATCTTTGGCCTGGGCCCCTTTCCTGCCATGGGGATCACAGGGGCCGCCGTGGCCACGGTCTTTAGCCAAATTGTAGGCAGCCTCCTGGGCCTCTACTTTAACCTAACTAAGAACAAGGAGCTAGATATCCTTAAGAAGGGCTTTAGGCCCCAGTGGGATATTATTAGGGGCATCTTCCAAGTGGGGGTCCCCACCAGTATCATGCTCATTGCCAATTCCGTGGCCATCTTTTTAATGAACATCATCCTGGTGACCTTCTCCTCCACCGCCGTGGCCGCCTACGGGATCTTCTTCAAGCTAAATAGCATTATCTTTATGCCCGTCTTTGGCATGAACAATGGCCTGGTCCCCATTATTGCCTACAACTATGGGGCCAGAAATAAAGACCGGATCCATGCCACCATCAAACTGGCCATGAAACTGGCCTTTGCCTTTATGCTCCTGGGCTGCCTGGTGGTCCAGCTCTTCCCCCAGGAGCTTTTAAGCCTTTTCTCCCCCTCAGACGCCCTCCGAGCCATAGGCCAGCCCATGCTCCGGATTATTGCCCTGTCCTTTCCTGTTGCGGCCATTAGTATTGTGTCTTCTGCCGTCTTCCAGGCCCTGGGCCATGGCAACCTTAGCCTGACCTCCGCCCTGATCCGGCAAATGGTGGTCCTGGTTCCGGTGGCCTATTTCTTGAGCCTAAAAGGCCAGGTCCAGTTGATCTGGTGGTCCCATGTGGTGGCCGAAGGGGTGGCCATTATTCTTTCCCTCTACTTCTTAAAAAAGGTGGACCAAAAGGAAATCCAGCCCCTCTGTTAGGCCAAAATTTATAAAGAAAACCCCCTCTTTTTCTCCCCTTTTCTTGACAGAAAAATGCCTCATGTAGTAGGATTAATTAGATAGGCAGAGGCCCGAAATTTTTATTGCTGACCCTTGTTTAGGGGAAGCAATTTTTACATTAAAGAGATAACTATCAGTCAGCTTATTTTAGGGATGGACAAGGAGGAAGACATGACAAAATTTATCTTCGTCACCGGCGGCGTGGTATCTGGCATAGGCAAGGGAATTTCCGCAGCCAGTATAGGCCGGCTACTAAAGGACCGAGGCTTGACAGTTTTTATGCAAAAATTTGATCCGTATTTAAATGTGGACCCAGGTGTCATGAGCCCCTACCAGCATGGGGAAGTTTTTGTCACCGTAGACGGGGCCGAAACCGACCTGGACCTAGGCCACTATGAGCGCTTTATCGATGAGGAACTCACCCGGGCCGCCTCGGTGACCACAGGCAAGATCTACAGCCATGTGATTAAAAAGGAAAGACGGGGAGACTATGACGGGGCCACTGTCCAGGTTATTCCCCATGTCACCGATGCCATTAAGGAGGCCATCTACCGGGCCGCCAGAGATAGCCAGGCCGATGTGGTGATCACAGAAATTGGGGGAACTGTGGGCGACATCGAAGGCCTGCCCTTTTTGGAAGCCATCCGGCAAATCCACTCAGAAAACAAGGCCGAAGACGTGATCTTTGTCCATACGGTCCTTGTGCCCACCATACCCGGGAGTGATGAACTCAAGACCAAACCCACCCAGCACAGCTTCAAGCAGCTCATGAGCTACGGGATCAAGACCGACATTATCATTACCCGCAGCGACGGAGAAGTCACCGAGGGCCTTAGACGGAAGATCAGCCTCTTCTGTGACGTGCCTGAAGAAGCCGTCATCCAGTCCAAGCATGTGGACCTTATCTATGAAGTGCCCCTTGTATTCCACGAACAAGACCTAGACAGCCTCATCCTAAAGCACCTAAACCTAGAAGACCAACCCCAAAGCCAGGGCCATTGGCGGGCCATGGTGGAACGCTTTAAGGAGGCCAAAAAACCCGTGGATATTGGCCTAGTGGGCAAGTATGTCCAGCTAGAAGATGCCTATATTTCTGTAACCCAGGCCCTTTTAGATGCCGGCTACGACACCGGCTACCAAGTTAAGGTCCACTATATTAACGCCGAAGAAATCACCCCAGAAACTGTAGAAGACTATCTGGGAGCCATGGACGGGATCATTATCCCCGGTGGTTTTGGGGAAAGAGGCTTTGAAGGCATGGTCCAGGCCTCCAAGTTTGCTCGGGAAAAAGACATCCCCTATTTTGGCATCTGCCTAGGCATGCAGGTGTCCGTTGTGGATGTGGCCCGGCATTTGGCCGGCCTAAGGGAAGCCAACACCACCGAAATCGAGGCAGAAACCCCCTATCCCGTTATTGACCTTATGGAACAGCAGGTGGGGGTAGACAACCTGGGTGGCACCATGCGGCTGGGCAACTATCCCTGCCAGCTAGAAGAAGATAGCCTGGCCCGGCGGCTCTACCACCAAGATGAAATCCAAGAGCGCCACCGCCACCGCTATGAAGTCAACAACGACTACCGGGCCCCCCTAAGAAAGGCCGGTCTCTTCCTGTCTGGCCTAAATGAAGACCTAGACCTGGTGGAAATGGTAGAACTACCCAGCCACTACTTCTACCTGGCCTGCCAATTCCATCCTGAATTTTCCAGCCGGCCCAACAAGACCCACCCCCTCTTTAGGGGCTTTGTGGAAGCGGCTGGCCAAAAAAGAAAATAAAGCCACAAAAAAAGCCTCATCCCTAGGATGAGGTTTTTTCGTAGGCCTCTTAATAAGAAGGTGGGCTCATGGCCCAAATGGAGACGCACTCCTTGTCAGAATAGTTGATGTAGCGGTGGGGGGCTGTGGATTCAAAGTAGATGGAGTCCCCAGACTCCAAGACATACTGCTTGTCCTCCACCTCCACAGTCAAAGACCCCTGGATGACATAGCCACACTCCTCCCCCTCATGGACCCGGACCTTGACTGCGTCAGGGTCCGAAGTGGGAGAAAACCGCATAAAAACCAGCTCAATATCCCGGTTGTCCGTGGGAGAAACAATTTCATAAGTACGGTCCCAGTCCTCCATGGAGACAATTTTATGTTCATTCTTTTTAAGATGGAGGGGGTTTTCCTTAACATAATCTGCATCAAAAAACTCACCCATGGTAGTGCCCAAGGCATCCACAATGCGGGTCATGGCATTGACAGAGGGGGAGACTAAGTCCCTTTCAATTTGGGAAATCAGCCCAGTACTAAGATCGGCTTTTTCTGCCAAATCCTTGATACTCATATTTAAGTCCTTACGCATTACACGGATCTTATGACCTGAAAATTTGGCTACCATATTGATCTTCCTTTCTACTTTAACTGAGTTAGAATATATAAATATTCACTTAATTATATTATAGCATTAAATTGAATAAAAGGATAAATTTATTTAAATATTTATTACAAAAAATATATCTTTTGCCAGCCCCTAAGAAAATTAAGCAAAATTTTTGGAAAAAAGCCCTTAAAAGAGGGCCCCAAGCCTATGGGCTTTTCTCCCTCATGTGGTATAATAGGAACATTAAAGGAGGCGTGTGATGAAAAACGATAAAATACTCGTTATAGACTTTGGGGGAAGTCATAAAGAACTTATAGCCCGTAAAATAAGGGACAGGCAGGTTTATTGTGAAGTCCTTCCCTTTGAAAAAGCGGCCAGCACCCTAGAAACCCAAGAAGTCATAGGCATGATATTAACAGGGCCCACCGGCCGGACCCCCTCCGAGGAGGCTGTGGAAGAGACCAAGTATTTCCTAACAACAGGCCTACCCATCCTTGGAATAGGCTATGGGATGACCGCCCTCAGCCTAGCCCTAGGTGGTGGCATTACCCAGCTGGCAGAAGTGGCCCCCCACCCCCTAGAAACCACCCTAGACACCAGCTCAGACCTATTTAAGGGCCTAGAGGCCCAGGGACAAGGCTGGCTAGACCTTAGCCAATATACCAAGCAACTGCCCAGCGGCTTTAGGACCATTGGGTCCAGCGACAACTGCCCCATTGCCGCCATGGAAAACAAGGACAAGGCCATCTATGGTCTCCAATTTCACCCCGAGTCCCCCTACACCCAGGGAGGCGATGTCATCATATCCAACTTTATGGACATTTGTGGGGCCCAAAGAAAGTGGAAGATCGAAGACTATGCCGTTCAGGCTGTAGAAAAAATAAGAAAACAAGTAGGCGACAAAAAGGTCCTCCTAGGCCTATCCGGAGGGGTAGACTCCTCTGTGTGTGCCAAGCTCATAGACCAGGCGGTGGGCAGCCAGCTTACCTGCATTTTTGTAGATCATGGCCTTTTAAGAAAAGATGAAGGCAAGCTAGTCCAAGAGGCCTTCCAAGGCTCTGGCATGAACCTGGTCATGGTAGACGCCAGGGACCGGTTTTTAGACAAGCTAGAAGGCGTCACCGACCCAGAAGAAAAACGGAAGATTATTGGAGAAGAATTTATCCGGGTCTTTGAAGACCAAGGCAAGGAGATTGGGTCCGTAGACTTCTTAGCCCAAGGGACCATCTACCCCGACATTATTGAGTCCGGAGGCGACGGAGCCCAAGTTATCAAGAGCCACCACAATGTAGGCGGCCTTCCCTCCGTCATCGACTTTAAGAGCCTCATTGAACCCCTAAGAATCCTCTTCAAGGACGAAGTAAGAAAACTAGGGGTCCAGCTGGGCCTAGAAGAAAGATTTGTCAGCCGGCAACCCTTCCCCGGCCCCGGCCTAGCCGTTCGGATCATGGGAGAGATTACCCGGGAAAAAATAGCCATCCTCCAAGAAGCCGATGCCATCTTTAGGGAAGAGATAGGCCAAGCTGGCCTCCACAAGGACCTAGGCCAATACTTTGCCGTCTTAACCAACAACAAGACCGTGGGCGTCAAGGACGGAAAAAGGACCTACGCCTATACCCTAGCCCTAAGAGCCGTCCGAACAGAAGACTACATGACCGCCGCCTGGGCCCCCATCCCCTACGAGGTCCTAGACCGGACATCCAGAAGGATTATAGAAGAGGTGGACCACATTAACCGCGTGGTCTATGATATTACCTCTAAACCCCCTGGAACCATCGAGTGGGAATAATGAGATTATAGAAAGTAAAGACCTTTTAAAGCACATAGGTTAAAGTCAGTATTGGACTTGTCTATGTGCTTTTTTGTGTCTATATAGTCTGTTTTTTTGCTTCTTTGTCAAGCTTTGGGGATAGACTAATAAGAGCATTCTATAGCGTAAATCATACAATTTAATTATCCTAAATATGACTATTTCCTTCTTGTCTTAGTTTTTCTATCATAAAAATCTCCTCCTAGAAGCCCTAGGACAAAAGGAGGGTGCTGGTTAGGCAAATTATAGAAGTAATTACTTTTATTATTAAAATAATAAAATATTTTAAAGTTGTAAAATTAATTATTTCTATGATATAATTATAATGGCTATAATTAGGCGTATGAGGAGGAAATAAGGATTGACAAGTAAAAAACGTAGTGGAATAAAACCCTTGAAATACTATAATATAGCTGATTTCAATCGTGGACAATCCTCAAAGATAATAAGAGAAATAGAAGAAGAAGATAGTACAGCATTTGTTTTAAAACATGGAAAACCAATAGCTGTCATCATATCAAATGAAAAGTACGAAAGATTATTAAAAAAGGATATTGATATAAACACTTATTAGCTTTAGTGGAGAAATTAGAATTTTTGTGACGAAGGAAATTATATGGACAAACAACAATTGGCATCGACGATTTGGGAGTCTGCAAATCAGATGCGTTCTAAAATAGAGGCAAGTGAATATAAAGACTTTATCTTAGGATTTATTTTTTATAAGTATCTTTCAGATAAAGAATTAAGATTTTTTAAAAGCAAGGGATTATCAGAAGAAGATATAAAAAAAGTAAATGAAGCTGATGAAAAATATGCGGACTATGTAAGAAAAAACTTAGGATATTTTATTGCCTATGACAATCTATATTCTACGTGGTTATCAAAAGGCGGAGATTTTGAAATTGCGAATGTAAGAGATGCTTTATCTGCATTTGATAGAAATATCGATAATGTCTATAAAAAAGTTTTCGAAAACATTTTTAAGACCTTAAGTAGTGGGCTTTCTAAATTGGGAGAGAATGCCGCCAAGCAAACAAGGGCAGCACGGTCACTATTAAATTTAATAAAAAGAATCCCTATGGACGGAAGTCAAGACTATGATGTTTTAGGTTTTGTCTACGAATATTTAATTTCAATGTTTGCCGCCAATGCAGGTAAAAAAGCAGGCGAATTTTATACACCCCATGAGGTGTCTGTTTTGATGTCTGAAATTATTGCTGAAGAGCTAAAGGGCAGGGACAAAATCAAAATTTATGATCCAACAAGTGGAAGTGGCTCTCTCCTTATAAATATTGGTAAAGCCATGAAGAGATATATAGATAGTGACAATAAAATTGATTACTATGCTCAGGAGTTAAAAGAAAATACCTTTAACCTAACCCGTATGAATTTAGTAATGCGAGATATCAAACCTGCAAATATTAATGTCAGAAATGGAGATACCTTAGAGGAGGATTGGCCTTTTTTTGAAGATGGTAGAAAAGATAGCACCTATACACTTGTAAAGGTGGATGCCGTGGTATCAAATCCCCCATACTCTCAAAAATGGACACCTAAACATAAAGAGCATGATCCAAGATACAAGTCCTATGGATTGGCACCTAGAGGGAAGGCAGACTATGCTTTTTTACTCCACGACCTATACCATTTAAAGCAAGATGGGATTATGGCCATTGTATTGCCCCATGGGGTCTTATTTAGAGGGAATACTGAAGGCGAAATAAGAAAAAATCTTATAGAAAAGAATAAAATTGATGCTATTATTGGTCTTCCAGCCAATGTATTTTTTGGTACAGGCATCCCTACAATCATTATGGTTTTAAAACACAACAAAAAAACCAATGACGTTTTAATCATTGATGCATCCAAAGGATTTGAAAAATCTGGCAAGAGTAATAAATTAAGAAGTTGTGATATAAGAAAAATAACAGATACCATAAGAGATAGAGTTAGTATTGAAAAATACTCAAGAGTAGTATCAAAGGAAGAAATAAGGAAAAATGATTATAACCTTAATATACCAAGATATGTGGACTCCTCAGAACCGGTAGAAAAGTATGATTTATACGCGACAATGTTTGGTGGAATACCAAAAGTGGAGCTTATGGAGTTAAGTGACTATTGGAATGAACTAAAGGGACTTAAAGAAGACATTTTCAAGACAGAGGATGGTGAATATTTTTATCTAAATAATGAAAATTTACATCAAATAATTCAGAACCATTCGTCATCGCAAAAATATCTAGAAAGATACCAAAATGCCTTTAGTGGTTTTAGACAAACACTTACAGAAGACTTAATTGATGGCATTTTGGATGTAGACATTGCCCAAGAGAGAGAAAAAATTGTAAAAGATATCTTTGATAGATTAGATGACGTAAATCTGGTAGATAAATATAAAGTCTATCAGGTTTTTGCAGACAATTGGAACACTACTGAAGCAGATCTTGAGATGATTCTGGATGAAGGATTTGACACCATAAATAAAGTGGATCCTAATATGGTTATTAAAAAGAAAAAGGAAGACGATGAAGAAGTTCCTGAAGTCCAAGAAGGGTGGAGAGGTAGGATACTTCCCTTTGAATTAGTTCAAAAAAATTTATTAAAAGATGAAGTAGAAGAAATAAAATCAATAAAAGATAGACTTCTTGAAATTACATCTGAATTTGGAGAGATATTAGATTCACTTGAAGAAGATGAAAAAGATGGAGACTATGTAAAAGAAGATAAGTCGGCCTTTGTCAATGGTGAAGTTAAAAAATATATAAAAGAAGCCTGTGATGAAATAGAGACCGATGAAATCAAGATATTAAATGGATATTTAGAGCTATCTAAAAAGGCTGAAAAAGAACAGTATATTAAAGAAAATAGCACTATAAATTGGGATTTAATGGAAAAGGGCAAAAGTGGCAATTACACAAAGACTGAAATAAATAAAAGAATAGCCAAAATTCAGCAAACTTTTGATTTTGAGGAAGACTCACTAGAGCACAAACTTCAGAAAGTCGTCTTTTTAATCGAGGAAGAATCTACACTTAAATCTGATTTAAAGACAAAAAAAGAAGAACTTCACTTGAAGACAAAAGATTTAATAGAAAGTTTAGACGAAGATACATCACTAGATCTGCTTTATAAAAAATGGATTGAACCGCTGTTAACAGGGATAGATGAATTAGGACAAAAGGTCTTTCTTACTCTAGAAGGAAAGATAAAAACTATTTATGAAAAGTATGCCAAAACTTTTATTGATATAGAAGAAGAATTAAAACAAACGCAAGAAGATTTTATTCAAATGTCAAATAAATTAAAAGGTAGTGAAAAAGATTTAGCAGGCATAAGAGAACTTCAAAAATTATTGGAGGTATAAAATGAAAAACAAGAATCTACCTCAAATAAGATTTGAAGGATTTGAAGAGGAGTGGGAACAGCGTAAGTTGGGAGAGATTGTTAAGGAAGTAATTCGTACAGACCCAGTATCGGAAGCTCCAATAATGATGATAACTGCGAATAAGGGGTTTATTAAACAGTCTGAAAGATATACTTTCAACAATGCTGGTGAAAGTTTAAAAAAGTATATTCTCCTTAAAAATGGGGAACTTGCGTATAATCACGGCGCTTCAAAATTGCGTCCATATGGTTCTTGTTTTGCATTAACAACAACGGAGAGTGCACGTGTTCCCTTTGTTTATCACTGTTTTTCTGCAGAAAATCAAAATGCCGAATTTATGTCGATAGAATTGAATGGGGTTGGAATTGAGAGCCAGCTTCGTAAAATTGTTTCGTCTGGAGCGAGAATGGACGGCTTATTAAATATCTCTTTTGAGGAATACACTTCTGTTTCGGTTTTACTTCCTAAAACTGGGGAGCAAGACCATCTAGCCGACTTTTTTCGGTACCTCGACCAGCTTATCACCCTTCAAAAGCAAAAGTATGAAAAACTTCTCGATATAAAAAAATCCATGCTTGATAAACTATTCCCCCAAGAAGGAGAAACTACCCCGGAGATAAGATTTAAAGGATTTAATGACCCTTGGGAACAGCGTAAGTTGGGGGAAATAATTCAAACACTTCCTTTTAAGCAATTTCTTAAAGAGCATGAACCGGACGGCAAATATGAAATTATTCAACAAGGAAATGAACCTGTCATTGGTTTTGCCAATGGAACGCCTTGCGGTGATTATAAAGATGTGGTAATTTTTGGTGACCATACTTTGTCGCTCTATAAACCTCAACGCCCATTTTTCGTTGCAACGGATGGTGTTCGCATAGTTAAAGGACAAGTAAATATCGATGGATATTATTTGCTATCGTTGTTAGAAAGGTACAAGCCACAAAGTGAAGGCTATAAAAGATATTTTAGTATTTTGGCAGATACCGACTGCATTACAACATATAATACCAACGAGCAGAAGCGTATAGGTGTTTTTTTCAAACACCTCGATAAGCTTATCAACCTCCAGCAACGTAAGTATGAAAAACTTATCAATATAAAAAAATCCATGCTTGATAAATTATTTCCCCAATAAGAAACGACTCCGGAAATAAAATTTGATGGATTTAGTGGATAGTAAAAAGCTAGAAAAATTAAAAAATATAAAGTCGTCATTACTTGACAAGATGTTTGTCTAGGAGGTGGGTAAAGTGCCATTTAAGACTGAAGCTGAATTTGAAAAAGCGGTTATTGAGACTCTAATAAAATATGGTTGGGAAAAAGAGGTTATTTATTACCCTACAGAAGAAGAGCTCATACAAAATTGGGCAGACATCCTTTTTAAAAATAATAGGCAAATAGATAAGCTAAATGACGTGCCTTTAACCAAAACTGAGATGGATCAAATTTTGGAGCAGATTATCGCTCTTCAAAGTCCCATGAAACTCAACGGCTTTATTAATGGGAAAAGTGTAGCGATAAAAAGAGATAATCCTGAGGACGAGCTACACCTTGGTAAAGAAGTCAGTTTAAAGATTTATGATAGGCAAGAGATAGCTTTTGGAGAGAGTAGATATCAAATAGTCTCTCAACCAAAATTTAGGGCAAAATCTTCTATCCTAAATGATAGAAGAGGGGACTTGATGCTACTCATAAATGGAATGCCGGTTATTCATCTGGAACTAAAGAGAAGTGGGATTGAAGTTAGTCAGGCATACCATCAAATAGAAAAATATTCCCATGAAGGGATTTTTAAGGGGCTTTTTTCTCTCGTTCAGATTTTTGTAGCGATGCAACCTGAAGAGACCGTTTATTTTGCCAATCCCGGAGAAGGTAAATTTAATCAAGATTTTTATTTTCACTGGGCAGACTTTAATAATGAACCTATCAATCATTGGCGAGATGTCATATCTGATTTATTAAATATTCTAATGGCCCATCGATTGATAGGATTTTATACGGTGGCAGATTCCAGCGACGGCATTTTAAAAGTGATGAGATCGTACCAATACTATGCTGCTCGTGGAATAGCAAAAAAAGTAGAAGAAAAAGTAAAAAATAATACTTGGTTTGATGGAAAACAACTGGGTGGCCATATTTGGCACACTACGGGTTCGGGAAAAACGATGACTAGTTTTAAGTCAGCACAGCTTATTGCTTCCTCAAATGATGCAGATAAGGTTATCTTTTTAGTTGACAGAAAAGAACTTGCGACTCAATCTTTAAATGAATATAGAGGCTTTAAAAGTGACAATGAATCAGTTCAAGATACAGAAAGCACGAATGTATTAATTAGCAAATTAAAGAGCGACGACTATGATAACACCCTTATCGTTACATCCATTCAAAAATTATCAAATATTAGCATGGATTCAGAAATTTTAAAAACGGATGATATAAAATATATTTCAAAAAAGAGGATAGTCATCATAGTAGATGAGTGCCATAGGTCTACTTTTGGAGAAATGCTAATGACGATAAAGAAGACGTTTAGGAATGCTCTTATCTTTGGATTTACGGGAACGCCCATTCAGGAAGTTAATATAAAAAAAGACAGTACAACACCCACTATATTTGGAGATGAAATTCATAGATACACTTTATCAGACGGGATAAGGGATGGAAATGTTCTAGGATTTGATCCATACATGGTGAAGGTTTATGAAGATAGAAAGATTAGAGAGAAAGTAGCTTTACACGAGGCTAAAGCATCATCTATGAGTGAAGCCATGGCGGATGAAAAGAAAAAGAAAGTTTTCGGGAAATTTATGGATTTCTCGCAAGTCGGAATGTGTGGTGAATTAAAAGATGGTAAGTGGGTTAAGGGAATAGAAGATTATATTCCAAATGAGCAATATGAAACTGAAGAGTATAGATTAGCGGTCATTGAGGATATAAAAGATAAATGGCCATTATATAGCAACGATAATAAGTTTCATGCGATCTTTGCGACTTCTAGTATTCCTGAAGCAGTAGCTTATTATAGGCTTATGAAAAGGGAAATGCCGGAGCTTAATATTACGGCGATGTTTGATTCTACGATTGATAATGACGGACAAACTGATCTTGATAAAGAAGATGGAATTGTAGAAATACTGGAAGATTATAATGCCAAATATGAGATGCCTTTTAAAATGTCAACTTATGATAAATTTAGAAAAGATGTCAGTAGACGACTTTCTCATAAAGAGCCGTATGAAATGATTAGTAGAGATGAGCAAATAGATATTTTAATTGTTGTCAATCAAATGTTAACGGGGTTTGACTCTAAAAGAGTGAATACTTTATACCTCGATAAAATGCTTCAATATGAAAACTTAATTCAAGCGATTTCAAGAACGAACAGAATTTACAACAAAAAAGAAAAACCTTTTGGAATTATAAAATGGTACAGAAGGCCTAACACCATGGAGAAAAATCTAAAAGAAGCAGTCAAGGCTTACTCTGGAGATATTCCATTGGGATTATTTGTCGATAAATTACCGGGTAATATTAGAAATATGAATCATAGCTTTGAAGATATGAGAGCTTTATTTGAAAATGCCGGAATTGAAAATTTTGAAAAGTTACCTGAAGAAAATAGGGTGAAAGCGAAGTTTGCGAAAGAATTCAATAAATTTTCAAAGTATTTCGATGCGGCATTAATTCAGGGATTCGAATGGAATATTAGAGAGTATGAAAATGAGGGTTCTACAATTGCCGTAATCTTTACAGAAGAAGATTATTTGAAACTGTTAGCTAGATATAACGAGCTTCCTAAAGGTGACAGAGGATCCGGAGCGGATGGTGTACCTTTCGACATAGATACGCGCATCATAGAGCACGATAGCGAGAAAATTGATAAAGATTATATGAATTCTAGATTTGAAAAGTATATCAAATTATTAGCTGAGGACGTTTCAAAAGAAGAAGTAGAAAAAATAAGAAAAGAACTTCACGGATCATTTTCAATGCTTTCTCAAGAAAGACAAAAGCTTGCCGGAATATTGCTTTATGATATCCAGTCCGGGAATATTGAATTAGATCCAAATAAAACCTTTAACGATTATATCAATGAGATGCTTAGCAAACTTGAAAACAACAAAATTAAAAGAGTTGTTAATTCACTAGGGTGTTCTGAAGAACTTTTGAGAGATCTTTTTAATAAAGAAGTTACTGAAAATAATATTTCCGATTATGGAACTTTTGATGAATTAAAAGAAAGTTGTGATCCAAAAAAATCAGGAAAATTTTTTGAAGACTCTTATGGGGATTCCTATTCTAATAAACGTCTACCTATGTATATAGATGGATATTTAAGACACTTTCTTTTAAATAATGGAGAGGACCAGTTTGTAGAGATTGAGTATGAAGATATTTTGAACGAGAAGTATAAAAAGAAAGAATACAAGCAAATTGACCTTGTTTTAACTGAGGAAGACTTAAAAGATAAGAAAGTCAGGACTAAAGTTTCAACACCACAACTGGCTTCATGGTATAAAGAAAGTGGCGCTTTAGCATCTATTATTGAGAGCGACTCTTTTGCCTATGTCGAGGATCATTTATGTTTGAATAAAGACGCTTATATAGAAAAGAAACCAACAGGTGGTTACGCTTTAAGGGATTATGCAAAAGAAAATGAAGAAGAATGTTTTTTACAATTTGTAGAAGACGAGAAGGGCCAACTAAAATATGTAACTTTACCGTCAGCTTTAGGAAGTAAGACATTTTCTTGTTATGAGTACATAAGTGAAGACTTATTGGCTCAATATGGTCTTGTAAATCAGAGGTCTAAGGAAATGCTTAAGGCGATAAGCAATCTTGACTTTGGGGACTCTTTAAAAAAACTAATGAGCAAAAATATCTGTGATTGTTCATTTAAAAATTTGCAGGAAGACACGGGTCTAGATAAAAGGACGATTAGTAATATGCAAAAGGGCAAGGATTTGAGCAAGTTGAATGTTATATCAGCTTGTCTTGGCATTCATATTCCTTCGAAGGTAAGCAAGAGAATGCTTAAGTTAGCTCAAATTACCATAGATGAAGATCTTCCTGGTAAATTAGGAGACGAAAATAGCACATATAATATGTTAATCCACCTAAAATGGGCGACGGATTATCCTGATATTATTAAAGAGCTAAAAGATCAGAATTTAGAGCATTTATTGAAATATCCTAAACCTAAAATTTAAAAATAAAATTATTTTTTGAAGTTTCTTCAAGGGTTGTAGGGTTGGGACTTGCTACAATGAATTTGTACTATGGTAGATATAGAAACCTATAGTTCTGTAGACCTATCAAAAAGGGGGGTATGTAGATACTCTGAGAGTGAGGATTTTCAAATCCTCCTCTTTGCCCACTTCTCGCCGGCAGGGGGCTCGGGAGAAAAAGAAGGGGAGGGTCCTAGAAAGGATCAGCCAGCTGGTGGAGGTCTTTAAGGGGATTTAAGCTGGGTGCCTATAAAAATGGAAATACCATAGGGTGGATTAAAAAGCCTTGATTTTACTAACCATTCTAAGATTTCAAGAGCTTAGCTGAAGTACTTTTAGATAAGAAAAAATGATTAAGCTGGCAGAGGGTAAAATCTGCTGGCTTTTTTCCTATGAAGATATAATCAGGCCAAGATCTTATAGAAGTTATGACGGGGCGCGTGAGTTTCGTGCGCCTGGGTCTTGTGTTATAATAAGGACGGTGGCAAATAGGTCAGTTAAATCCAAGGCCTTGAGGCTCCTAGCAAAGTTTAAAGAGGGAAAAATTAGGAGCCTATGGCTTGCTTAGAACGATAATTCTTAAAGATTAGGCTTGCCATCAGCACATAAAACCGAAGAGACAAATGAGGAGATGACATGATGTATATTGGAATTGGTTTATGTTTGGGTGTTGCAGTTGGCGTTGCCATAGATAATATTCCGCTGGGACTTGGTGTTGGTTTAGCCCTTGGAGCAGGAATAGGTCATTCACAGACCAGTAAAGGAAAAGAAGAGGAAGATTAAAAAATAGAAAATTTCGCCTTAAATAGTGGATAAAAACTGAAGGATTAAGAAACTTAAGGCAATAGAAAAACCCATAGGCCTAAGACAAAATGCCACTGATAAGAATAGGGGAGGACCATGAAATTAATTCGACCCAAGGAAGAATATTTGCCACAATATAGGGAAGCGGTTCATGAAGATATTAAGTATCGCCCCCATGTTGCAGGGATTTTTTCAGACCCGAACAAGGTTATTGCCTACGCCTCTAATTTAGAAAAGGGCATAGACCTGCCTCCGGGCTATGTTAAGGCCACCACTTTCTGGCTTATTGACGGGGAGAAATTTATTGGCCAAATAGGAATTAGGCACCAGCTCACCCCTGCCCTCTTACAATTTGGTGGCCACATAGGTTATGAAGTCCGCTGGTCGGAATCTGGCAAGGGATATGGGACAAAAATGCTCCAAATGGCCCTTCCCTTTTGTAGGTCAGACCTGGGCCTTGACCGGGTCTTAATCACCTGTGATGAGGACAACTTGGCCTCCAGAAGGGTCATTGAAAAAAACGGGGGCATCTTTGAAAACCAGGTCATCAACCACCTGGCCAGGGGGAGGGTGAAGACCCGTAGATACTGGATCAGCTTGTAGGGACTGGGGGTCTTGAAAATTTAAATGATGGCTAGGGGCCTTCCGGAAGAGATGCCGGAGGGTTTTTTTATGGATCCAGGGCAGGGAAAATGTTTTGCATAATGGGGCCCATCGTGTTATAATTTTTTCCGGAGATGGTATTTGCGCGCAAAACTATACTCTGACTTGAAATATGATATGTAGGGATAACCACACAGGGAGACCAGGGGTCCATTAGAATGTTGATCTTAAGCTAGACGGCAATTCGAAAGGGGACAGGCTCCGGGATGGGGTTTTTTCCGTATGTTTTATTTAGGATCGCTTAGGCAGAGTCAGAGCAGTTTTGTTCTGGTTCTGCTTTTTTTATTTGTGCGCGCAGGGAGGAAAAAAAATATGAAGATTGAAATGCTTCAGGGGAAGATCCACAGGGCCACCGTCAAGGAGGCGGAGCTCTCTTATGTGGGGAGCATCACTGTGGATAGGGACCTCCTGGAGAAAGCAGGTATTCGTGAATATCAAAAGGTCCAGATTGTGGACGTGGATAATGGCCAGCGGTTTGAGACCTACACCATTGCCGGGGAGGCTGGCAGTGGCCAGGTCTGCCTTAACGGGGCAGCGGCCCGGTGTGTGGCTGTAGGGGACAGGGTCATCATCATGGCCTATTGCTTCTGTAATGAAGAGGAGGCCCATGCCCACAAGCCCAAGGTGGTCTTTGTGGACCAGGACAACCAGGTGCAAAGGGTCACTAGCTATGAAAAGCACGGCAGATTGGAGGATATGTAGGACCATGGAAAGAAACAATGCGCACACAATTCTTGTAACAAAAACAGTCCAGCAGGTAAGAGACCAGGTCCGGGCCTGGAAAAAAGAGGGTCTGAGTGTGGGTCTGGTGCCCACCATGGGCTTTCTCCACCAGGGCCACGGCAGCCTCATTAAAAAGGCCGTGGAGGACAACGACCGGGTCATTGTATCGGACTTTGTCAACCCCACCCAGTTTGGGCCAGGGGAGGACCTAGAGGCCTATCCCCGGGACTTTGAGGCGGACCGGGCCTTTTGCCAGGACCTGGGGGCGGCCATGATTTTTAATCCAGAACCTAAAGACATGTACCAGGACCCCAAGGCCTATGTCAACATTGAGGGACTGAGTGATGGCCTTTGTGGGGCCAGCCGGCCGGTCCACTTTAGGGGGGTCTGCACGGTGGTCTCTAAACTCTTCAACATCACTGGGGCGGACAGGGCCTATTTTGGCCAGAAGGATGCCCAGCAATTGGCCATTGTAAAAAAGATGGTGGAGGACCTGAATTTTCCTATTGAGATTGTGGCTTGTCCCATTGTCCGGGAGGCAGACGGCCTGGCCATGTCTTCTAGGAACACCTACTTATCCAAGGAGGAAAGGCAGGCGGCCCTTTGCCTGTCTAAGGCTATTTTTAAGGGGCAAGAAAGTATCCGGGAGGGGATGGCGGCTAAGGACCTGCTGGATCTTATGGGGGAGGTCATCGGCCAGGAGCCCCTGGCCAAGATCGACTATATTGACCTAGTGGACGCCAGGATGCTGGAGCCCTTGGACAGGGTCCAGGGGAAGGTCCTGGTGGCCATGGCCGTTTATATTGGAAAAACACGCTTAATTGATAATTTCATATGGGAGGAAAAATAAGATGGACCATATAAAAACAGACCCCAGGGCCAATGGGGCAGACCAAGCCATAGACCGGAATGCCATTATTAAGGCCATCGTCTTTGTCTCTGGCATCTTTTCCAAATACAACTGGCTGATTATTATGGCCCTATCCTTGACAGCCTTCTTTATCCCGGCCCCCTTTATGTGGATTTTAAACCACACCGCCCTCCTCTTGGGCCTGGCCATGTTTGGCATGGGGACTACTATCCAGTCTTCGGACTTCAAGCAAATTTTAAGACGGCCCAAGGAAGTTTTAATCGGCTGTCTGGCTCAGTTCACCATTATGCCCCTGGTGGCCTGGCTCTTGGCCGTGGCCTTTAAGCTTCCGGCAGACCTGGCCCTGGGGGTGATCCTGGTGGGCTGTTGCCCTGGAGGGACGGCCAGTAACGTCATTACCCACATAGCCAAGGGGGATGTGGCCCTGTCTGTGTCCATGACCATCGCCTCTACCCTTTTGGCCCCTATTTTGACCCCCCTTTGGGTCTATGTCCTGGCAGACAAGTGGGTGGATGTGTCCTTTGGGGCCATGTTTAAAACCGTGGTGACCATTATCTTGATTCCTGTGGTCCTGGGGATTTTAACCAACCATCTCATGAACCAGGCCAAGGAAAAGGGCGTGGGTCGCCAGCTAGAGGGAGGGTCAGCTATTTTGCCCCTCATCTCTTCTGTAGCCATTATCATCCTGATTTCTGGGATTGTGGCCGCCAATGCCGACAAGATTATGGCCAGTGGCCTTTTGACCCTTGTGGTGGTGGCCATCCACAACCTTTGTGGCCTCCTCTTGGGGCTGGCCATTGCCAAGGGCCTTAAGATTGACTATAAAAAAGGAACGGCCATCGCCATTGAAGTGGGGATGCAAAACAGTGGTCTGGCCATTTCCCTGGCCGCCCTTAACTTTGCAGCCAACCCCCTAGCCACCCTGCCCGGTGCCATTTTCAGTGTCTGGCACAATTTGACTGGGTCTGCCTTTGCCGGCCTAAGGCGGAACAAGCAGGAAAAGCTTGTGGGCCTTGAAAACTAAAAAACCAGCAAGAAAAAATAGCCCAGCAGGTTTTCTGCCGGGCTATTTTTTCTTTTACAGCTTATTTTCACTGGGGCTTTCCTCTTCCAGGACCAGGTCAGGGCCTTTACTGGCCTCCTCCTGGGGGGTCTCGTCTTCAAGGGGAGCTGGCCTTTCTTTAGGGACGGGGCTTTCTTCTGGTTGGGTCTCTTGAGGCTCTTGTGGGCTGGGGGTTTCTTGGGGCTTGGGGGTTTCCTTTTCAATAAGGACGGTCTTGGTGGCCGCTTCCCAGCCCACCTGGCAGCCAAAGAACTCGGCCACAAAACGGACGGGGACCATGGTCCGGCCAGACCGGATGACGGCGGGGGTGTCTAGGTTATAGAAGAGGGCGTGGTCTCGGATTAGGTCCAGGTAGCTTTGGGAGGCCAGGTCCTCATCCCTTAGGGTCTGGTAAAATTCAGGATCCACCTGTCTTACCCGGCTGGAGGCAATTTCAAAGACCAGGACGCCCTTTAAGTGGTCGCCTTCCTTGTGGAGGATGTCCACGGTCCGGCTTTCAGGGTGCCAAACCACCTGGTAGCCTAGGCTTTCAGAAAGGAAGCGGAGGGGGACCAGGGTCCGGCCCTCTTCAATATAGGGGGCCACGTCTGTGGCGACCTTTTCTCCATTGACCCTTAGGCTGACGGGGATGGGCTTGGGCTGGGGCTTGGCTGGGGGTTTTTCTTGGGAGGGGCTAGCATGGGTCTGTAAAAGCCCCCAGCTCTTAAGCTGGTCCTGGGTCCCAATCCAAACCGGGGCACCGACAGGAACCAGGGGGAAGAGCCTTTTTTCTATGTCGTAGTTAAACATCCGGATACAGCCATTGGAGGCATATTGGCCAATCTGGTAGGGCTTGATGGTGCCATGGATGCCAAAACCGTAGCGGCCAGGAATCCGAAGGCCCATCCACCGTTCCCCCAGGGGATTTCTGGGGTCGTTGGCCCCAATGGGCCGGCCCCCCATGCCGCCCCAGGCCGGGTTTATGGCCTTGTTTTGGATGACGGCTAGGTTGGTGGAGGGGGTGGGGGTGCTGGACTTGCCTAGGGCCACGGCATAACGGCTATGGACCTGGCTACCCTTGTAGAGGGTGAGGGTCCGGCGAGATTTATTGATGGCAAGCCAATAGCCCTGGGAGGGAGGTCGGCTAATATAGTCCTTGGGCTGGATAGTGGGGTCATAGAGCAGGCGCTGGGTCTCGGCATTTAGCTGGCCGGTGACATTTAGGTTGTTGGTTGCTTGGAATTTTTTGATCTGCTCTACCCGGACCCGGCCACTTTGGCCCACAAAGCCATTGGGACGGACATAGGCCTGGGCCCTAGTTGAAAAAAGACTTAAAAAGACCAGGACAAGGGCCATAAGACGGGTTTGTTTTTTCATAGCTTGCTCCTTTACTCACCATAAGAAATGTTTTCCTGCTTATATTGTACCTTATTTTTCCTGAAAAGTTAGAGGGAAGGGGAAATTTTAGACAATTATTTTCTGAAAGGAAGATTTTTGCTAAAATAGGAGGAAGGAGGCGATAGGATGAAAGTGATTATTTCCCCGGCTAAGAAGATGGTGGAGGACCAGTCCCTGGCTCCAGAGGGCCAGCCCCTCTTTTTGGACAGGACCCGGGAGATCTTGCAGGTTCTTAAGACCATGGACTATGGGGACCTAAAGGCCCTGTGGGGGACTTCTGAAAAACTTAGCCAGCTAAATTATAGACGGGTCCAAGAGATGGACCTGGACCGGGGGCTCAGCCCGGCTATTTTGGCCTTTGAAGGGATCCAGTACCAGTATATGGCGCCGGGGGTCCTGGAGGGGGAAGACCTGGCCTATATCCAGGACCATGTCAGGATTTTGTCGGGTTTTTATGGGGTCCTTAGGCCCTTTGATGGGGTCAGGCCCTACCGGCTGGAAATGCAGGCCAGGCTTAGGCTGGGCCAGGCCCAAGACCTCTACGATTTTTGGGGGGACCGGATCTACCAGGCCCTTATGGGTGGCGGAGAGGCCCTGGTCAACCTGGCTTCCCTGGAATATGCCCGGGTGATTAAGGACTACTTGCAGGAGGGGGACCTCTTTATCACCCCCCTCTTTGGGGCCTATGAGGGGGGCCGCTTTAAGCAAAAGGCCACCTATGCCAAGATGGCCCGGGGGGAGATGGTCCGCTTTATGGCCCAGGAAAAAATTGAGGACCCAGAAGACCTAAAGGCCTTTAAGCGTTTAGGCTATAGCTATGATGACCAGGGGTCTAGCCAGGACACCTGGCTTTTTGTCAGGGGCTAGGCTAAAAAGAAGGGGCCTAGGGGCCTGGCCTAGAAGGAATAAATGGGTTAGAATGAGAAGAATGACTAGACTTTTATTTGAAGGATAAGGGGGAAGATATGAAGAAGTTGGCCCTAGTAGGGGGACGTTTGATTGACGGCCGGGGTAAGGCCCCAGTGGAGGATGCCCTCCTCTTAATTGAGGGAAAGAAGATTAGATATGCCGGTCCCAGGAGGGATTTTTCCGGGGACTACCAGGTCTTTAACCTGGAAGGCAAGACCCTGATGCCGGGAATTATAGATACCCACCTCCATTTTTCAGGCAACCTGACGGACGATGACCGGGACTGGGTTTTGGAAGACCCCATCCAAAAAACCGTGGTGGCCGTCCAGCAGGCCCACGAGTGTTTGGAGTCGGGCCTAACCACCGTGGGGGAGATCTCCTATTCTGGCCTTCATATTCGCAATATGGTGGAGGCCGGGGTCATGGAGGGCCCCCGGATTGTGGGGACGGGGCGAGGGTTTTGCCGGACTTCTGGCCACGGGGATTCCCACGGCCTTCCCCTGGCCTACAACCAGGCCTCCCACCCCTGGGCCGAACGGGTGGACGGCCCCTGGGACCTGCGCAAGGCCGTCCGCCGGCGGCTTCGGGAAAATCCCGATGCCATTAAGATCTGGGCCACGGGAGGTGGCATTTGGCGGTGGGACCAAAAGCTAGACCTCCACTACACCCTGGAGGAGATCCAGGCCGTGGTGGAGGAGTGCCAGATGGTGGGGATTCCCGTCTGGAGCCATGCCGAAGGCTATGAGGGGGCCTTAAATTCAGCCAAGGCCGGGGTCCACCTGATTATCCATGGGCAAACCCTAAATGAGGAGTGCCTGGAGCTTATGGCCCAAAAGGGGATCTACTTCTGCCCCACCATCCAGTTCTTAGAGGAGTGGTTTAAGACCTACCAGCCCCCCTACCAGCCAGAAATCCATGACCTCTATGAGGGGGACAGTGTAGAAGAAAAGGAACTAAACCGGGTCTACGACAACCTCCGCCAGGCAGCAGCCAAGGGAATTGGCCTGACCATTGGGTCAGACTCCTTCTGCTCCAGCTTGACCCCCTATGGGGACACGGCCCTGGGCGAGATGGTGGCCTTTGTGGAAAAGGCAGGCCTCCCTATTATGGACACCCTGGTGGCCGCCACCAAGACTGGGGCAGACATGCTGGGGGTGGGGGACATAACTGGGACCCTGGAGGCTGGCAAGTTTGCTGATATCCTGGTCCTTTCAGCCAACCCCCTAGATAATATTCGGAACCTATCTAAGGAAAACATGGACATGATTATAAAAGAAGGTAAGCTGATAAGGTCTAGGCTCTAGGAAGGCCTAGGCAAAAGAGAAGGGAGAGGTGGCCTTATCCAACCTGTAGACAAGTTAGAGCGTTCGCTTATTACCAAGTTTAGAAAATACCTGTGGCGACCCTTTTCCAAGGCCGTCCGGGAATACCAGCTTATAGACGAAGGAGACCGGATTGCCGTGGCCATTAGTGGGGGCAAGGACAGCCTGGTCTTGGCCAAGCTCCTCCAGGAAATCTGCCGCCATGGCCACAAGGATTTTGACCTGGAATTTATCTGTATGGACCCAGGCTACCTGCCCCCGGTGAGGGCCAAGGTTAAGGCCAATGCTAGGCAGCTAGGGATCCCCCTCCAGGTCTTTGACTACCCGGCCTTTTCTGTGGCCGACAAGATGGGTGGGGCCAAGCCCTGCTTTATCTGTGCCCGGGTCCGCCGGGGGGCCCTCTATAGTCAGGCCCAAAAGCTGGGCTGCAACAAGCTGGCCCTGGGCCACCACTTTGACGATGTCATAGAAACGGTCCTTATGAACGTCCTCTTTGCAGGCCAGTACAAGACCATGATGCCCAAGATCCATGCCACAAATTTTCCCGGCATGGAGCTAATCCGGCCCCTGGTCTATGTCCGGGAGGAGTCCATTATCCGCTGGCGGGACTATGTGGGCCTAGACCCCATTGACTGCGCCTGTGGGGTTAGCCAGAAAAAGGAGGATGGGTCCATGCGGGCAGTCACCAAAAAGCTCATAGGGGACCTGGAGGCCACCTACCCTGGCGTGGTCCACTCCATCTACCGGTCCGCAGAGAATGTGGAGCTGGGGGCCGTCCTATCCTGGAAGGACCTGATGGGGGACCGTCACCACTTTGAAGATTACTATGAGGCCAGGGGCAAAGAGGGACCAGGGGTCCTCAAGTAGCCATTAAAAGTAGGTTAAAAAAGCCTCTTTGACTTGATAAAGAAGGGGCGTTGAGATACAATAGACGTAGACTATGTTTAAGAAATATCATAGACAAGAGGAGGCCGTTTAGAATGGTAAACACACGTATCGTAAACACTCGTTCCGTAAAAATTACAGACCACTTGCAGTACATTGGTGTCAACGATAGGGACACCCATTTATTTGAGAGCATGTGGCCTCTACCAGATGGGATCAGCTACAACTCCTATCTGTTAGATGGAGGAACAAAGACCTGCTTGCTTGACTGCGTCAACATTGATTCTGTCAACGAGTTTAAGGGAAAGCTTGACGAGGTCCTTCAGGGTAGACCCCTGGACTATATTATTGTCAACCACATGGAGCCCGACCACACGTCTAGTATCCGGACCATTGTGGACCTATATCCCTCTGTTGAGATCGTGACCAATAAACGGGCTGTCCCCTTCCTAAAAAACTACTACAAGATAGAAAATAATATTATCCTTGTAGATGAAGGAGACACTTTCCAAGTTGGAGAACGGAGCCTCACCTTCTACACCACACCCATGGTTCACTGGCCTGAATCTATGGTTTGTTTTGAAGAAGAAACAGGCATCCTGTTCAGTCAAGATATTTTCGGGGGATTTGGGACCCTAGATGGCGGCATCTTTGATGACCAGATTAAATGGGAATTCTACGAAGATGAAACAGTCCGCTATTTTACAAATATAGTCGGTAAGTATGCCAACCAAGCCAAACGGGCTTTAAAGAAGCTAGGTGGCCTAGACATTAAGATGATCTGTCCAGACCATGGGGTGGTTTGGAGGGAAGACCCCAAAAAGGTCATCCAGCTCTATTCTGACTTAGCTGAACAAAAGACCAAAGACGGCGTACTCATTATCTATGGTTCTATGTATGGGAATACAGAGATGATGGCAGAAGCCATTGGCCGGGCCCTATCCGCCCAGGGTGTCAAGGATATTCGTATCCGGGATATTTCCAAGACCCACCTATCCTATCTCATTGCAGAGACATGGAACTATAAGGGAATCATTCTAGGTTGTCCAACCTATAATGTTAAACTCTTCCCCCCCATGCAAACCCTGATCAATGTCTTGAAGGGACAAA
Organism: Tissierellia bacterium; assembly: GCA_030532305.1. Classification (GTDB taxonomy): domain Bacteria; phylum Bacillota; class Clostridia; order Tissierellales; family Peptoniphilaceae; genus JAUNLJ01. The sequence continues at coordinate 50,229 of JAUNLJ010000007.1, forward strand.
AAATGAAGAACCACATCTTTGGTAGCTTCTCCAACTATTCTTGGGGAGGCGGGGCCGAAGAAGAATTTGCCAAGTTTGCCCAAGAAAGCGGCTGGGAAATTCTTGAAACCACCCCCAAGTCCAACGGTCTACCCGACCAAGAAGACCTGGAAGCCTGTGGTCAATTGGCCCAAGAAATGGTTCAAGCATTAAGTAAGTAAAGCGTTATTGAAATAGTATCTAAACACGGAGGTATTCATGCATAAACTAATTAAACCCAGTGAATTACTGGACCTAGTCAACGATGGCGATACCATCATGGTAGGTGGCTTCCTAAACGTAGGTGGCCCCAACAAGATCATCATGTACTTGCTAGAAAACAAGGACCTTAAGGACTTAACTATCATTGCCAACGACACAGGGATGGAACAAAAACCTGGTATTTCTCAAATTGTTATCCGGAAGTGTGCAGGCAAGGTTGTGGCCTCTCACATTGGAACTTGCCGGGAAACAGGCCGTCAAATGAGCGCTGGCGAACTTGACGTAGAACTTGTACCCCAAGGAACCCTTACTGAAAGAATTCGTGCCGCAGGCTATGGTCTAGGTGGTGTTTTAACTCCCACTGGTGTAGGTATCGAAGAAATTGAAGCAGGAAAACAAAAATTTGAATTTGATGGTAAGACCTACCTCTATGAAGCTCCTCTTAAGGCTGACGTGGCCCTTCTTAATGCCCACACTGTGGACATGATGGGTAACATGCGTTTCAAGGGATCTTCTAGGGTCCACAGTACTGCCATGGCCTTTGCCGCAGACAAGGTTATTGTTGAAGCGGACAACCTCTTAACAGACTCTTATGTGGGACCAGACAGTGTTCATATTCCAGGTCTACTCATTACCCATATTATAGATGGTAGCAAACTTGATGAAAACGGAAAGGAAATTGACTAATGGTGCTAGATAAAAAAGCAAGAAAACAATATATTGCAAAACGTGTAGCTCAAGAGCTTCATGACGGAGACGTGGTCAACCTAGGTATTGGTCTACCCACCATGGTAGCCGACTATGTGCCTGAAGATATTCAAGTGGTCCTTCATGCTGAGTTAGGTTATGCAGGGGCTGGTCCTGCACCTAAGGAAGGCGAAGAAGATCCCTATATCATTGACTCTGGTGGAACACCTGCCACCATCCAACCCTATGGTTGCTTCTTTGACTCTCCAACTAGCTTCGGCCTTATCCGTGGAGGCCATGTGAACATCACCGTTCTAGGGGCCCTTCAAGTGGCTGCCAACGGGGACATTGCCAACTACATGATTCCTGGTAAATTAGTTCCAGGCATGGGTGGAGCCATGGACCTAGTAGAAGGGGCTGAAAAAGTAATTGTTGCCATGGACCACACCAACAAGGGCAACCCCAAAATCTTTGAAGAATGTAGCCTACCCCTTACTGGTAAGGGCTGTGTAGACATGATCGTCACTGAAATGGGCGTTATGGAAGTCACTGAAGAAGGTCTTGTTTTAACAGAACTTGCTGAAGGCGTAAGCTTTGATGACATCCAAGCTGCCACTGCAGCTAAGCTTATTAAGGGACCTGGCATCGAATAAGATCCAGCCCTATAAAAGAGCCAATAAAAGAACCGGCACCAGGTTTAGCCTGGGGCCGGTTCTTTGCTTTTTAGGGTCTGGAGACCCAGGCCAGGGGCTAGATGGCTAGGGTCTGGATTTTTTCCAGGAGCCGGACCTCTTTTTCCTCCTCCTCAAGGCCTAAAAGACCCACCTGGTCCACCAGGCTCCCGTCCTTGATAAAGACCACCCGGTGGGCACTTTTAGCCACCTGGGGGTCATGGGTTACCAGGAGGATGCTGGTCCCGGTCTTATTAATCTGCCTTAAAAGGCCGATGATTTCCTGGCTGGTCTTGGTATTTAAGGCCCCGGTGGGCTCGTCTCCAAAGAGGACCTGGGGCTGGTTGATAAGGGCCCGGCAAAGGCTGGCCCTTTGGAGCTGGCCACCGGAGACCTGGCTGGGGCTCCTTTTTTCTAGGCCGGAGATGCCCACGGTGGCCATGAGCTCTTTGGCCTGGGCCAGGACCTCCTCCTTTTTTCTTTGGGGGTCTTTCATGGCGGGCAGGCAGATGTTGTCTAGGATATTTAGGGACCTTAAAAAGCTAGGGTCTTGGAAGATAAAGCCCATGTCCCTTAGGCGGAGGTCGGCCAGGTCCCCCTCTTCTAAGGCCCTAAGGTCCCTCCCCTTAAAGAAGACCTGGCCGCTGGTGATGGTGTCCAGGCCACTGAGGGCATAGAGGAGGGTGGACTTGCCTGAGCCGGAGGGGCCCATAATGGCTAGAAATTCTCCGGCCTCCAGGTCCAGGTTAATATTTTTTAAGATGTGGAGGGTCTGGCCCTCCTGGTCTAGGGACTTAGATATATTTTTTCCAACGAGTATTTTTTCCATGGCTAGGACTCCTTAATATGGTCTCTTATATTGGTCTGGGCCAGTTTTACCCGGGCCAGTTGGCTGGCTAGGAGGATGACGGCCACCAGGGTGGCTGGAATAAGAAGGTAGCTGGTCCAGGGGTTTATTAAAAAGGGGACGGCCTTGGCGCCAAAGCTGGCCAGGATGGCCTGGGCAAAGACCTGGCCCAGGCTATTGGCTAGGCCAATACCCAGGGGGAGGGCCAAAAATAGGACCAGGAGGAAACGGTAGGCCAGCTGCCGGGCTAGGTCCCGGGGCCTAAAACCCAGGGCCTGTAAAATGGCCAGCTGGCTTCTTTCTTGGGCCAGGATGAGCTGGGTAAAAAGCAGGCTAATCAGGGTCAGAACCAAGAGGCTGGCCCCCATAAGCCCCAGGGACAAGCGGCCCAGGTCCCTAAGAAGGGGGCCTAGGGCCTGGTCCCTGTAGTCCTGGATACTGGTGATTTTTAGGCCAGGGAAGGCCGCCTTATACCGGGCCATAAGCTGGGGGCTTTCGGCCGGGTCCTTTAAGGCCAGGTAGGTGGTTAGCCGGGCCCCCTCTAGGTCCACAGGGAAAAGGGCCTTGGCGGTCTTGCCCCCGTTGGAGATATCGGAGTATTCTCCCACCAGGGTGAGGACCTGACCCGACTCTAGGACCAGCTTGTCCCCTAGACTAAGGCCCAGGTCCTCCATATAAAGAGAGCTTAGGGCAATCTGGTCTTCTTTTTGGGGGGCCTGGCCCTGGGCATAGTGGATGGGAAAGGCCCCATGGTCCCCAAAACTTGTCCGGAGGTAGGTTTTTTCTTGGTTGGGCAGGCTAAGGGGAACATCCTGGGTCCAGATGGGGGTCCATTTAGCCAGGGCCTCCTCTTGGTCCAGGGCCTCTTTAAGGGCCTGGGCCTGGGCCAGGAGGTCCCCCTCCAGGTCCAGCCTAAGGTCCATCTGGCCAATGCCCATACTGGTAATAAAGCTGGGGTCTTGGAAGGTGTGGTAGATATTTTGAGGCATAACCATGAGAAAGGAGGCCAGAAGGACCAGCAAAAATAAAGTGACCCCCTGTTTTTTTCGCCGGAAGAGGCTGGCCAGGGCCAGGGCCAGGTTGGGAAACTGGAAGCCCAGGGCCTGGATGGAAAGATTTTTTTTATCCCCCTTGGCCAAGACAGACTCCCCCTCCCTAAGGGCCTGGACAGGGCTAATTTCTTTGATTTGCCGGAGGATCCCATTCCCATAGGCCAAGAGCACCAGGAAAAGGAGGACCAGGCCTAAAAGAGACAAGAGGAGGGGAAAAAGGGGCTGGCTGGCCGTTCCCATATAGAGGTAGATATTTTCTAGGACCCGGTCCTGGAAGAGGAGGGCCAGTAAAAACCCTGGGACCAGGCCCAAAAGGCTTAGGAAGACAAGATAGGCCAGGTAGGTCTTTTTTATGTCCCCAGACCTAAAACCCAGGGCCTTTAAAAGACCCATCTCCCGGTAGTGATCTTCAAGCTTGGCCAGGAGGGTCAGCCGGATAGATAAAAAGCTGATCAGGAGGATCAAAAAGCTGGCCAAAAGGAGGAGGCCAATAAGAAAGCCGTCTGTGAGCCCGTTGATCATTCGGAACATGGGGTAGGTGATGGTGGGGCCATTTTTTTCCGGGACCTGGTCATAGAAGTCCTTTTCAAACTGGGCCAGGGCCCCCCGGTCCTGGAGGAGAAACTCAATAAGGTATTCGGGAGAACCCAGGTCCTCTAGCCGGTGGAAGTCCTCCTGGTGGAGGAGGATCCGTTTGGACCCGGCTAGGCTGGCGTTCATTTGGGAGTCCCTAAAAAAACCCCCTAGGCGGAAGTCCTGGCCAAAAATTTCCACCGGGTCTCCAGGTCTTACCTGGCCCTCCTTGTAGAAGAAGAGGGGGAGGTAGACCTCTCCAGGCTTTGGTTGGATCGGCTGATTTTCTGTATCCAGAAGAAAGTCAAACTGCTCACTTTGGTAGACCAGGCCCAGGTCCTGGATACTGGTCTTAAGGCTCCTATCCCCAAGCAGGACCTGGTCCCCTGGAATATTTAGGTAGTCTAGGACCTGAAAGTCCTTTACATTGGGGTGGTCCTGGGCAAAGGCCTCTAGGCCCTCTAGGTCCAGGTCCCCCTTGTGCATCTGCAAAAAGTCGGGAGTTTTGGCCTTGGTCATAAGCCGGTCAATGGAAGAGCTGAGGTTACTGGCCAGGAGGATGGCAAGGGTAAAGAGGAGGGCACTTAGCATAATAAAAAGAATGATGGACCCGTTGGGTAATTTATTTTTCTTAAAGTCATTCCAGAGAAGTTTAAAAGTCATGGCGGTCTCCTTCTTGGGTTAGTGCGTCAAGCTGTCTTAGGTCTTGGTTAAGCCAAAGGCCAAGCCCCATGGCCATAAGGCCGAGGGCCCCTAGGATAATAAGGAGGCCCATCCCCCGGCCGGGTCCCGTTCCCAGGACTAGGCCCAGGGTCTCTGCCAGGGCCCCTTGGGTTTCTAGGGCCGGGCTAAAAACCTGGTCGGCTAAAAAACCGGCCAAGGGGTAGGCCAAGACATAGCCCATTTGGGAGATCAGGCCCATAAAGGCCCAGATCCTCCCCTGGAAGTCCCCAGGGATATGGGCCCGGACCAGGTAGTCCATGGAGGCATTGGCCAAGGGAAGGCTGGCAAAAAACAAAAAGCCACTTAGGGTGATCCGGATAAAGGAGGGGTAAAAGCCATAACTGGCCATGGCCAGGCCGGCCACCAGGAGGCTGGCACTTAGGCTGGCTAAAAAATTTTTCTTTAGGGGGACCAGGCCCAGGGCCAGGCCACCAAAGACCATGCCCAGGGCAGACAGGGACAGGCTAAGGCCCAGCTGGTCCTGGGTAAAAGCGCTTAAGATATAGGGGCCGGCCAGGGCTTGGAGGAGGCCTATAAAAAAGGTCAGGCCCCCTCCCGCTAGGGCCAAGCTATAGACCCCCTTGTTTTCCCTTAGGAGGGCCCAGCCCGTGGCCAGGTCCTTGACAAAGACCCCTTCCCTTGAGGGGGTCTGGTTTTTTAGGCTCTTTCGAACGGCAAAGGTCAGGCTAAGGGTCACAAAGAGGCTGGCAATATCCAGACCCAAGAGGACCTCCAGGTCATAGTGCTTGAGGAGGAGGCCCCCTAAAAGGGGGGAGAGGAGAAACTTGGCAGAGGAGGCCAATTGGACCAGGCCACTGGCCTTGGTGTAGTCCTCCTTATCAAGAAGGTCCGTGACACTGGCCCGGTAGGCCGGCTCCATTAAAGAAGAAAAAAGAGAGCTAATAAAAACCCCTATATAGATATGGGCCAGGGTAAGCTGGCCATAGACCTTGACCAGGAGGATAAAGAGGATGCCCAAACCAGACAGGCCGTCTCCTAAAATCATCAAGAGCCGGCGGTCGTAAGTATCGGCTAAGACCCCCGAGGGGACTAAAAGAAGGAGGCTGGGTAAAAAGCCCAGGAGGAGGACCAGAGACGAATCCAGGGCCGACTGGGCCAGGCTAAAGGCGTAGACCCCCAGGCCAAAGGTACTCAGGCCGCTGCCTAGGGAGGCCAGGACCTGGCCCAGCCAAAGAAGGATAAAGGGACGAAAATCTTTTTTCATGGTTTAGTCTAGGATCTCCTTAAAATTTAAGATAGGTTTTTGGGCCCCTAAAAGTAGGTGGATGTGGTAAAAGAAGGCCTCAAATTTTTCTAGGTCTTCTTGGGAACTGGGGTCCTTGCCGTGGTCAAAGCCTTCGTTGGCATAAATTAAAATCATGTTCACAGCCTCCTTGGGGTAGGGAGAAGAAAAGTCCCCCTCCTGGACCCCATCTTCCACGATCTGGCTTAAGAGGGGGCCAGCATGGTCTAAAATATAGGCCTGGATCTTTTGGTGCATAAGGGCATTTTGGGGAGCATGGACCTGGTCCAGCTCCTCCTGGCCAGACTTGCTGTCCTGGTGGAGGGCCAAGAGACAGGCTATAAGCCGGTCCCTAGCAGGCAGGTCCTTGTCCTTAGCCAGGGCCTGGGCCCGGGCAAAGACCTTTTTGCCCTTCCTGTCAATCACAGCGTCCAGGATGTCCTCCTTCTTGTCAAAATAATAGTAGAGGGTCCCCCGGGCAATCTTGGATTTTTTGATAATTTCCTGGGTAGAGGTCCCCTCGTAGCCCTGGTCATAAAATAAGGCCTCGGCCACATCTAAAATCATTTGTTTTCTATCCTTTGGGTCCATCATATAACCTCCTTATAGACCGACAGTCAGTCTATAAAAATAATAAGATAAGCCAAAGAGAAAGGCAAGAGGCCCGGAAGAAAGTTTACAAGAATTTAAAGTCCCCATAAAAAAACCCCGGCCCTTCGGGTCGAGGTTTTGTAAGCGGGTATAGGGCTTTTATCTAAGAAGACCCCAGGAGGGCCTTGTGGCCTAGAAATTAAGGCTTTGGTCAGTTAGTTGGATCCAATCTTCTAGGAGGGAGCCAGACTGCCGACGGTAGGCCTTGTGTCCTTGGGTAGCCTCTAGGAGGTCATCATAGGCCCAGTGGTTTTTGGGCAGGTCCTTAAAGTCTAGCTTAGCATCTTTGACCAGGTCTAGACTCTTATGGTCGGCCTTTCTTTCATAGAGACCGTTTAAAATTCTAGCGACTTCAGCCCGGGTAATGGCCTGGTCTGGCTTAAAACTACCATCAGGGTAGCCGGTGATCAAGTCACTAAGGTAGGCCTCTTGGATAAAGTCTTCGGCCCAGTGTCCCCGGACATCTTGGAAGGGAAGCTTAGCTTCTTTTTTAGGTCTTGTATTGAGCTTGCTGACGATCTTGGCGAATTCTCCCCGGCTAATGGGCCTGTTGGGCTTAAAGCTTCCGTCAGGATAGCCATCAAGGATATTCTTATCAGCTAGGGCTTGGACGGGTTCTTCATACCAGGCTCCAGGGACTAGGTCCGTAAAGTGGCTTTCCTTGTTTTTGGAAAGGTCTAAAGCTTCTAACCGGGCCACCATGGTGGCTGTTTCAGCCCGGGTAATGGACCGGTCAGGACCTAGGGTCAAGTCAGGATAGCCCTGGATGTAGGCCGGGTGGTCAAGGGCTTTTTTAGAGGGATGAGACTGGCCTGTACCCAGAGAAGTCTGCTCATCATACTGGGCCAGAATCTCTGTATCTTGGGTAAACTGAGCGGTGATCTTTTGGCCTGTAGCCCACGTCATGCCTGTAGGCATTTCCTGCCAACCTGTAAAGTCATAGTTTGTTCCTGCAAGAGATCCACCAACAGGATCTGCAACAGGGAGGGTGACTTCACGATTAGGGGTCACCCAAAAAGTTCTTTTAAACTGGGAGTCTTGGCTGGCCTTCTTGCCAGTATCTACGGTCACCTTGACAAAGTTTTCAGGGGTTACCGGTTTTTTGTTGGGGTCGGTCTGCTCAATAAGGGTCTTATAAATATTACGGACGGTTAGGGCATAAGCATTTTCTCCCTTATAGGGCAGATGGGTGGACTTTATTTGGGTAATATAGTCGTCAATGGGGTCTTGTTTGACACTATAGGTGATTTTTTCTCCTTCAGAGAAAATATCCAAGCCCTTATAGGCACCTGCCCACTGGTTAGACTCATTAAGGGTGATCTGGGTAGGTGTAATTTGGGTCATCTTAGGAGATTGGTCCAGGGTTTTGCCGTTGGCAAGAAGGGTCAGGTCTCGGTCTTGGGGCCGAGTTTTTTCGGGCTGGTCTTCATCTTCCCATTGGATCTGGACAGAAAGGGTTTGGGGAACAAAGTAAAGGGTGTTTACATTTTGTGGCTGAAAGTCGTAAGAGTTTTGGCTACCAGACATTATAGGGCCTGCGGCCTCCCCATCTCTTTGCATTTTAAAGTCTTCTGCCATGACCTTCCTCGTGCCTGTCATCTTCCAATTAGCGGGCATATAGATGTATTGGAGTTTTGGCGTCTTGTTAAAGAGATAGGCGTCGTAAGATTTATTGTCAATGTCAAAATCCCAGCTTCTAATGTCTGCCTCGCTAATGCCGCTTCCACTAAAGGCCATATCAGGATCAAAAGATTCTTTTGCGTTGGGTTCTTGTAAAGTCCACTGGCTAATATCTGGATCAGCCTTGGGGGCATTTAGAAACATGGCGCCCAAATAGGTGACGTGGGACATATCCCAATTAGAAACATCGGGGTTGGCACTTTCTGCCCCATAGAACATGGCAGCAGGACCGGGATAGCTATTTTCGCCGAGAGGATGGGTGCCTAAGCTAGAGGTATCCCACTTGGAAACATCAGGCTTGGCGCTTTTTGCCATGTAAAACATACCATACATGATTTGTACCTTAGAAACGTCCCAATTAGAAACATCAGGATCAATATATTCTTGACCCTTAAACATCCACCTCATACTGGTAACATTCGAGGTGTCTAGGTCTTTAGGTAGGCTTAGGCTTTTTAAGGGCCCCCAAGTATCTGCTGAAAAAAGAAGGGCAGAATCCTCTGGAAAGGAAAGGTCACTAGACTCTAGCACAAGGTTAGGTAGGAAGACCATCTCATCGGTATAACCGATGGCATGAATGAGGGCTTTAAAATCAGCCTCTGTCATCTGATTGTTGTTAAGGAGGTCTGAAACGATGGGGTCGTTTATAATGGCCCCCAAGGCCTCTTGTACTTTTCCCATGGCAGGCAAAAGATAGGTATAGGGATCACCAATTTCACCTTGGCCAGACATGGTCAGTGTGATGGTATCAGGGTCATAGGTTAAAAAGACAGTTTCGTCGGCATTGATTGGTATTTTAAGGTCCTTTAGGGCCTCTATCTTTTCCTTTAAGCGAGGATCAATGGTCCCTTGAGATTTATAGGGGCTCGGGGGGGGGGTCGAAGCCTCTTGGCTTTTTAAGCCACCAGCCTGTGCCCAAACGGCACTAGGGATGGAAAAGACCAGTAAAAGTAAAGCCAAGAGGAGGGATAAGTTTTTCTTTGAAGTCATAAAATGCCTCCTTCTTTTTAGGGGGTCCTTTTAAATCTTTAGGACCCAGAATTAAACTCTACTTTTATTATATACCTAAAAAACGAGACTTTCAAGGATTTTGTAAAAAACACAGAAAAAACAAGGAGAAGGAGGGCTAAAAAAGGGCCTTTTAGGCCTAAAATCTTTGGTCCGGGGCCAGGAAGGGTGACTTAGGGAGGGGACTTGGGGTAAATAAAGAGTAAAGCTAGATAGGGCCGGGTCCCTTAAAAAGGGAGAGGCCTGGCCAGGACTTTAGCTGGAAGGAGAGGATTTTTTTGGCAAAGCAGTATACCAAGGAGCTGATTAAAAAAGAATTTTTACAGATGCTAGAGACGGCTCCCTTTAAGGAGATTACCATTGGGAAATTGGCAGACCGGTGCGAGATCAACCGCAATACCTTTTATTACCACTATGATGATATTTACATGTTGGTCCGGGAAATCTTGCAGGACCAACTGGACAAGGTGGATGAGGAGTTTAAGGCCACCTATTCTTGGGAGGAGAGCCTCCTTTATGCCGTGTCCTTTATTCTAGACAACAAGAGGGCGGCTCAAAATATGTTTAAGTCCATAGACAAGGCCGATGTGGATGCCTACCTCCACCAGATCTGCCGGGTGGTCATGAGAAAATATGTGGACAAGGAGTGTGCCCTAAAGGGGATCCTGGCCCAGGAGGAGGACAAGGCCCTGATTGTCTCCTTTTACCAGGCGGCCTTGGCAGGGCTTTTGGAAGAGTGGATGGAGGAGGGGATGGAGGCGTCAGCAGAGGCCATTATCTTTAGGACCGGCAAGCTTTTTGATGGAAATATTGAACGGTCCCTAAGGATTAGCCAAGCCCTAGGCAGACCCAGGCCCTTGCCTAAAAACTAGGCAAGATCCTCCCAAAGGGGAAGGCTTGGGCAATTTTTTAAGATGACCAAGCTTTAAACAATTTAAAAAACCTGTCTAAAAGTCCAACGAGTTTGGAAGATTGGCCATGGTAGTTGGCCGTCAAGGGGCCTATGATAAAGGCAAGTTAAGAAAAAAGCAACTTGCAAAAAAATAGGAGGTATTTGTATGGAAATAAAAACCTTTGATGACCGTCTACGTTTGGGCAATGGGGACTATGACCGGTTGGTTCATTCTAGAAAGCCCAAGGGGATTGAGGACAAGAGGGCCTATATTGTGGGGACCGGGATTGCTGGTCTGGCCACCGCCGGCTTTTTAATTAAGGATGCCAAGATGGACCCCTCCCACATCCACTTTTTGGAAAAGGAGGACCTGGCTGGAGGGGCCCTAGATGGGAGGCTCCTTTCAGACATGACCTATGTGGCCCGGGGAGGCCGGGAAACAGGCCACCATTTTGAAGTCTTGTGGGACCTTTTTAGTGTGATTCCCTCCAGGGAGGACCCCTCTATGACCATCCTGGACTATCTTTACTACACCAATTTAGATGACCCCAACTACAGCCTTTGCCGGATTACTAAAAACCGGGGAGACCGTCACGACAATGGGAAGTTTAACCTGTCCAAGGAAGGAATCCAGGAGATTATCCGTCTCCTCCTAACCCCCGATGAAAAGCTCCAGGGGGTTTCTGTGGAGGAGGTCTTTTCTGACCAGGTCTTGGAGAGCGATTTTTGGACCTTTTACAGGACCATGTTTGCCTTTGAAAATTGGCATTCTGTCTTGGAGCTAAAGCTCTATATTAACCGGTTTATCCACCATGTGGCAGGTCTTCCTGACCTATCTGCCCTCCAATTTACCCGTTACGACCAGTACGAGTCCATTGTCCTTCCCATGATAGGGTGGCTCAAGGACCTGGGGGTCCACTTTGACTACCACTATGAGGTCTTAGACATGGACTTTGATATTAGTTCCGATAAAAAAGTGGCCACCAAGATCCTGGCCCAGGACCCCCGGACAGGGGAGGACCGGTCCCTGGACCTAGGTGAAAATGACCTGGTCTTTGTGACCACCGGGTCTTTGGTGGAGGCCTCTTCCTATGGGGACAACGACCAGGCGCCAGACTTGGACGTGGATGAAGAGAGGGCCTTTAGCCTGTGGAAAAACCTGGCTAAAAAATCCCCTGACTTTGGCCGGCCGGAGGTCTTTACCTCTCAGATTGAAAAGAGTAACTGGGAGTCTGCCACCATTACCGTAAAGAGTAAGGAGATTGCCTCTTATATCCAAAAGATTACCCAAAGGGACCCCTATTCTGGCCAGGTGGTAACTGGGGGGATTGTCACCGCCCTAGATTCCAAGTGGCTCATGAGCTGGACCATCAACCGGCAGGGCCAGTATGTGGGCCAGCCAGAAGATGAGATTGTGGTCTGGGTCTATGGTCTCTTTACAGACACAGAAGGGGATTATATCCACAAGCCCATGAGGGAATGTACAGGCAGGGAGATTGCCCAGGAATGGCTCTACCACCTGGGGGTGGAAGAAGAAAAGATAGGGGACCTGGCCCAAAAGACCACCACCATTCCGGTCTTTATGCCCTATATTACGGCCCAGTTTATGCCCAGAAGTTTTGGGGACCGGCCCTATGTGGTGCCCAAGGGGGCCGTGAACTTTGCCTTTTTAGGCCAGTTTGTGGAAACCCTAGACAATCCAGGCCGAGACACGGTCTTTACCACAGAATACTCTGGCCGGTGCGCCATGGAGGCGGTCTATGTCTTGACCGGGGTGGAAAAGAAGGTGCCCGAGGTCTTTGCCTCCCGCTATGATATTCGCTATCTCCTAGCCGGGGCCAGTGCCTTAAATGACGGTAAACGGCCTGATTTGGACCTTCCCCTAGACAAGCTAGCCAAGCTGGCTAACTTTATTGGAGGGACAGAAATTGAAGGCTTCCTTAAGGAATATAACTTGCTATAGGACCCAGGCGGCCATAAAAAAAGACCCCTATAAGGGCCCTCTAAAGGGCTAGTCTAGGATCTTTCTTATAGTTTACCAGTAAAAGCCCCCAAAAGTTGATCTTAGGGTCAACTTTTGGGGGCTTTTTATGGCCTGTGTCCTGGCCAGTTAGCTCAAACAAGGGCTTATTTAGGGCCAGTGCCAGCTGTCTTCTTTAAAAACTAAAGAAAATAAGGGGGCCTTTTCTGGAGCTGGGGCATAAAAAATCGAGGGTCTTAAAAGGACCCTCGATTTTTTAAGATGGACTTATTTATTTTCTTCTTGGTCGATTAAATCTTGGAGGATGGGTTGGTCTTCGATGTCATTTTCCTTGAGATAGGCCTGGATTTCTTCCCGGCTATAGGTCTTGGGGTCGATTTTCATGGAGGCTGTATCCAAGGGGTCTTCATAGACCACATGGGCGTCAATTAAGATGGGCCTTTGGTTGCCCTTTTTATTAAGCCGGAGGGCCTCATTAAAGGCATGGTCTAGCTCTTCTTTGTTGGAAGCAGAAAAGCCAATGGCCCCTAGGCCCTCGCCCACCTTGGCCCAATCGGCTGGGGCAATATCCACCCCAAATTCATCCCTAAATTCTTGGATTTGGGAGTGGCGGATAAAGCCGTAGGTGGCATCGGTGATGACCACGTTGATAATGGGCATCTGGTATTTGACCTGGGTAAGGATTTCTTGGTTGTTCATGGCAAAGCCTCCGTCACCGACAATGGACCAAACTTGCCTATCAGGATATTGGAGGTAGGCCCCTATGGCTGCCGGGGTAGAATAGCCCAGGGTGGCAAACCAACTGGACATGGTAAAGGTGTGGTCACCGTCTAGGGGAAGGATCCGGATGGCGTGGGCCTTGTTGTTACCCACCCCTAGGGCATAGACGTCATCTTCTCCAGAGGCCTCTTTGACCTTTTGGAGGACAGATTCATAATAGATGACCTCTCCAGCCCGGTCCGCCTGCCTTTTCAGATAGGCCTTCCAATTTTCCATGTTCTTTCTGGCGGCCCGGATAAAGGCATCTTCTCCTCTTGTGGCCCCAGTGTCCAAGAGGGCCCTAAAGAAGTCCCCGGCATCGGCCACCAGGGAGTCATAGGCCCTAACCTGCCGGCCAATTTCCCGGAAGCTGTGGTTGACTTGGATGACTTTTAGGGAGTCTGGCCAGAAGTTAGCAAAGGGGTGGGAAGAGCCCACAAAAAGGGCCAGGTCAGCCTGGAAGATCATCTCATGGGCCGGCTTGGTGCCCAGGCGGCCAAAGGCCCCCATAAAGTTTGGGTGGCTTACGGGGAAGGCCAGGCCCACAGAAGGGGCAGAGGTGACCACAGGGAGGTTAAAGCGTTCGGAGACCTCTATGGCCAGGTCCCGGTAAGCCATGGCCCCCCGGCCCAGGTAAAGGATGGGCCTTTTGGCCTCCTGAAGCTCTTGGGCTATGGCCTTTATTTTTTCAGGGTCCAGGTCCAGGTGGATGGCCTGGGGGACCTCTTTAATGGCCCCGGTGGAGGGGGTATAGTCGATTTCTTCCTCCATAAAGTCGTTGTGGAGGATCAGGACGGCCGGCCCCTTTTTTTCATAGGCAGTCCGGATGGCGTCATTGACCATATAGGGGATTTGGTCGGCGTTCATGGCCTTGCGGTTGTAAACAGAGACATTTTCAAAGAAGGGCAACATCTCTGTCTCTTGGAAGGCGTGGGTATTTTGGTTACTAGAAGCCGACTGGGCCACCAGGGCCAGCATGGGGGCCCCGTCCATTAGGGCGTCAAAGAGGCCGTTAGTTAGGTTGGTGGACCCGGGCCCGCCAGACCCAAAGGCCACAGCAAGCTGGCCTGACAACTTATATTCGGCAGAGGCCGCCATGGCGCCGGCAGATTCGTGACGGACCTGGATATAGTGGATGGCCTCTTCCTCTTGCCTTAAGAGGGCATCCATTAAGCCGTTTAGGGAGGATCCGGGGATCCCATACATATGGTCTACCCCCCAGAGCTTGAGTTCATTTAGTAGGGCTTGGGCTGCAGTTACTTTCATAGTCATACTCCTTTTCTTAAACTTAGCTTGTCTGATCTCTAGCGATGATTTTTTAGGGGAGGGCCTTGGCTTTTGACCCGGCCCCTTAGGGCTCTCTCTATCTATCCTTACCCAAAGACAAGACATTCACCCGTAAAAACAAGGAGACCCGGCCAGCTAGAGGGGGCCTTTTTGGCTAGGAGGTTTTCATGGGGGAAATTTATAAAAAAGCATTTTTTGTTTTTAAGGGGCCTAGAAGCTGGTGGGCACCTGCTTTTTAGGAGGAGGTCCCTCCTATTTTAGAAGGTGGGGTCCCTTGAAAGGGTTTGCTTTTGGGGGTCTTAGGGGGGGCCTGTTTAAAGGGCGGGGTTTTTGGTTATAATAGGTCTAGACAGATAGATCTAGTTAGATATATCCAGGAGGTGTGAATGCACAAGTTAGAGTTGGGTATTCTCATCGGCCTACACAGAAGTGTCAATATGATCGACAAGAAGACAAAAAAATTGGTCAGCGATCAGGGATTGACCTTTAGTCAGTTCATGGTCCTAGAAGCCCTCTATAGTAAGGGGGACATGAGCGTGGGTGAGGTTCGGGACAGGATCCTTAGCAGTGAGGGGACCATTCCCCTTATTGTCAACAACCTAGTCAAGATGGGTTGTATAGAAAGACGGGTCTGTGAGGAAGACAAAAGGGTCAGTATCTTGCACCTAACCCAGACGGGCTATGACCTAATCCATGAGATTGCCCCCAAAAATGAAGCACTTATTGTAGATAGTATGAAGGCTTTAGATAAGGAAGAAAAGAAAGAACTCGCATATCTTTTAAAAAAGCTAGGAGGAAGACTAGATGGAAAGACAAGTTAGGACAAAAGTAGAAGGATTTAGAACTGTAGACGGGGCTGGGGTTAGCCTAGTTCGGGTCTTGGGTCACAACACCATAGAAGAGTTTGACCCTATTTTAATGTTAGACTCCTTTGACAGTACCAATCCCGACGACTATACCGCCGGTTTCCCCATGCATCCCCACCGGGGGATTGAAACCGTCAGCTACCTTTACCGGGGCAAGATGGTCCACAAGGACACCCTAGGCAACGAAGATGGTATCTCTGATGGGGAAGTCCAATGGATGAACGCCGGATCAGGTATCCAGCACGAAGAAATGGTTCCAGCGGCAGACCGTCTTTTAGGAGTCCAGCTCTGGCTTAACCTACCCAAGGATGAAAAGATGAGCCAGCCCACCTACAAGAGTCTCCACAAGGAAGACATTGAAGAGATTGACTTTGATGGGGGTATGATCCGTCTTTTGGCTGGAAACTACAAGGGACACCAGGGCTTTACTGGCGACCACCTTCCCTTAAACTACTATGACATCCACCTAAATCCAGAGGCCCAGATTAGCCTAGACACTCCCCAGGAGGCGTCAGTTATGATCTTTACCTTAATTGGGGATATCTATATTAATGGGGAACGAATTAGGGAAAAGACAGCTGTTAAGCTATCTGAAGGCGACAGCTTGACCATTAAAAATGCGGAAGAACCGGCCCAAGTCCTCTTTATAGAATCTAGGGCCCTAAAAGAGCCCGTGGCTTGGGCTGGCCCCATTGTCATGAATTCTAGGGAAGAGCTAATCCAAGCTTCTCGGGACCTTCAAAACGGGACCTTTATTAAAGAAGCCATAGACTTTAACAATTAAAAATAGAGAGGCTAGGCTGAGCTGGAAGGAAAATAAAGACCCGGCCTAGCCTCTTTAAGGGGCCCATGGCGAATGGACCAGGGCCCCTTAGAGAGGGACCTAGTAAGGGGCCCCCACCAGGCTATAGTTTATCGCCTCTTTTATAGGCCTGGCTGGGCCCCCCTCTCTTTTACATGAGGCAGATAAAAAGGCCCCAGGGCCAAGAAAATAAGAAAAAGATGAGATGGTGATAAAGATGAAAGACTACCAAACAGAGGATTTAATTATCCACTGGGACCCTGAACTCTGTGAACATGCAGGAGAATGTGTCAAGGGGGCCCCAGAGGTCTTTGACCCGGACCGGATCCCCTGGGTGATACCAGAAAATGGGAGCCCGGAAGAGATCATGAAGGTGATAGACCGGTGCCCGTCCAAGGCCCTAACTTACGAAATTAAGAAATAAAGAGGGGAGAAAATCATGGTAAAGATTGTATATGAACCTGAAGAAAACCGAGCCGCCGCCTATGACGGAGAAAAAAATATTGGGGAAAGCACCTACTCCAAGGCCCAAGGTTTTTGGATTATTGACCACACCTTTGTGGACGATGACTACCGGGGCCAAGCCCTTGCTGGCAAGCTGGTGGCAGAAGTAGTGGACCAGGCAAGAAAAAACCAAGTGAAGATTATCCCCCTATGCCCCTTTGCTAAAAAGGAATTTGAAGAAAAAGAAGCCTATGCCGACGTCTGGCAAAAGCTTTAAAAAAGCCCCAGGTCCTTTTTAAATGGCTCTTTGTCAAATAGTGTTGATAAAGAAAAACAATAACCCACAGAAGAC
>JAUNLJ010000034.1 GCA_030532305.1 Tissierellia bacterium
GTCTTCTGTGGGTTATTGTTTTTCTTTATCAACACTATTTGACAAAGAGCCAAAAAAGAAGACTAGAGAGCCTGGGCCCTAGGGTCCAGGCTTTTTTACGCCTAGGAACCCATGCCAGGGGCCTAGATCTTTGTTATAATAGAATAAGAAAAATAAGGAAAAGAAAGAGGAGAGGCCATGGGAAGGCATATAGAAAAAAATGACATCTATCAAGGACGTGTAATAGACCTGAACTCAGAAGGGCAAGGGGTAGTTAAACTAGAGGGGGTCTTTCCCGTCTTTATACCCGGGGCCCTGGTGGGCGAAGAGGTCTCCTTTAAAATAGGCAAGGCCAAAAAATCCTACGCCTTTGGCATTCTTTTAGAGGTCCTAGAAGCCAGCCCCCACCGGGTATCCCCCAGGGACGACCTGGGCCGGCAGACCGGAACCATGACCCTCCAACACATGGACTATCCCAGCCAGCTGGCCTTTAAGAAAAAGCAGGTCCAAGAGGCCCTAAGCCGGATAGGGGGCTTTAACCAGCCCCCAGTAGAAGCCACCCTAGGCATGGAAGACCCCTGGGCCTACAGGAACAAGGCCCAAATCCCCGTTAGAGAAGTCAAGGGCCGGCTAGAAACAGGCTTTTACCGGAAACGAACCCACGACCTGGTCCCCGTGGAAAACTTCCATATCCAGTACCCCACCATAGACCAAGCCATCCTTAAGGTCCGGGACCTCTTAAGGGACTACGGCCTATCTGCCTATGATGAAGAAACTGGCCAGGGCCTTATCCGCCATATTATTGTAAGACAGGGCCACTATTCCCGAGACATGATGGTCATCCTAGTGGTCAACGGGACCCAGCTCCCCAGGGAAGAAGCCCTGGTCCAAAACCTGGTCCAGACCCTTCCAGACCTAGTCAGCCTGGTCCTCAATGTCAACCAGAAAAAAACCAACGTCATCCTAGGCCCAGACAGCCGGATCCTTTGGGGCAAGCCCTATTACCAAGACCAGATGCTGGGCCTAAAACTCAGGATCTCCCCCCAGTCCTTCTACCAGGTGAACACCCCCCAGGCCGAAAAACTCTACCAAGCCGGCATCCAAGCCGCCGGTTTGACAGGCCAGGAAAGAGTCCTAGACGCCTACTGTGGGATTGGGTCCATTAGCCTGGCCCTGGCCCAAAAGGCCAAGGAAGTCTATGCCATGGAAGTGGTCCCCCAGGCCGTGGACATGGCCCGGGAAAATGCCAGGATCAATGGGATAGAAAATGCCCACTTCCAAGCCGGCAAGGCCGAAAAAATCCTCCCCCAATGGCAAAAACAAGGCCTAAGCTTTGATGTGGCCTTTGTGGACCCCCCAAGAAAGGGCCTAGACCCCCGCTTTATAGAGAGCCTAGTCCAGCTAGCCCCTAAAAAAATTGTCTACATCTCCTGTAACCCCTCCACCCTAGCCCGAGACTGCAAAATCATCAGCCAAGCCGGCTATAGTTTAGACTATGTCCAGCCTGTAGACCTCTTTCCCCAGACAAATCACGTTGAGACGGTAGCACTATTGTCCAAACTTGATGTCGACAAGCATATAAGTGTTGAAA
>JAUNLJ010000008.1 GCA_030532305.1 Tissierellia bacterium
TAAAAAATAGTGCTGACGAAATTTATTCATCAACACTATTTAGTATAGAACCTTTCTTAGTAGGCCCGGCTGGCCTTGATATAGGAGGCTAAAACCTGGAAGAGGCAGTCCTTACTTTCCTGGCTAAGGCCCTGGTAGGAGGCCATAAGGTCTCTTATTTTTTTGAGATTATAGGGGGGTCTCTCAAGGACCAGGTCCTTTTTTTCGTCTCCAAAAAGCCTAAAGAGGATGTTTGTAAAGGCTTCCCTTTGGTCTAGGCTCACCTGGTCTAAAAAGGCCTCCATCCTCTTTTGGTTGTCCTTGGCCTCTTGGGAGAGGGGGTAGGGCTTAAAGGCCTTTTCCTCCACTTCCCAAAAATAGCCCAGGTGCTGGATCAGGCCTCCTCCTCTGGAATAGATGGACTGGGGCTCTTCTAGCCGGTAGAGGAGCAGGCCAATGGTGGACTTGTGGGGGATGATAGTCCTTATCTTGCCTAAGATCCGCCTATAGCCTGGCTCTTCTAGGACCCCGGGCTGGAAACCGGGGCCATCGTAGTTGTAGATCCTTATAATCTGGTCTTGGCTAGACTTTTTAGCAAAGATCCCGGCAAAAATAGCCAGGTTGCCTCCCTTGGAATGGCCGCCTAGGCTTAGGGGCCTGGGGTCTTTTTTGACCTGGTCTTCCAGGTAGTCTAGGGCCTTTTTTTGGGCAGGAATCAGGGGGAGGTAGCTTAGGCTAAGGTCCTCCTTCCAGCCCAGGGCGTGGAGGTCTGTTCCCTGGAAGGCCACAAAAAAGGGCTGGTCCTTATAGTAGAAATTGACGGCTCCAAACTGGCTTTCTTCTTCTGGGGACAGGTCTTCTAGAAAATTTTTGACCTGGACAGGGCCAAAGCGACGGCTGGCTCCAGCTAGGCGGAGGAGCCGGTAGGCCCTATTCCTAAGAAGGTAGTTGGGGGGCAAAAAGTCTGGCTGGGGATTTTTTATCCAGGCCTTGGCTGCCTGGGTTAGGCTAAGGTCTTGGGGGTTTTCTAGCCGCTTGGCCAGGGCCCCAAAGTTAACGTAGGCTAGCTCACAAAAAATAAGCCCATCTACTTCATTAAGGGGATCCTGGTCAAAAGTCTTGAGCTGGGGTTTTTGCAGGTAGTTAAAAATAGAGGTCATCTTTTTTATCCCTTTCCTAGAAGTTGGCTGGGCTTATGGTTTTTCCTATGAAATTAAAGGGGTCCTAGAACTAGGCTCAGGCTAGTTTTTTTGGATGAGGAGCTCTAGAATTTGAATGGCGTTTAGGGCAGCTCCCTTACGAATATTATCAGCCACACACCAAAGGTTTAGGCCATTTTCTAGGGAGGGGTCTAAACGAAGGCGGCCCACAAAGACGGGGTCTTCTCCTTCTGCATAAAGGGGCATGGGGTAGAGCTTTTCTTGGGGGTCATCTTGAAGGACGATTCCTTCAGTCTTTCTGTAAAGGTCCCTAAGCTCTTCTAGGTCCACGGGTTTTTGGGTTTCAGCATTAATGGCCACAGCATGGCCTCCCTTGACAGGCACCCGGGCGGCGGTGGCGGTAATGGCGAGGTCGGGAAGGTGGAAGATCTTTTGACTTTCGTCAATCATCTTCATTTCTTCTTTAGTGTAGCCTGTGTCTAGGAAGTCGTCAATGTGGGGAAGGATATTGTAGGCAATGGGGTGGGGGTAGAGGGTGTTTTCTTGGCCCTGGATGCCTCTTTCTAGGTCGGCAATGCCTTCAACACCAGACCCGGAGACGGCCTGGTAGGTGACATAGACAATCCGCTTTAGGCCGTAGGTCTTTAGGATGGGGGCCAGGGCCACCACAGATTGGATGGTGGAGCAGTTGGGA
Organism: Tissierellia bacterium; assembly: GCA_030532305.1. Lineage (GTDB taxonomy): Bacteria > Bacillota > Clostridia > Tissierellales > Peptoniphilaceae > JAUNLJ01. The sequence goes on from JAUNLJ010000008.1 coordinate 1,834, forward strand.
TTGGCAATAATCCCTTGATTTTTAAAGGCGTCTTCAGGGTTGACCTCAGGGACCACTAGGGGAACATCCTGGGCCATCCGGTAGGCAGAGGAGTTATCTATCACCACAGCCCCGGCCTCCTTAGCCACAGGAATATAGCGGGTGGCCAGGTGGGAGTCTAGGGCAGATAGGACATAGTCAAATTTTTCCTCCCTTAGGGCCTCTTCAGTTAGCTCCTTAATGGGGTAGGTCTTGCCCTTGAAAGAGACCTCTTTACCAGCAGACCGGCTGGAAGCAAAAAGGCTGATTTCATCTAGGTAGTCGCCTCTTTCTTGTAAAATATTTAACATGGTTTGGCCTACAAGACCTGTAGCACCAAGAATAGCTAAACGAATGGACATATAAAAAACCTCTCTTTCATTCCTAAAATAAACCATACTCATAAATTTTAATACATTATAACACAAAAGTATAGGAAATAAACAGGCAATAGGGGGGATCAGGCAGGTTTTTAGATTGTTAGAGGGCTTAAGATATGCTAAAATCAAGGGAAGATGTATTTTTAAAGTGACCCTTAAGGAGGAGAGTATGAAAGTTGCACTGATTGGTTTTGGAACTGTGAACCGGGGGGTCTGGGAGATTCTTCAGGACCGGAAGGATGCCATAAGAGCGGCCCTGGGCCAAGACATAGAAGTTAGCCATATTGTTTTACGCCCTGAGTCTGTAAAAAGGGGCAAAGAGGGAATAGATCCCAGCCTCCTTAGGTCTGACTATGAGGCTGTCCTAAAGTCTGGGGTGGATGTGGTGGTGGAGGCCACCGGGGCCCTGGAAGAGGGCTTTTCCTATATGAAAAAGGCCTTGGAGGCCGGTATAGGGGTGGTGACGGCCAACAAGGCGGTGGTCTCTGCCCACTTTGAAGACCTCCATGATTTGGCTAGGGATAGGCAAGTCCCCCTTATGTATGAGGCGGCTGTAGGGGGTGGGATTCCTGCTTTGACCCCTATTCGGGGGATCCAGGTGACCAACCAGGTCTCCTCCATCCGGGGCATCCTAAATGGGACCTGCAACTATCTTTTAAATAAGATGTTTGCTGAAGGGGCCGACTATGGGGCCACCCTAAAAGTCTGCCAGGACCTGGGCTATGCCGAGCAGGACCCCACCGATGACGTGGAGGGCTTTGACACCCTGCGTAAGCTTAGGATCCTAACTTCCATGGCCATGGCTCCCCTGAAGGAAGAGGACATCCTTTTAAGGGGGATCTCTGCCATTTCCAAGGAAGACGTGGCCTGGGCCAAGGAGGCCGGCCTAAAGATCAAGCTGGTGGCCCAAAGCAGCCTAAAAGAGGGCAGGCTCTCTGCCCTGGTGGAACCTGTCCTTTTAGATGAACATGACAGCCTGGCGGCCCTTCCGGAGGCCATTAATGCCATAGAACTAGAGGGTCATGCCCTAGGCCAAGTTAGTTTTACAGGCCCAGGAGCTGGCAAGCTTCCCACAGGCCATGCCATTGTCCAGGACCTAATGGATATTGCCCACCATGGGGGCAGCTACCCCATCCTAAAGAAGGAGGCCGCCCTCCTAGACCAGGAGGACTTTAGGGGCCGCTACTATGTCAGGGGGGCAGACCTTCCTTTGGACATGGTGGAGGAAAAAGGCCAGGGCTGGCTAGTGACCAAGGAGATTTTAAGACGGGACCTCCTAGAGAAGGTCTCAAAGGAGACTTTCTTTGCCCGGCTTGAAAAGTAAGAAAAGGACTGGATAGGATTAAAAGGGATCCTATCTAGTCCTTTTTCTTAGGGTGTTTTCTAGTCTCTAGCCAAACGGGTTAAGACAGAGATGGTGTTGATCAGGTCGCTGGCCCTTTCCAGACTTAGGCTAAGCTTGTAGCCAGTCATCCTTTGGACCCCGGGCATGATGGCAGCCCTATCGGCCTGGTCGGTGGTGTTAAATTCCAGGGTCAAAAGATAGGGACTGGCCATATCCGGCATACTTAGCTTAGAGGGATCCTGGGCTAGGACCCGGTGGACGGCCTCTATGGTCTCTTTTCTAAGGACCTGGGGATTTTTAAACTTACAGGCAAAGCGGCTGATACTTTTTTTAGTGGTCACAAAGTCCACATAGGGCATATAGCCCTCCAGGATAAGCTGGTCATAGAGGCCAGAATCCCCAATAATAAGGCCTACGGGGACCCCCATCTCCTTGGCATAGATGGCATTAACCAGGGCCTCATTGCACTTAATTCCGTTGATATTTAGCTGGTGGACACAGGAGGAAAAGGTGTGGTCCATGTTGGCCCTTTGCTGGCCACTCCCCCCGTGGTAGCCCACAAAAAAGGCCAGATCATGGCCCCCTATTCCGTGGACCATAAACTCCTTGCGGGGCCGGCCACAAATAAGCTGGATCCGAGGGTCCAGGTCCCCCAGAATATGGTAGTCTAAACTTCTAGACCGGCCGTGGGCATCGGCCAGGGTGATGGTTTCAATCTGGTCATTCTTAGGAGAGGTCTGGATCCCCTCAATGACATAGGCTATTTGCTGGTGGACAGACCTTAAAAAGAGGTCTCTTTCTTCCTCTTCTTGGTCCCAATTTGTAATACCTGCTAGGCCTTCCACATCGAAAGATATATATAGTTTCATAGGACAACCCCCTTAGTATTAGGATACCACATAGAGGGGGGTCTTTCTATAGGATTTGTTTCCTGCTACAATAAAAGAAGGAGGGGTTAGATGAAGACCAAAGAAGACTTTATGAGGGAGGCCCTTAGAGAGGCCCAAAAGGCCAGGGACCTAGAAGAGGTCCCCATTGGCTGTGTCATTGTCAAGGATGGGGAGATTATAGGCCGGGGCTACAACCAGGTAGAGAGCCGGGAAGACCCCACCTGCCATGCCGAGATGGTGGCCATCCGCCAGGCTGTGGGCCAGGTGGTTAGCTGGCGGCTGGTGGACTGTGACATCTATGTGACCCTGGAGCCCTGCCCCATGTGTATGGGGGCCATCTTAAGTGCCCGGCTAGACAAGCTCTATATTGGGGCCAAAAACCCCAGGTACGGGGCCTGTGGGTCTGTCCTAGACCTAACTAACTACCAGGCCTTTAACCATGCCATCCAGGTAGAAAAAGGCCTTTTACAAGAGGAGGCCGGGCAAATGATGAGGGACTTTTTTAGGGACCTTAGAAAGAAAAAACAGGGGGAGGCCTAAATCTTTACAAATTAGTAAAAATTTTAAAAGCTCCCTCCCCCTTAAAAAGACACTTTACAATAAAATTAAAAAAATCCATAAACTCTTGAAAATAAGAGATTTTTTCTAAGAAAGAGCTTAAAAATTAAGGGGATCCTAGACATTTTAACAAATTTGTAATATAAATGTCATGGAAAAAGCCTAGGTCCTTTTAACCTTTTTGTGATAAAATCTAGGGCAGATTAGAGTTTATGGAGGAGATATTTTTGAATAAATTTCTTAAGCTATCCTTGATTGCAGGATTACTTATGACAAGTGTTCTTCCTGCCAAGCCTAGCTATGCCAAAGCCCCTGCTAAAGATATTATCATTCAAGTCAATGGACAAGAAATCGTGAGCGATACAGCTCCTTTTATAGAAAATAACCGGACCATGGTCCCCATTCGTTTCATCTCTGAAGCCCTAGGCTATGAGGTAGATTGGGACCAAAGGGAACAAAAGGCCATTATCCAAGTGGATAAGAAGGGCAGTTTAATCCTATATAACAACCTAAGAACCTACTACATAAACGGCGAGAGAGCCCTTTCTGATGTCTCTCCCCGCTTGGTCAATAGGAGGACCTATGTTCCCCTTCGTTTAGTAGCAGAGTCCTTTGGTTTAGAGGTATCTGATTCTTATCCCTCTAACATGTGTATTGTTATTGACCTAGACAGTCCAGCCGAAGAAAATCCACCGATTTATCTAGACAAGGGCCCAGAAGAAAGTTCTAGCCCCCAAGTGACCTTCCCTCCTGTAGAAGAGGGCAAGACTGCTATTATGGGAGAGCCCCAGGCCACAGCCCAACAGATGGCAAACTTTCTTTTAAGCAAGAACCCCAACCCTAAAATAAACTGTTCAGCCTATGAACTGGCCAGCCACTATCTGGAAGAGGGTAGAAAAGAGGGGATCCGAGGGGACCTAGCCTTTGCCCAAGCCATTAAGGAAACCGGCTACTTCCGCTATGGTGGTGATGTGGTTCCCGAGCAAAACAACTATGCCGGGATTGGAACCACCGGTGGCGGTGTAGCAGGCGCTTATTTTGAGTCTCCCCAAATGGGTGTTCGGGCTCAAATCCAACACCTAAAGGCCTATGCTTCCACAGAGGGCCTTAGCCAAGACCAAATAGACCCCAGATACCACCTCGTTTCCAAGGGCTGTGCCCCCAGTTTAGAAGACTTAAATGGAAAATGGGCCGTTCCCGGCCATGGCTATGGTGAGTCTATTTTGACCATCTTTAATAGTATTATGGCTTATTAAAAAAATAGACCAGCTCCAAGATTTGCTAGCAAGTCTTGGAGCTTTTTTGTGCTTCTATTAAGAAACGATCCAGCCTAGCCTTTTACTAGACCCTAAAAAATTCTTTGCCCAGGATAAAAAACCTGTCAATTTACAAGTAAGACTTGTTATAATTATAATAGGCATTGTTTCATCTAGCTAAGGCTAAAACAAGAGGGAGGTTAGGGATAAAGATGAAAAAAGTTTTCTTGGCTTTGCTGCTAGTGGTATCTTTCTTGCCCAGGGGGGTCTGGGCAGAGGGGGAAGGGCCTCCGGCCTTTAGTCTAGAAAAGGACCTAGACGGCCAGGTGGAGGACCTGGGGACCTATGAAGACTTTTCCCAGGCCCTGAAAGCCATCCAGGATGGAGAGGCCCAGGCCCTCTACACCCTCTATGTCCAGAGGGACCTGGTTCTTGAGACCACCTATCCCACCCCGACCCTGAGTTCCCGGAAGCTGCAGCTTAAGTCTAGGGAGGAGGCAAAGAGGCTGGTCCTTCAAGGGTCTATGCCCCTGGTCAAATTAAAGGGAGGGGCCCAGCTTAGTCTGGAAGATATTAAAATCAGCCGGGCCCCCAACTTAGGAGGCGGCCCAGGCCCTCTTATCCAGCTGGAGGGAGGATCCTCTCTATCCCTGGGCAGGGGCCTGGTCCTAGAAGACATAAAGACACTTAAGTCCAAGAAGGCCCTGGCATCAGCTATTTATGTAGGTTTTAATAGCCGGTTACATATCCAGGAGGGGGCCCTTATTTGGAACAATGAGGCCACAGAAGACCAGCAGGCCCTTATTTTTGTGGGGCCAACAGGCCAGGTCCATATTGAGGGGGGTCACTTTGAAAACAATGGGGCCAGCCACCAGGGGGGCCTAATCCGGTCCACTGGGTCGGTAAAGATAGACGGAGGGTCCTTTATAAAAAACCATGCTGACAAAGAGGGTGGAGTTCTCTACCAGGAAGTGGGCAGTCTAGAGATTCAGGGGGGCCACTTTGAAGGAAACACAGCCACCAAGGGGGGCGCCCTCTACCTGGGGCCCCTGTCCCAAAAGACCCTCCAGGGGGCCCTCTTTAAAAATAACCAGGCCCATATCCAGGGGGGCGCCCTCTATCTGGAGGACCGGGTCCTCCCTAGTTCTAGGGACCTGGTCATAAAAAAGACCCTCTTTGAAGGCAACCAGGCCCAGGAAGGCGGGGCCCTCTTTATAGGGGCCAATACACGGATTGAAGCGGCCTCCTTTATAAAAAATGTGGCCCAGGACCAGGGCGGGGCCATCTATGCCGGCCCCCTTCCATATACAGACCCCCTAGACGACCCAGGAGCCTATAAAGGCCTTGAGATAGAGGGGACCTGCCTCTTCCAGGACAATAGGGCTAGGGCCTTCTACCGGCCTCCTAAAAACTACCAGGACTTTGGAGGGGCCCTGGCCTTTAAGACCACGTCCTTTTCAGACAAGGAGGACCCCACCCTCCATCCCAGCCTAAAAAAGAGCCTCCTAAATAACTATGACCTAAACTACCTTAACCCCCTTAGCTATGTCTTCTACCTCCCCTATGAGGGAGCAGAGACCTCCCCCGATAGGTCCCAGGTCCTAGAGACCCTAGATGAAAAGGGGGCCCCAAGAAAGGTGGCCTACAGGGTCCCATCTAGGGAGGCCCTGGGCCTAGAGAGAGAGGGCTACAGCTTTTTAGGCTGGAATAGCCAGGCTGACGGTCAGGGCCAGACCTACCAAGAAGGCGATGAGCTCTGGCTAGAGGGGGACACCTATCTCTATGGCCAGTGGGAAGAGGACCCTTCTAAGAATCTTCCCACCCTGGGCCATAAAAAACCCAGCCCCCCTAAAAAGACCCACCCGGCCTACCTAAAGGGCTACCCAGACGGGACCTTTAGGCCCCATGACCCCCTTTCCCGGGCCGAGGCCGTGGGGATCTTTGCCCGGCTGGTGGAAGCTTCCCCCGTAAAAGAGCCTGCCTATAAAAGGACCTATACCGATGTTAGCCAAGAGGCCTGGTATTATAGGGACCTGGTCCAGCTTGTGGACCTAGGCCTATTAGAGGGCTATCCGGATGGGACCTTTGCCCCTAAAAAATCCCTTTCCCGGGCGGAGTTTTTGGCCCTGGCCAGTCGCTTGGAGAAGGATCTTAAGGGGGGAAGGGTCTCCTTTAGGGATCTTAAGGAAGACCACTGGGCCTATGGCTATATTTGCTCAGGCCTAGCCAGGGGATGGGTCCAGGGCTATCCAGATAAGACCTTTAGGCCAGATGAGCCCATTAGCCGGGCCGAGGCCAGCTGCCTTCTTAACCGGGTCCTAGGCCGGCAGCCTGACCTAGACCTGATGGAAAAAAACAAGGCCAGCCTTCCCCTCTTTAAGGACCTTAAGGAAGACCACTGGGCCTTTTATGAGATTATGGAAGCCAGCTGGGACCGGGAAAGTCTCTAGGGCCAGGTAAAAAAGCCTGGCCCAGCCCTTAAGGGGGCCTAGCTTTTTAGGCAAGAAAAAAGCCCCGACTTAACGGGGGCTTTTCCTAGTCCACCTTTAGGGCATTTTGGATAAGTTTAAAGTTTTCTTCAGTTAAGTAGATGGACTGTTTCTTTCGAAGTAGGTAACCTTGATCTTCAAAGTCTCTTAAATACCGGTAGAGGGTACGGATTTGGATATTGAGGAGGTCAGAAATATTCTGTTTGTTTTCCTGGATCTCTACGGGAAAGGAGCTATGCTTGGCATACTGGTAGAGATAGTTTAGGAGCAAGGACTTGGGATCCATGGCTCTTTCTACCGAATGTTTAGACAGGGTATTTACTGTTAATTCGGCCAGGTAATCCAAAAAGTAACGGTGAAAGGTCTTGTGGGCGAGGAGTTTTTCCATCTGGTCCCTGTGCAAGTAGATCAGGACTGCCGGTGACAGGGTCTTCACCTCTGAAAGATGCTGCCGCCTTTGGGTCAAATACTCTACCAGGCCTAAAAATTGGGGGCCCTTTAGGTAGGCAGAAATATTTCTTTTCCCTTCTAAGGAAAAGTTTCTTACCTCTACTTGCCCTTCCACAAGAAAGCAAATTCTATCTGTAGTGTCCTTGGGACTTAGGATAACCCTCTCAGTCTCTACAGTCCTTAGGTCTAGGCCCGCTTCTTTTAGAGTTTCCTTCCAGGGAAAGTCTAGAGGGAGCTTGTTGGCTAAGGAGTAGAGTGTGTTGATTAGATACGTGTTCATAATCCCTCCATCTTGATGTCATATGTCATAGGTCATGCCCTCTTACTATTATATAATAATAAAAGATTAAAAGCTATAAGCTAAAAGGCATAAAAGAAAGAGATCAGATAAAGGAGCCCTGGTATGGAAAGATTTTTTAAGATAGAAGACCTACAAAAAAGTGTAAAAGAAGTCCTTCAAGACCCCAGCTTGACCTATGAGCAGCAGACCTTCCGCCTGGCCAAGCTGGCAGAAAATAGCCTAGACTATCCTGTGGCTAAGGAAGACCCATTTTATGACCTTTACGAAAGGGGGGAAATATGCGACCTAGACGAGGGCCACGCCCCCTATGCCCCCCGCTATGTCTTGCCCGACTATGGAAAGTTTTTAAGGGAGGGGTCTAAATTTTTGCGGCTAGACCCCCCTAAAAATCTTTTGGAGGCTCTATCCTCCCTCCTTATCCTCTACCGGCATGTGCCCAGTGTGACCCGTTTTCCTGTCTATATTGGGTCTTTGGACCAGCTTTTAGAGCCCTTTGTCCAAAGGGAAGATGAGGCCCATGCCCGAGAACTTATTCGGTGGTTTTTGATCCAAATTGACCGGACCGTCAATGACTCTTTTTGCCATGGGAATATAGGGCCCCAGGAAACCCTTACAGGCCGTATTATCCTAGAAGAGGAAATGGACCTGCAAAACGCCACCCCCAACCTGACCCTTCTTTATGAGGAAGGTGTCACCCCCGATGCCTTTGCCCAAAAGGCGGTCCTCTCTTCTTTAACCTGTGCCAACCCAGCCTTTGCCAACCACCAGGCCTACCAGGCCGACTTTGGGGACCTAGACTATGGGATTGCCTCCTGCTACAATGCCCTTCCCTTGGGAGGAGGGGCCTTTACCCTGTCCCGGCTCCGTCTTAACAAGATTGCCCAGGGGGCAGAGTCTGTGGAGGACTTCTTTGAAAAGCGGCTGCCCCGAGCTGTCCAGGTCCTTACCCACTTTATGGAAAAAAAGATAGACTTTTTGGTCCAGGAATCTGCCTTCTTTAAGGGCAACTTCCTAGTCCAAGAGGGCCTAATCCACCTGGATAATTTTGTGGGCCTCTTTGGGATTGTGGGCCTTCATGAGGCTGTGGGCCATTTGATGGACCTAGAGGGCCTAGAAGGGGTCTTTGGCCATGACCCAGAAGCTGACCAAATGGGTCTTAGGATTATGGACCGGGTAAAGGAAGAAGTGGCCAAGTTTAAGACCAAGTATTCCCCCAATATGGGCCACCGTTTCTTGCTCCATGCCCAGGTAGGGGCTGCTGGAGACCAGGGGACCACTCCGGCCCACCGGATCCAAATAGGCCAGGAGCCCGACCTCTACTCCCATATCCGCCAGGCCAGCCTCTTCCAACCCTACTTTCCCTCCGGCTGTGGGGACCACTTCCCCTTTGATGAGACTGCCAAGAACAATCCTGGCGCTGTCCTAGATGTCTTTAAGGGGGCCTTCCAGCTGGGCAACCGGTATGTATCTGCCTACAATGACGATGGGGACCTGATCCGGGTCACAGGCTACCTGGTGAAAAAGTCTGATGTGGAGGCCTTTAACCGGGGAGACCAGGTCTCCTATGACACGGTCCAATATGCCAAGGACCCCCTCCTAGACTATGGGGTCCTAAAGAGAAAGGTAGAAGGGGTCTAATGCTGGGCCGGATTAACAAGATCATTGACATGAGTGTGGTGGACGGGCCGGGCAACCGGACAGCGGTCTTTTTCCAGACCTGCAACTACCGGTGTCAGTACTGCCACAATCCCGAGACCATCCAGTCCTGTATCCACTGCGGAGACTGCGTTTCCACCTGTCCTGTAGGGGCCCTGGCCTGGGAGGGGGACCGGGTGGTTTGGGACCCTAAGACCTGTGTGGACTGCGACAAGTGTATCCAGGTCTGCCCCCACCTGTCCTCCCCCAAGATTCGTCTGATGACCCCAGAGGCCCTGGCAGAGGAAGTGGGGAAAAATAGGCCCTTTATCCAGGGGGTTACGGCTTCGGGGGGAGAATGCACCCTCCAGTGGGAATTTTTAGAGGAGTTTTTTGCCCGGGTTAAGGCCCTGGGCCTAAACACCCTGGCCGACACCAATGGGGGCCTGGACCTTTCCCAGGAGGCCCTTAAGGGCTTTGTGGCCCAGTGCGATGGCTTTATGGTAGATGTTAAGGCCTGGGAGTCTAGGGACCATGCCCTTTTAACAGGCAAAGAAAACCAGGTCCTCAAAAAGAACCTGACCTACCTGGCCCAGCTAGGCAAGCTAACAGAAGTTAGGACCGTCTGCCTGGAAGGGGCCGACAATGAGGGCATTATAAGGGGCCTGGCCCACCACCTGGCCCCCTTCTTGGCCCAGGCCCCCCTGGCCTACAAGCTGATTTCCTACCGGCCCTTTGGGGTTCGGAAGGAATTTTTCCACCTAAAGGCCCCCAAAAAAGAAGAGATGGACCGGCTAAGGGCCCTGGCCCAGGACCTGGGCTTTGGCCCCGTTATCCTTACCTAAGCTAGTATAAAAGGAGATAGATATGGCCCTAAGCTATAAAAAATATATACTTCTAGGCCTGGGCGGAGGCCTTGTGAGCTTGATCCTAAGTCTTATGACCCACCCCCTGGTGGGTTTTTTAGGCCTCATGGCCTTTATGGTTCTTATGGCCCGGTCTGAGGACCAGGCCTATAAAAAAATAAGGACCCTTATGGGGCTCATAGAAGACCTGGGCCTAGAGACGGAGGAGGCCACCCAGCTGACGGGCTATTCTAAGGAAGACCTGGCCCTTTTGGACCTGACCAGCCAGGCCTTCCCCCTAGATGAAAAAAAGCTAGACCGGGCCCTTTTGGCCCTAGAAAAATTCAAGAAAGAAGGGCCCTAGGCCACTCTGGTGTCACCACCAGAGTTTTTTTATTTTTAGGCCCTTCCTGTGGTAAAATAGGAGGCAGAAGGCTTTATGTTCAAGGAGGAGGATTGACCTATGTATAAAAATGATGCCAAGCGTTACCCCTACCCCAGCCGGAGGGAGCTGGTCTTTGGCCGGGAGGCCATCGCCGCCTCTGGCAACCCCTATGCCTCCCAGGTGGGCCTGGACATCCTAAGGGCCGGGGGCAATGCGGTAGATGCTGCCCTGGCCATGGCCATGGTCCATGTGGTGGTGGAGCCCACCAACAATGGCCTGGGTTCTGATGCCTTTGTCCTGCTGTCCATGGATGGGGAGGTCTATGGCCTAAATGCTTCAGGGCCAGCCCCCAAGGCCCTCACCAGCCAGGTCTTTTGGGACCGGGGTTATAAGGCCATCCCCCAGGAGGGCCCCCTGGTATCGGTGGTGCCTGGGGCTGTGGGAGGCTGGATGGCCCTTTATGACCGTTTTGCCAGCTGGGACCTAGAAGACTTGGCCCAGCCCGCCATTAACTTGGCCCGGGAGGGCTACGCCCTGTCTCCAGCCGTGGCCTGGGAGTGGGCCAAGGCCTGTGACCGCTTTAAAAAATACCAGGGCCAGGCTGCCTACCAGGGCTTTTTTGACAACTTTACCCAAAAGGGCAGGCCACCCCAGGCCGGAGACCGGGTCCGGCTGCCCCAAGTGGCCAGGAGCCTAGAGGCCATCGCCAAAACCAGGGGCCAGGCCTTTTACCAGGGCCAGATGGCCCAGGACCTGGTGGCCTTCTTAAAAAAAGAAGGGGGCCTTATGAGCCTGGAAGACCTAGCAAGCTACCAGCCCCAGTGGGTCCAGCCCAGGTCCTCCTCTTTTAGGGGCCTAGAAGTCTGGGAGCTCCCCCCCAATGGCCACGGGGTTACCGTCCTTATGGCCCTGGAAATCTTTAAGGCCCTGGAAGAGGGGGCCAAGACCCCAGAAGAAAGGACCCACCTGGCCATAGAGGCCCTAAAACTAGCCTATGTGGACGTGAAGGCCTATGTGGCAGAGCCCTCCCGGATGGATCCCGGCCTAGACCAGCTCTTGGACCCTGCCTACCTGGCCCACCGGGCCAGCCTCATTGGAGATAAGGCCCTGGATCCCCAGGTGGGCCGGCCCCAGGACTCCTCCACCGTCTACTTTAACTGTGGGGACAGGGAGGGGAACATGGTCTCCTTTATCCAGTCCAACTACAATGGCTTTGGGTCCGGCCTGGTCCTTCCTGGCTGGGGCCTCTCCCTTAACAACCGGGTCAACAATTTTTACCTGGAGCCCGGCCTGCCCAACAGCCTAGTGGGGGGGACCAGGCCCTACCACACCATTATCCCCGGCTTCTTAACCAAGGAGGGGGACCCCTATGGGGCCTTTGGGGTTATGGGGGCCTTTATGCAGCCCCAGGGCCAGTTCCAGGTCCTCCTTAGGCTCTTGGACCAGGGCCTAAATCCCCAGTCCGCCCTGGACGCCCCCCGCTGGCAGTGGCTGGGGGACAGGGAGGTTTCCTATGAAGAAAACTATGAGCCAGACATTATAGGAGGTCTTTCCAAGCGGGGCCACCAGGTCCATGTGGAAGAAGACATGGCCTCCATGGGCCGGGGCCAGGTCATCCTAAAAAATCCCCAGGGAGGCTACCTGGGAGGGACCGAGCCCAGGACCGATGGGACCATCCTAGGCTGGTAGGTCCCTAGAAAGACCCACAAAAAAAGCAAGTCAGGTTTAGGCTGTCTTGCTTTTTTTGTGGGAAGCTAGGATATGGTCAGGATCAGGAATTACCTCAATACTGTAGTGGGCCAGCCGGTAGGGGGCCACCAGGTCCAGGGTCTGCCTCCGGATCCTTTCCATTTCCCTCCCATCTAGGCTATCCACAAAGAGGGTCACCATAAAGACATTGTGGCTTTCGTCCAAAGACCAAAAATGAAAGTGACGGAGGGCATGGACACCGGGAATGGCCCGGATGGCCGCCTGGATTTGGTCTAGGGGGACCTGGTCAGGGGAGGAATTTAAAAAGACCTTAAGGGCCTGGATAAATTCCGGCAGGGCATGGTAGAGGATAAAGAGGGCAATAAAAATAGACAGTAGGGGGTCCAGAAAATACCAGTCCCTAAAACGAAGGGTCACACTGACCACAAGGACAGCCACCCAACCCAGCATATCCTCCAGGACGTGGAGGGAGAGGACCCGTTCATTGGCAGAAGACTTACCCGATAGGAGCCAGGCAGACAGGCCATTCATCCCAATGGCCACAAGGGCCATAAAGAACATGCCCTGGTGGTCGGGAATTCGGGGATTAAAGAGGAGGGGGACCCCCTTAAAAATCATAAAGAAAGACCCCAGAATAAGGATGGAGGAGGTCAAAAGGGCCCCCAGGATGGAAAAACGGGCATAGCCCAGGGAAAAGTTCTTGTCCGCCTCCTTTTGAGAGACCTTTTCCAGAAAGAAGGCCAGGCCAATGGAGGTGGCATCCCCTAGGTCATGGAGGGCATCAGCCAGGATGGCTGAGGACCTAAAGACCTGGCCAAAGATAAATTCAGCCAGGGAAAAGGCCAGGTTGAGGAAAAAGACAAAGAGCATCTTGGTGGGGGTGGATAGGTTGGGGGCATGGTGGTCATGGTGGTCGTCTCCGGCCTCCGGGGCCTTAGTCCAAAGGTAGATCTTGTCTGCCTCCAGGAGGGTCTGGGCCTTTTCTAGGTCCATGGAATCAGGTAGATGGATCCTCTCCTGGACCCGGTCAATGTGGATGTCCTCTCCTGGGGCCAGGCGGGCCAGGTCTTCTTCCAGGCGGCGAGCACATTGGTCACAGTGGATAGGTGAAATTTTATAAGTGGCCATAAAAAACTCCTTTAATTCAAATAGATGATCATATATTCATATTAATACAGGGGGAAAGATTTGTAAAGGTATTTTGAGGCCAGAGGGGCAAAATTTTCCCCTAGTCGGGAGGAAATTTCTTAGGAAATATTTCCTAGCGGACATAAGAGCCTAAGACTTAGTGTATAATAGGACCCATAAACAAGGAAAAAGATCATGAGATAGAGAAAGTAGGCAGGATAATGAGTAAGATACAAGATAAGCTAAAACGCAGAAACTGGATGTTTGACATAGTCAAGGGCTTTTTTATAGGGTCTGGCTTTATCGTCCCCGGGGTGTCTGGTGGGGCCATTTCAGCTATTTTTGGCATCTATGAACCCCTTATTAACTGGCTGGCCAATATAGGGGAGGATTTTAAGGAAAATGTCCGTTACTTTTTCCCCTTGGGCATAGGGGGGGTCCTAGGGATTGTGGCCTTTTCCTTCCTGGTGGCCCTGGCCATGGGGGCCTTTGAAACGGTCATGTACTGGGCCTTTGTGGGGGCCATTATAGGCATGCTCCCCTCCCTGTGGAAGGATGCTGGCCGCCAGGGCCGGTCCAAGAGGGACCTTTTTATTATGGGCCTGGCCTTTATCTTGGCCTTTGGCCTTTTGGCCTATGGAAACCAGCTGATCCAGGGCCAGGTGGCCCCCTCCTTTGGGGCCTGGATTGTCTGTGGCTTTTTGATTTCCCTGGGCATGCTTATGCCCGGCCTTAGCCCCTCCAACTTTATTCTTTATATGGGCCTTTATGAAGACATGGCCCAGGGCTTTGCCCACCTAGACCTGGGGGTGGTTATCCCCATAGGCCTGGGGGCTGTGGCCACCATCTTTACCCTGGCCAAGATCATTGAGTCCATCTTCTCTTCCTACTATAGCCAGTTTTACCACCTGATCTTTGGGGTGGTCATCGCCTCCACCCTGATGATTATTCCTAAAGACTATGCAGGCTTTGTCCCCTTGGACTACCTTTACTGCCTGGTGGCCTTTATTATAGGCAGCCTTATTGGCTACTGGATGTCCCTTTTAGAAGAAAAGTACAAGTAGGCGGGGCACCTGGAAGTCTAGTCTTCTTAATATTTTTTTGTTATAATATGACATAGGTTTAAGTTAAATCTGTCAAGTAATTTAAGGAAAGAAGAGTAAATAAGAAGGAGAGGAAGCCTATGTTAAAAAAGACACCGCTTTATGATAGGCATGTGGAGGCTGGTGGCAAGATGGTAGATTTTGCCGGCTGGGCCCTGCCTGTAGAGTATAAGGGTCTCTTGGAAGAGCACCGGGCCGTAAGGGAGGCAGCGGGCCTTTTTGACGTCTCCCATATGGGGGAGATCCAGATTTCTGGACCCCAGGCCCTGGACCTGGTGGACCAGCTAAACACCAACAACCTGGCCCAGGCCCCGGTGGGCCGGGTGGTCTATGGATTTTTCTGCTATGAAGATGGGGGCGTGGTAGACGACCTTTTGACCTACAAGTTTGCAGAAGATGCCTACTATCTGGTAGTTAATGCCGCCAACAAGGACAAGGTCCTAGACTGGATCAAGGACCATAGCCAGGGCCTAGAGGTCCAAATAGAGGACCTGTCCCAGGCCACAGGCCTTTTGGCCCTCCAGGGACCCAGGGCCCAAAAAATCCTCCAAGGCCTAGTCGACCAGGACCTTGGTGAAATGAGTCCCTTTGCCTTTATAAGGAACCTGGACCTAGAGGGGATCCCGGTGATGGTTTCCCGGACAGGCTACACAGGAGAAGATGGTTTTGAAATTTACTTAGCCTGGGAGGACACCCCAAGACTCTGGGACCGGCTTTTGGAAGCAGGCCAAGAGGAAGGCCTCCAGCCTGCCGGTCTAGGCTGCCGGGACACCCTTCGTTTTGAAGCAGGCCTTCCCCTTTATGGCCATGAAATTTCAGAGGACATTAGCCCCCTTGAAGCAGGCTTTAAGTTTGCCATAGACTTTGGAAAGCCCGACTTTATAGGGAAAAAGGCCCTAGAGAAAGAAAACCAGGAAGGGCCCAAGAGAAGGCTGGTGGGCATGGAAGTTTTAGGCAAGGGCATAGCCCGGGAGGGTTACCGGATCTTTAAGGAGGACCGGGACATTGGCTATGTGACCACCGGTTACAAGAGCCCTACTTTAGGCAAGGCCCTGGCTAATATTTTGGTGGAGGCCCCCTATAGCCAGCTAGGAAGCAAGCTTGAGGTTCAGGTTAGGAAAAGACGGCTTCCAGGGATGACCATATCTAAACGCTTTTTGCAAAATAAATAAATGCCCTAGAAAGGATGAAAAAACATGTCAAAAATTGTAGATGAACTTTATTATTCAGAAGACCACGAATGGCTAAAGCTAGATGGGGATGAGGCCTATATTGGGATCACAGACTACGCC
This sequence comes from Tissierellia bacterium, assembly GCA_030532305.1. Taxonomy (GTDB): domain Bacteria; phylum Bacillota; class Clostridia; order Tissierellales; family Peptoniphilaceae; genus JAUNLJ01. The sequence goes on from JAUNLJ010000008.1 coordinate 17,619, forward strand.
CAAGCCCAACTAGGAGACATTGTCTATATTGAGCTTCCTGAAGAAGGGGACAGCTTTGAAAAGGACGAGGACTTTGGGGCAGTAGAATCTGTTAAGGCGGCATCAGAACTAATCATGCCCGTAAGTGGAGAAGTCCTAGAAGTCAATGAAGACTTAAACGACCAGCCTGAAGACGTCAACGAGGATGCCTTTGGCTCTTGGATGATTAAGATCAACTTGGAAGACCCCTCTCAAGTTGAAGAACTTATGAGTGGATCCGAATACAAAGACTATATTGAGGAGGACTAAGGCCCATGACCCATCCTTATATTCCTGGCACCCAGGAGGATAAGAAAGCCATGCTGGAGGCCCTGGGACTAGAGTCTACCCAGGACCTTTATAAGAGTATTCCAGATAAGTTTAGGCTAGACGGGCTTTTAGACCTACCAGAAGGCCTATCTGAACTAGACCTAGACAAGTACCTAAGGGGCCTGGCCAAGATGAACAAGACCCTTAGTGACTACCCCTGTTTTTTAGGGGCTGGGGCCTACGACCACTACCAACCCAGCCTAGTGGATGCCCTAAGCTCCCGGTCTGAATTTTTTACTGCCTACACCCCCTACCAACCTGAAATTAGCCAGGGGACCCTCCAATCCATCTTTGAATTTCAAAGTTTGATTGCCCGTCTAACAGGCATGGACATAGCCAATGCCTCCCTTTATGACGGGGGGACAGCCTGTGCCGAGGCCGCCATTATGGCCTGCGCCAAGTCTAGGAAGTCAGAGATCCTGGTCTCCAAGGCCCTTGCTCCCTCCTATAGGGAGGTCCTAGAGACCTATGCCAAGGGGCAAAACATTAATGTCCGTAGCCTAGAGATAAAAAACGGGGTCACCGACCTGGAAGACCTAAGGGCCAAGCTATCTAATGAGACAGCTGGGGTCCTTATCCAAAGCCCCAACTTCTTTGGCCTTCTTGAAGATGTAGAGGCCGCTGCAGAGATAACTCACGGAGCCAAAAAAGCAGCCATGATCCTATCTACCGACCCCTTTAGCCTGGGCCTACTTCGGGCCCCTGGAGACATGGGGGTAGATATTGTAGTGGGCGAAGGGCAAAGTTTGGGCCTTCCCCTAAGTTTTGGAGGCCCCTACCTAGGCATCCTGGCCACCAATAAGTCGTTTATGCGAAAGATTCCTGGCCGGCTCATTGGCCAAACGGTGGACAAGGAAGGCAAAAGGTCCTTTGTCTTGACCCTGGCCGCCCGGGAGCAGCATATAAAAAGAGAAAGAGCCACCTCTAACATCTGTACCAACCAGGGACTTATGGCCCTGATGGCCACCATCTACATGGCCACCCTGGGCAAAAAGGGCATGAAGGAGGCCGCCTACCAGGCCACCCAAAAGGCCCACTATGCCTATGACCGTTTGTTGGAAACAGGGCTTTTTGAGCCCCTCTTTGAGGGCCCCTTCTTCTTAGAATTTGCCTTAAAATCTAAGATAGACCCTAAAAAGGTCAATGAGGTCCTTATGGAAGGGGGCATCATAGGAGGCTACGACCTAGGCCGGTCCTATCCTGACCACCAGGGAGCCCTCCTATTTGCCGTAACAGAAAAAAGGACCAAGGAAGAAATCGACCAGATGGTTAGGCTCTTGGAGGGGATAGCATGAGAGAATATGATAAGGTAATTTTTGAATTGTCCCAAGAGGGGAGAAGGGCCTACTCTTTGCCTAAGCTAGATGTGGAGGCCCGGGACCTAGAAGACTTTTTCCCAGAGGGGGCCCTAAGGAAAGACGACCTAGACTTTCCCCAAGTCTCCCAGCAAGAGCTGGTCCGTCACTACACCCACCTGTCCATGAAAAACTATTCCCTGGACAATGACTTCTATCCCCTGGGCTCTTGTACCATGAAGTACAATCCCAAGATCAACGAAGTTATGGCCCGGCTAGATGGCTTTGCCAATATCCACCCCCTTCAGGAGGAGGACCAGGTCCAAGGGGCCCTTCGGCTGATGTATGAGCTGGACCTTTGGCTTAGGGAAATCACCGGCATGGACAAGATGTCCCTATGCCCTGGGGCGGGAGCCCATGGGGAATTTGCTGGGATTATGACCATCCGGCGCTACCATGAGGCCCGGGGAGACCACAAGAGAAACAAGATTATTGTCCCCGACTCTGCCCACGGAACCAACCCAGCCACCGCCGCCATGGCCGGCTGTGAGATTGTGGAGGTCAAGTCTGATGGGGAAGGCCGGGTGGACCTAGACTCCCTGAGGGAGGCTGTGGGTCCCGATACCTGCGCCCTTATGCTCACTAACCCCAACACCGCCGGGGTCTTTGAAAAAGACATTGAGGCCATCACCCAAATTGTCCACGAGGCAGGGGGGCTGTGCTATTATGACGGAGCCAATGCCAACGCCATCCTAGGCCAGGTTAGGCCCGGGGACACTGGTTTTGATGTGGTCCACCTCAACCTCCACAAGACCTTTTCCACCCCCCATGGGGGTGGCGGACCCGGCGCTGGCCCCATTGGGGTAAAAAAAGACCTAGTGGACTACCTACCCAAGCCCACTGTAGAAAAGGAGGGGGACCACTACCGGCTGGACCTAGACCGGAAGGAGTCTTGTGGCCGTCTTAAGGACTTCCAAGGCCACTTTGGCATCATGGTCCGGGCCTATGCCTACCTCCTAGCCCTGGGAGCCCAGGGCCTTAAGGAAACCTCCACCATGGCCGTTCTTAATGCCAACTATATCCAAGTGGCCCTAGAAGAGGACTACAACCGGGCCATTCCAGGCCTTTGCATGCACGAGTGCCTCTTTGGTGGCCTCAAGGAAGCCCCCGAGGGCATCAAGACCCTGGATGTGGCCAAAAGGCTCATGGACAAGGGCTTCCACCCCCCTACAGTCTACTTCCCCCTTATTGTGCCTGAGGCCCTGATGATTGAGCCTACAGAATCTGAAAGTAAGGAAACCCTGGACCGGTTTATCCAGGCCATGAAGGAAATTGCCCAAGAGGCCAAGACGGCCCCCGACCTTCTCAAGGAGGCCCCCCATGACACCCCCGTCAGGCGGCCAGATGAGATCCTAGCAGCAAGAAAACCCATACTAAGCTACCAAGAAGAAGAATAAATAGACAAAGGGGAGGGCCTAGGTCCTCCCCTTCCTAGAGTAAAAAGGAGGACCTATGACAAAAAAAGTTGCCCTTGTAGGGGCTGGCCCCGGGGGCTATGTGGCCGCCATCCGCCTGGCCCAGCTAGGGGCCCAGGTGGCCCTGGTAGAAAAGGAAGACATAGGAGGGGCCTGCCTTAACCGGGGCTGCATCCCCACCAAGGCCTATGCCCGGTCTGCCCACCTGGCCCAGGACATGAAAAATAGCCAGGACCTGGGCCTAACCTTTACTGGCCCCATCCAGGTAGACGGCCAGAGGCTCCAGGACCGTAAAAAAGAGGTGGTAGATAAGCTAGTCCAGGGAGTTAGCCAGCTCCTTGCATCCTACGACAATATTAAGACCTACCCCTGCCAGGCCCAGCTGGTGGATTCAAGAACCCTTAAACTAAGGGACAAAAAGGGCCAGGAAAGCCGCCTAGAGGACCTGGACGCCATTATCCTAGCCCAGGGGGCCAGCCCCTTTATCCCCCCCATTGAGGGAGTGGACCTAGAAGGGGTGATTACTTCCAATGAGCTCCTAGACTTTACAGACATTCCCTCCCGGCTGGTGGTTATTGGAGGGGGCGCCATTGGCCTGGAATTTGCCTCCATCTACCAGGAGCTGGGTAGCCAGGTCCAAGTGGTGACCCTGGATATTTTAGAAAAGTCCGACAAGCAGATTGCTAAAAGAATCCTCCCCCTCCTAAAAAAACAGGGGATCCAGGTCCACAAGGACTACCTGGTGGACAAGATTGAAAAGACAGAGGGGGGCCTAAGGGTCAGTGCCCACCACAGGGCCAAGGCCAAGGAAGTCTCCCTAGAAGGGGACTATGTCCTGGTGGCCATGGGTCGCCGGCCGGTCCTAGAGGGCTTGGACCTGGAAGGCCTGGGCCTCAAGGGGGATGCCCGGGGCCTAGAGGTGGATGAGCACTTTGAGACCTCCCTTCCCGGGGTCTATGCCATAGGAGACCTTATCCAGGGCAGTAGCCAGCTGGCCCATGTGGCCAGTGCCCAGGGGGAATATGTAGCCGAAAAGATCATGGGCCTAGACCCCCAGATCAATCTAGAAGTCTACCCCTCCTGCGTCTTTACCCTCAATGAAGTAGCCCAAGTGGGCTACACAGAAGAAGAGCTCAAGGCCGCCGGCATAGACTACCAGGTGTCTCGCTTTAACTTTGCCGCCAATGGCAAGGCCCTGTGTGACGGGGAAGAGGTGGGCTTTATTAAGATCCTAGCCCAGGAGGACGGCCAGCTTTTAGGGACCCACATCCTGGGCCCCCATGCCAGTGACCTCATTGGAGAGGCGGCCCTAGCCCAGGCCCAGGGCCTAGGAGCCCAGGCCCTGATCCAGACCATCCATTCCCACCCCAGCCTGTCAGAGGCCATGGCTGAAGCGGCAGGCGGCCTTTTTGACCAGGCCATCCACCTGGCGCCAAGAAAGGACCGAACCCGATGAAATATGTAGAATCCCATAGTTTTAACCCGGCCTATAACCTCTCCTTTGAGGAGTTTATCTTTAAAAAGCTCCCCCTGGAAGAAGACGAGACCTATGTCTACCTCTGGCAAAATGCCCCAGCCGTGATTATAGGCAAGCACCAAAATGCCTGGGCCGAGATCAACAAGGACTTCCTAGACCAAAAGGGGGTCCACCTTATCCGGCGTATAACTGGAGGCGGAGCCGTCTACCACGACCTGGGCAACCTTAACTTCTCCTTTATTACCCGAGATAAGAGCCAGGGGAAGATTGACTTTTCCAGCTACTACCAGCCCATCCTAGAGGTTTTAAGGGACATGGGAGCCCCAGCCCAGCTGTCTGGGAGAAATGATATTACCGTCCAGGGGCAAAAGATCCTAGGAGCCAGCCAGTCCATCTGGAAGGGCCGGGTCCTCTCCAACGGTTGTATCCTCTTTGATGTGGACCTAGACCAGCTGGCCCAGGCCCTTAGGGTCCGGCCAGAAAAGCTGGAAACCAAGGGAGTCCAGTCCGTCAAGGCCCGGGTCACCAATGTCAAGCCCTACCTAAAGGAGGGGACCTCTGTGGAAGACTTTAAGGCCCAGCTTTTACAGGCCCTCTTTAAACGGGCCGGCCAAGACCTGGAGGAATATATTCTAAGCCCAGAGGAAAAAAACCAGGTCCTAGACATTATGGACCAGCGCTTTGGTAAGGCCGCCTGGAACTGGGGCCAGTCCCCCAAGGCCAGCTACAAGCAGGGGAAAAAATTCCCCTATGCCTGGATAGAAGTGGCCTTTGATATTAAGAAGGGGGCCCTAGACCAGGTCCTCTTCCAGGGAGACTTCTTTGGAACCCAGGACCCCAAGGACCTGGAGGAAGCCCTAGAAGGCCAGCCCTATGACAAGGAGGCCCTTAAAAAGGCCCTGGCCCCCTTTGACCTAGAGGCCTACTTTGGCAAGGGCGCCTGTCTGGAAGACCTCCTTTCCCTCTTTTAGCCATAGAAAAATGACCCCTAGGGGTCATTTTTTTATAGGCACTAGATGTAGATTTTAAAATAGACAAAATATTTACACAAAAACAAGGGCAATCTATGTATAATAAGGATAAGAAAAGTGTTTTTTGTCAAAAACAAGCACCAGCAAGTAAAACAGCCTAGATCCCAAGTAAGGAGCCTATCATCATGAAAAAGAAAGCCTTAAGTATTGGCCTTGTGGGGGCCCTAATACTTACCTCGTTACCAAGTCTTGTCCAAGCAAAAACCTTTAGTGACGTGCCGCCCAACCATTGGGCCTATGGGGTCATTGATGAAATCTCAAATGTTGGTTTAATGCAGGGGATTGGCCAAAACAAGTTTTCCCCCAACACCCAGACGACCTATGCCGAGTTTTTCACCATGCTATATAACATTGCCCCAGCCAAGTATAAAAGGAGTTATAGCGACACCTGGCATTACACCCAGGCCCAAGAGGGGGCCTGGTATGCAGAGTCTTTAAAATGGGCCTATCATTACATGCTCATCAACAATAACATCTACATGGACCCCTCAAAGCCCATTAGCCGGGGTGAAATGGCCTTGGCCTATGATGACTTTTTAGAGACCTTCTACCGGCAAAGTCTTGATCGGAATGTGACAAGTAGCTATTATGAAGATATTGGTGGGCTGGACTATGTTCACCGTCACGCCGTTGAGGTCCTATCTTACAATGGTTTAATTTTTGGCCGGCAGTCTGGAAAGTTTGTTCCACAAGCTGGCATGACCCGTGCCGAAAGTGCCACCATGTTAAGCCGGGTGCAAAAATTTACCAAAGAATACCAGGACGCTTACAGTCCCCAGGTGCCTGAGTTGCCTGAGTTTCCACAGGCACCTGAAATACCCGACAAGCCTGAAAGGCCCAGCACACCTGAAATCCCCCAAATACCTGAAATCCCTCTTTGGGGAACCCATGATAGCTTGCTAGATGCCTTAGAGTATGATTACCGGGAAAACTACCAGACCACCTATAATAGAGCCCAAGCTGAAGAAGTCTTGTATTATGTCAATGAGTACCGGAAAATGCACGGTGTAGAGCCAGTCAAGCTGTCACCTGTTTTAACCACAGCCGCCTTAATAAGGGCCAATGAAACGGCAACTATTCCTGGCATATATGATACCTACGACCTATATTATGTTTATATCCAAGGCCTTAAGGCCCAAGGCAAATCGGCCCATACGCGCCCTGACGGTTCTCGCTTTAGTACAGTTATCCAGGATATTGGTTTAGGGGACATAAGAAACTATGGCCTTTCTGAAAATTTATGGACCCCCCTAGAAAGAATGACCCCCAAAGAATTGGTGGATGGCTGGTACGCCTCTGAAGGACATAGGAGAAATATGCTAAACCCCCGGGCTAAATATATGGGCTTTGCAGAAAACAACGATAAATCCCATAATTGTTATGTTAATATTCAGCTTTTTGGTCGCTAAGGGCAAATAAAGAAGACAAGGAGATCTGTCCTTCTTTATGACCCTCTGTGAGGGGAGATTTTTTACCCCAAGAGATAGGATAAAAGCAAAAGGACCCCTAGGGGTCCTTTTTTCATAGCCTAGGCCTGGGCCTTTTTTTCTCGAACGAGCTCAATGGCCTCCTTACCCTTTAGGTCTTCCACCTCCAGGACCAGGATATCCATCTGGTCAAAAGATCCGGTCATACACCGGTCCACTTCCTCCTTAGAGGCCCCGGGATAGTAGCGCTTGGACAAAAGGAGGATGGCCTCTCTTTTTTCTTGGGGATCCTCCAGGATAGAGATCCGGCCAAAGGCAATGGCGCTACGGAAGTAGGAGGTAAATTCCTCTGGAACCACCTGGTCCTGGTCTACAATACAAAAACTGGCCTTGTCTGAATTTTTAAGGGCATCTATCTTGTGGCCGGCCTTGGCCGTATGGAAGTAAAATTTCCCCTCCCGAAACAGGTAGGACAGGGGCAGGCTGTAGGGGTAGTCCTGGTCCCCTAAAAGGGCCAAAACCCCGTGGGTCCCCCTCTTAACAATAGCTAGGGTCTCTTCTTTAGATAGGGCCTGGTCTTTTCTTTGTATGGGTCTAAACATGGGATGCCTCCTTTATTTTTTTTATATTATAGCACATAAGGGGGCCTTCTCCCTAGGCCATTAAACTTTCTTCTGCTCCTATGAAAGTCTTTGTATATGAATTTTTTTATGGTATAATATGAAGAGTTAGAGCCATTCCTGGGCTTTTATTTGAATGGGAAAATAAATTTTTGATAAATAGACATAAATTGAATTAGGAGCGATTGGACTTGGAAAAAATCTTAATTAAAGGTAGCCCAAAGCTAGAGGGAAGAGTACGCATTAGTGGGGCTAAAAATGCCGCCCTACCTATTTTAGCCGCCTGTATCCTGGGCACAGAAGACATCTATTTAGAAGAAGTGCCGGACCTGGCCGACATCCAGGTTATGTTGGAGGTCCTAAAGTCCCTGGGGGTCAAGGTGAAAAGCCAGGGGGAGGGCCGGTATATTATTAATGCCAAAGACCTAAGTGGCTACCAAATCCCCTATGAACTCATGAGTAAGATGAGGGCCTCTTTTTTGGTTATGGGCCCCCTTTTAGCCCGGATGGGCCGGACAGAAAACTCCCTGCCTGGGGGCTGTTCCATTGGGTCTAGGCCCATTGACTACCACCTAAAGGGCTTTAAGGCCCTGGGTGCCACAGTGGAAGAAGACTTTGGCAACATCTCTGCCTATGCAGACCAGCTAAGGGGAAACCGGATCTACCTAGACTTCCCCTCTGTAGGGGCCACAGAAAACATTATGATGGCCGCCTGTCTGGCCCAGGGAGAAACCCTTATAGAAAATGCCGCCAAGGAACCGGAGATTGTGGACCTATCCAACTTCCTTAGGAAGATGGGGGCCCGGATCACCGGGGCCGGGACCTCTAATATAAAAATTGAAGGGGTTAAAGAGCTGGCTGGGGCCCGTCACGCCACCATTCCTGACCGGATTGAGGCCGGGACCTTTATGGTGGCTGCAGCCATTACCGGGGGCGATGTCCTGGTGGAAAATGTCATCTCCAACCACATTAGCCCTGTTATTGCCAAGCTCAAGGAGGCAGGCTGCCAGGTCACAGAAGATGGGTCCACAGTCCGGGTCCAGGCCCAGGACCCCCTAAGGCCCATAGATATTAAGACCCTTCCCTATCCGGGTTTTCCAACAGACCTCCAGGCCCAGTTTATTTCCCTTATGACCCAGTGTAAGGGGACCAATGTGGCCATAGAGACGGTCTTTGAAAACCGCTTTATGCATGTGGATGAGCTGATAAAAATGGGGGCCGAAATCAAGATTGACGGCCGGTCTGCCATTGTCACTGGAGGCAAAAAACTCCAAGGGGCCAAGGTGAAGGCCACAGACCTAAGGGCTGGGGCGGCCCTTATCCTGGCGGGTCTTGTGGCAGAGGGAACCACTGAGCTTTCTGAAATCTACCATATTGACCGGGGCTATGAACATATTGAAGACAAGTTCCGGGGCCTAGGGGCTCTTATAGAAAGACAAGAGGACTAACCCCCAGGACCTGGGGAAAAAGGAGGCGAGGCCTCCTTTTATTTTAAGGAAAAGTCCCTGGCTTTCTAGAATTTATCTGGATAAAGCAAGTCCTGATTGGGTATAAAAAATAGAAGGATGGACTTTATATGCTTATAGAGTCCCAAAAGGAAATTTTAGGAGTGATACTATGACCAAACGTATAAAGCTGGCAGGGCTTTTAATGGCCCTATCCCTAGTCCTGGTAGCCTGTGGCGGGGGCAATGGGACCCAGGAAGCCCAGGGTGGCGAAGGGGAGGGTCAAGACACCTTGACCATCGCCATGGAGGAAGATCCATCTACCCTAGACCCCATGGAACAAAATGCCATCTATTCTGAACAGATCATCAAGCAAATCTTTGACACCCTGGTCCGCCGGACCCCCCAAGGGGACATGGAGCTCATGCTGGCGGAATCCATTGACCAAGAGGATGACCTAAACTATGTGATTACCCTTAAGGAAGGGGTTAAGTTTTCCAACGGAGAAGACCTAACTTCTGGGGACGTCCAATTCACCTTGGAAAGACTGGCCGAGTCCACCAACTATGCCTATATCTTTGAAAAGATTGACCCCAATTCCTATGACGCCTCTGACCCCCTAGTCCTTAAATTTACCCTACTGGAGCCAGATGCCTCCTTTGCGGCGGCCCTATCTCACCCAGCGGCCTCCATTGTCAATAAAAAGGCCATTGAAGAGGCCGGGGACATGATGGGAGACCAACCTGTAGGGACTGGCCCCTTCAAACTAGATGAGTGGGTCAAGCAGGACTCCATTAGCCTGTCCTATAACGAAAATTATTGGGGAGAGACCCCCGACTTTAGCAAGATGGTCTTTAGGATGATTCCTGAAGGCAGCAACCGGACCATTGAGCTAGAAAGTGGCCAGGTGGATATCGCCCTAGGCCTTGCAGCCAACGATATTGAAAAGGTAGAGGCCAACGAAAACCTAGAAGTTCACCGGGTTTTAGATAACTCTGTCCACTTTATGGGTATGGACGTGACCAAGCCACCCTTTGACAAGCTAGAGGCCAGAGAAGCCGTCTACCATGCCATTGATACCCAGGCCCTTATTGAGGCCGTTTATCTAGGGGTAGGCCAAGTAGCCACAGGCCCCATTAACCCCAACTTTGACTATTCTATAGCCGATGAAATTGACCTGCCAGAATTTAATCCAGACAAGGCCAAGGACCTTCTTGACCAGGCTGGGGTAGCTGAAGGCACCTCCATCAAGCTCTACACCTCCCAAGACCAAACCCAAAAGGACCTGGCCACCATTATGCAGGCCCAATTGGCTGAGGTGGGCCTAGATGTGGAAGTGGTTTCCCTAGAGTGGGGGACCTTCTTTGAAGCCATTCGAGACCAAGAGCACAACATGTTCCTCATGAGCTGGACCCCATCTATTGTAGACCCCCACTACACCCTCTACACCCCCTACCATAGCCGGAATATGGGGGTAGGACCCAACTTCATGTATTATAGTTCACCGGAACTTGACCGCTTAATTGAAGAAGGCGTCCGTCTACCCAATGGAGACGAACGGGCTCAAGTTTACCGTCAAGCCCAAGAACTTCTTATGGAAGACAAGCCGGTTCTTTATACACTTTATGGAGAGCAGGTTGTTGGAACCCAAAGTTATGTTAAAAACTTTGAACCAGACCCATCTGGCTCAGGTATCTACTATAATGTAACTTTAGAAAAATAAAGGAGAAAGGGGCCCAGGGGCCCTTTTCTAATTTTTGAAGGGAGCTTTTATGCACAAGTATATCCTAGGCCGGATTTTGGCTTTGATTCCAACCCTCTTAGGGGTTAGTTTTATTATATTTAGCCTCCTCTACCTGACTCCAGGAGATGCAGCCACAGCCAGGCTCGGGACGTCTGCTCCCAAGGAGGCCATTGAAGCATACCGGGAAGAGCTGGGTCTTAATGACCCCTTCCTGGTCCAATATGGCCGCTACATGAAGGGCTTGGTCCAGGGGGACCTGGGCAAGTCCTATATCTCTCAACGGTCTGTGGGCCAGGAGCTCATGAAGGTCTTTCCGGCCACCATCCAACTGACCCTTTTTTCCCTGGGGGTGGCCCTTATCTTTGGCATCCTCTTTGGGGTTATCTCGGCGGTCTATAAAAACTCGGTCCTAGACTACATTGCCTCCTTTTTAGGCATGGTGGGCCTATCCATGCCCATCTTCTGGTCTGGGATCCTCTTTATCCTCCTATTTTCTGTCCGATTGGGCTGGCTGCCCTCCTCGGGTTTTGGCAGCCTAGACCATCTTATCCTGCCTGGCTTTGCCCTGGGCTTCCAGTCCATGGCTGTTATCATGCGGCAAACCCGGTCCTCCATGCTGGAGGTCCTTAGCCAGGACTATATCCGGACAGCCCAGGCCAAGGGCCTAAAAGACTGGGTGGTTATCCTGGTCCATGCCCTGAAAAATGCCATGATCCCTGTTTTGACCACTGCCGGCCTTTTAACCGGGTCCCTTTTAGGAGGGTCCGTCTTAACCGAGACCATCTTTTCTATTCCTGGCCTGGGCCGGCTTATGGTCAATTCCATTTCTGCCAGGGACTACCCCCTTATTTTAGGTGGGGTCCTCTTAATTGCCCTGACCTATTCTCTGATTAGCCTATTTGTGGATATTCTTTATAGCTGGATTGACCCCAAGATCCGGTCCCAATACCAGTAGGAGGTGCCCATGACAAGTTCTATAAAAGCCCGTTCCTCCTCCTTTTGGGGGGACAGCTGGCAGCAATTTAAGAAAAATAAAAAGGCCCTCTTTGGCCTGGTGGTGGTGGTCCTCTTAGTGGTGGTGGCCATTTTGGCCCCGGTTTTGACCCCCTATGAGCCCCAGGCCCAGGACCTGACCCAGCGCTTTAGCCCACCTTCTTCAGACCACCCCTTTGGAACAGATAACTTTGGCCGGGACATCTTTGCCAATGTGGTCTATGGGGCCCGGATCTCCCTGGCCATTGGGGGAATTTCCACTCTGATCTCCATTATGGTGGGGATCCTTTTAGGGTCCATCTCCGGCTTTTATGGGGGCTGGCTAGACAATGTGCTTATGCGGATCATGGACATCCTCCTTTCTATTCCCAGCCTGGTTTTGGCCATTGCCATTTCTGCCGCCCTAGGCAATGGGATCTTTAACCTGATCCTGGCCGTGTCCCTGACAGGAGTGGCCCACTATGCCCGGATTGTCCGGGGGTCGGTGATTTCTGTCAAGGAGGAGGAATTTATCGAGGCCGCCCGGGTCTCTGGGGCCACAAACCTTAGCCTTATCCTCCGCCATATCCTCCCCAACTGTACAGGGCCCATTATTGTCCAGGCCACCCTGGGGGTAGGCACAGCCATCTTAAGTTCTGCCTCCCTTAGCTTTATTGGCCTGGGGGTCCAACCCCCCACCCCGGAATGGGGGGCCATGCTGTCTGCAGGCCGGCCCTATATTAGGGACTATGCCCACATTACCTTTTTCCCCGGCCTAGCCATTGCCCTAACCATCTTTTGCCTCAACCTCTTGGGAGACGGCCTAAGAGATGCCTTTGACCCTAAGGAAAGGAGATAGGGATGAGCCAAAAAAACTTAGTTACATTTAAAAACCTTAAAACCTCCTTTCACACAGACCAGGGGGTGGTCAGGGCAGTCAGGGGGGTCTCCTTTGACATCCCCTACCAGTCCACCGTGGCCCTGGTTGGGGAGTCTGGGTCCGGCAAGTCGGTAACGGCCCTGTCCCTTATGGGCCTTTTGCCCAAGCCCCAGGGGAAAATTGAGGGAGGCCAGATCTTCTTTGAAGGGGAAGATGTCCTGGCCTATTCCAAGGACCAGATCCGCCAGCTTAGGGGGACGGACCTGGCCATGATCTTCCAGGAGCCCATGACCTCCCTAAACCCCGGCCTCAAGGTGGGCTACCAGGTGGCCGAGGTCTTTTATCGGGTCCTGGGCCAGGACAAGAAGACCAGTAGAAAAAAGGCCATAGACATGTTAAGACGGGTGGAGTTGCCTAGGCCAGAGGACCTGGCCCGGTCCTACCCCCATGAACTATCCGGGGGCCAAAGGCAAAGGGTTATGATTGCCATGGCCCTGGCCTCTAGCCCCAAGCTCCTTATTGCCGATGAGCCCACCACTGCCCTGGATGTGACCATCCAGGCCGAGGTCCTGGACCTGATGAGGCGGCTCCAGGAGGACACCGGCAGCTCCATCCTCCTGATTACCCACGACCTGGGGGTGGTGGCAGAAATGGCCGACTATGTGGTGGTCATGTATGGGGGCCGGGTGGTGGAAAAGGCCCCGGTTATGGACCTCTTTGACCGGCCCCTCCACCCCTACACCCAGGGCCTTTTAAGGGCCCGGCCCCGGCTGGGTCAATCTGGCCAAAAGCTCTTTAATATTCCAGGAGGTGTGCCAGACCCCAGGAGCCTGGGAGGTCAGTGCGACTTTTATGACCGGTGCGCCTATGGCCAAGCCATCTGCCAGGAGGGAGAGCCTCAGCTGGTAGAAGCCTACCCTGGCCACCAGGTGGCCTGTTTTATGTCTAAGGAGGGAAAAGCCCCATGGGACCAGTCATCTTGCAAGTAAACCACCTATCCAAGTCCTTTACATCTGGCGGAGGCCTTTTGGGGAAAAAGAAGTCCCAGGTCCAGGCCGTAAAAGACGTGTCCTTTGACCTAAGGCAGGGGGAAAGCCTGGGGATTGTTGGGGAGTCTGGGTCCGGCAAGTCCACCCTGGCCCGGTGCCTTATGGGCCTTTATCCCGATGTAAAAGGGGAGGCCCTCTTCCTGGGCCATGACCTTCTAAAGATGGACCAGAAGGAGGAAAAGATCCTTAGGAGGGACATTCAGATGATCTTCCAGGACCCCTATTCCAGCCTCAACCCCCGGATGAAGGCCGGGCAGATTATTGGCGAGCCCCTAAAAAACCTGACCCAGGAAAAAAACCTCAAGGACCGGGTCCTAGAGGTGATGGAAAAATGTGGCCTGGGCCCCCACCACTATGACCGCTATCCCCATGAGTTTTCTGGCGGCCAAAGGCAGCGGATTGCCATAGCCCGGGCCCTGGTAGTCTCACCCAAGCTTATTATTGCTGACGAGCCCACCTCTGCCTTGGACGTGTCCATCCAAGCCCAGATCATCAATCTCTTGGAAGACCTCCAAGAAGACCTGGGCCTGTCCTATATCTTTATCTCCCATGACCTGGCCGTGGTAGAGCACATCTCCGACCGGGTGGGGGTCATGTACCTGGGCCAACTGGTGGAGCTGGCAGACAAGGAGGACATCTACCAAAACCCCCAACATGACTATACTAAAAACCTCCTTAAGGCCATTCCCATTAACCACCCCCGGGAAAGAAGGGCCTAAGGGACCAAGGATACAAGGGCTGGCTAAGGCTGGCTCTTTTTTTATGGCCAGGTCTAAAGGCCTGGCTAAGAGGAGGCATTTCCTATATAATTTAGCTAGGAGAAAAAAACAAAGGAGGACCTATGACTTATCTACTAACTATTTTTGCCTTGGCCGGCGTGGGCCTGAATCTTTTAAAGTGGAAGAAAAATCTTCTGGGTGAAAAATTTAGCCTGGGCCGGATTTGGCCCGGGATCCTTATTCTAGCCATCTTGACCCTTATGGCCAGGCGGATGGGCCGGCCCCCCTCCACCTATGGCCTACTGGGGGGCCTTGGCCTTTATCTCTTAACCAGTCCCCTGGCCCTGGGACTTAGCAAGTGGGGCTTTAATGTCCCCAGCCCCCTCTTTTTAGGGGGCCTTAGCCTCCACTACGACCAGGTGGACCGGCTGGACCTAAGGCAAAAGGGCCAAGACCTGGTCCTAGAAATACAAGGTAGGGGGAGGACCTTTAGGCAGGTCTATAGGCTAGAAGATGAAGAGAAGCTCCGCCACTATCTAGGGGACCGGCTGGGGCAAGAAGAGGAGGCCTAGGCATAAAAAAAGTATGTTAGGAGGGACTAACATACTTTAAAGGGCCTACTTGTCTACAGCAAAAACCTCAATATGGCTGGGGAGGACCTCAATCTCCAGGGGAAAACCCGGGCCCTGGTCCCCATCCACAATACTCACATTGGCCACCTGGGGGTCCAGGGGAAAAATCTTGCAGGACTTGCACCGGGTGTAGTCCAGCTTGTCTGTATTTACCACACCCCCCTGGCTAAAGATAGAGGAGACCACCCCCAGCTTGTCCCCTAGCTTGGCCTCTTTTAGGCCAGCCAGGTTGAGATAGCCATCGTCAATGGTGGCCTCAGGGAAAAGGTCCTGGATCCTAAGAAGGGAGGGCCCCAGAGAAACCACAATGAGGCTCAAGGATTCCTCCCGGGCCACCCCGTCTATTTCCAGCTTAAAGGGGTGGGCCCGGTCATTTCCCAGGGCATCCAGGGCCTCCTTGAGATAGGCCCAAAAGCCCAGCTGGGTCTTTTCCTTGGAAGAGACGTCCTTAAGGGAGCTGGCCAGAACCCCGGTGACCACACTAGAGATAAAATACCTGTCATTTAAGCGGCCGATATCCATCTTGACCCTTTTAACCTGGCTAAACTGCTGGATGGCCTCCCTGTAATTGTTAGAAAAACCCAGCATAGAGGCGGCGTTATTGACCGTTCCCAGGGGAACCAGGCCCAGGGTAGGCCGGTGGTCTTCCTGGGCAATCCCCTGGAGGCCTTCATTGATGGTCCCATCGCCCCCCATAAGGTAGAGGGCCTCATATTTTTCCCTAGCCGCCTCCCGGGCAAAATGGCTGGCATCCCCCTCCTGGTGGGTGGTCCGGATAGAGAGGCTATCATACTGGTCCATAAGGACCGTCACCAACTGACCCACTAAATTTTTGCCCTCTTCCTTGCCCGAGGAAGGATTAACAACTAACATGGCTTGTGTCATTTTATGGCACCTACTTTCATGAATTTTAAACCCCTACATAAGCTTACTTTACTATATTTTTTCTGTTTTGGGAAGACAGCCCGGCCAAGGGGCCCTAGAAAAAAAGGAGGCAGAGGATGTACCAAAAGATTATGGACTACCGGAACCAGCACAACCGCTTTAGCCGTTTTTTAGGCATTAAAACCACAAAAATAGAAAGAGACTATGCAGAAGGGGAGGTCCTCCTAAGGGAAGACTACCAAAACACCACCCAGTCCATCCAAGGGGGCCTGATCTACACCCTGGCCGATAGTATCTGTGGGTCAGCTGCCTTTAGCCGGGGGAAAAGGGCCGTCACCCTTAACGCAGACTTCCAATATTTACGGCCAGCCCGGGGGACCAAAAGGCTCTTTGCCGTGGCCCAGGCCGTCAAGGCCGGCCGCCAGGTCTCTGTCTATAATGTGGATATATTTGATGAGGACAAGACCCTTTTAGCCAAGGGGACCTTTTCCTTTTTCCACCTGGACGAGGACCTCTTTAAAGAGGAAGAGGGGGCCTATTAAAGGCCAGAAAAGTGGGTAAAAATATAAGGTAGTGTTCAAAATAAGGCCCCTCCTTTTGAGGGATAAGAAATAGAGGAGGAAATAGATGCTTAAATTTATTTCATGGAATATAGATTCTTTAAATGCAGCCCTAACTAGCCAGTCCAACCGGGCCCAAATGTCCCGGGCTGTCCTAGCCACCATAAGAGACCAGGCCCCAGATATTTTGGCCATCCAGGAGACCAAACTCCCCACCACGGGCCCCCAGAAAAAGCATAAGGAAATTCTAGAACAGGAATTTCCCGACTATGACTATGTCTGGGTTAGCTCCCGGGAGCCTGCCCGCAAGGGCTACGCCGGGACCATGGTCCTCTACAAGAAGGGCCTAGACCCCCAGGTGACCTATCCGGAAATTGGGGCTCCCGGCACCATGGACCAGGAGGGCCGGATGATTACCCTGGAATTTGAAGACTTCTTCTTTACCCATGTCTATACCCCCAATGCAGGCAGTGAGCTCAAAAGGCTAGCCGACCGGCAGCTTTGGGACCAGCGCTATGCCGACTACCTGGCCAGCCTAGACCAAAAAAAGCCCCTGGTAGCCACGGGAGACTTTAATGTGGCCCACCAGGAGATCGACCTGGCCAACCCCGACAGCAACCACCAGTCTGCCGGCTTTACTGACCAAGAAAGGGAGGGCTTTAGCCAGCTCCTTAGCCGGGGCTTTACCGACACCTTCCGCTACCTCCACGGGAATGTGGAAGGGGCCTACACCTGGTGGGCCCAAAGGGTCAAGACCTCCAAGATCAATAATTCTGGCTGGAGGATTGACTACTTCCTAGTTAGTGACCGGATCAAGGACCAGGTCCTAAGTTCAGACATGATCGATTCCGGAGACCGCCAGGACCACACCCCCATCCGCCTAGAACTAAAGAGAGACTAAAAGAAGGCCTAAGGATTTTTCCTTAGGCCCTTTTTATGGCCGCCCCTCCCCGGCTGGACCCATAAGGGGATAGAGCCTTTTAGCCAAGACATAGGCCAAAACCGCCTTAAGGATATCTCCAGGAATAAAGAGGAAAAAACCTGAGGTCAAGATGGCCATAAGGCCCAGGCCAGAGCCCTTGAGGCCGTTTAAAATAAAGGCCATATAGGGCAGGCCCACCAGGTAGGGTAGAAGAGAGGCCAAGAGGATGGCCACCAGGAGGTTTTTTTGGGTCCTAGGCCGGGAGGACAGGTAGAAAGAAGCAAGGCCCGCCGCCAGGATAAAGCCCAGCAAAAAACCAAAGGAGGGGGTGACCAAGATTTGCCCCCCTTGGAGGAAGACCTTTAAAAGTAGGTGGAGGCCCATGGCCAAAAAGGCCTCCCCAGGAAGCAAAAGAAGGCCCGTTAAAATCACCAGGGTGGTTTGAAAGGTTATGGGCACCGGCCCCATGGGGATAGAAATCAGGCCACTAATAAAGGTGAGGACGGCAAAAAGAGCCACCCGGGTCATTGGTCTAGCTTGCATAAAAACACGTCCCTTCAAATAAAATAAGTTTACTATTAATAACTATTGTAAACCTAACAGACCCACTTGTACAGGCCTGAAAAAAGGGAAGAGCTTTGCAAGGGAAGGGAGTAAATTAAAAGAAGTTTAAAAAAACCTAGAAGAGCTTATAATATTAAGATATAATAGATAGGAAAGACCCTGGGGAAAGAAAAAATCTTTTAAATAAGAGAAAACCTTTTACCAGGGACCCACCTTAGGAAAAGGCAGCTTTAGTTTTCCTAGGATTTACAAACCATGGGAGGTGACCCCGGTGAAATATATTGCACGCTTTAGCTTGAAAGATCCCTTATTGCCATCAGACTATCGGCCTATTTTTGTTAGCTTTTTTAAAAAGGCCCTGTCTGACCATATGGAGGGATATTTTTATGAGGATTTTTATGGGGAAGGGGCCAAGAAAAAGGACCTCTGCTGGTCCCTTAGGTTGGGTCAGCCCAAGTTTGAAGGCCGGCAGATTAGGCTGGGCCAAAAAGACATGGACATGACCCTCAAGTTTCAGGGGCCTAAGGCAGCCAGCCTTTATTTTACGGCCCTCCTCAAGATGAAGGGGAAGGACTTTCCCATTGGCTTGGGCAACACCATGGTCCTTAAGTCTCTTCGTTTGGTCCCAGAAAAGGACATCCTGGGAGACGTGGCCCTCTTTAAGATCCTAAGCCCCCTCTGCCTAAGAAAGCACGATAGGACCACCAACAAGGATCGGTATCTTACTGTGGAGGAAGAAGATTTTGAAGTAGTCTTCAAGGAAAAGCTCAGGGAAGAGCGGCCGGACCTAGATCAGGAAATCCAAGACCTGGTCCTAGATTTTTCCAAGCTAAAGAAGATCGTGGTCCCAGCCTATAAGATCCCCATAGACTGTAGCCTGGGGACCTTCCTGGCCCAGGGAGACAAGGCCCTCCTTAACCATATCCAGCATGGCGGACTGGGGAGCAGACGGGCCAGTGGCTTTGGTTTGGTTGAGAATATCTATATATAGGAGGTGGTTCTTTGATACAAGAGGGTGAATTTATAAAAAAAGGGATCCCCTATGATAGGAAGATCCTGCCTTCAGACTGGCGGTTTTCTGCCGCCCTGGTGGGCCTAGAACGCTACTTAAAGAAGATGGGCCGGCCCTATGCCTATGACAGGGAGGCCCTCTACTATAATTATGAGGACGTCACCGACGACAGGGCCTATGCCCAGTATGTAGAAAAGCGGTATGAGGACATTCTGGACCATAGGAAGTTAGAAAAACTCTTGACTAAGGAAGACCTCAGCCAGGAGGAAAAAAAGGAGGCCCAGAGCCTCTTAAAAACTAAGTCGGGCATGAAAAAGTACCTGGGCCAGCTTAGCCTAGAGAACCCGGACCAGGTCCTAGAAACCATCGAGGACAAGAGGACCCCACTGACCCTAAACCTCTTTAAGTTTTCCCAAAGTGGCTACCGGAAATTTGCCAACGAGAGCTTATTTTTAGGCAGCAAGGAAGACCTCCGGCGAAATAGCCGAGAAGACATCTGCCGGCTAAGGGGCTATTCGGAAGACATGGGACGGAAGACCAATTCTTTAGGCTTTGCCTTTAAAAAGAGGGCCCGGGAGGTCCAAGACTGGGTGGAATTTGACTTTATTCCCTTTGCCTTTACACGAAGCCGGGAGGCCATCTTTCTTAACAACAATGCCAGCATTGAAAATCTGATTAAAAGCAACCGGCTTTTGGACCTGGAGTTAGAGGCCCAGGCCCAGGAGGCTAAGGAACAGAATAAGACGGCCCAGGACTTCCGGTCCCTGATCTTTTACCAGGTCCAGGAGGGGTCCATCTTCCTAAACTATGATGTGGAAGTCATCCTAAAATCCATGGAGAGGGACTTTTATGAAAGTCTCTTTGTAAGACAAGAGGCCGTTAGGATCTTTGAAGACCTGGGCCGGATAGATAGGGACAAGGGCTATATCAAGTTGGCCCTTAAAAGAAGAATTAGAATCCGGGATAATGACTATATAAATATTATGGAAGAGGTCACCCAGGCCATCCTAGGCCTATGTGTCCTAGACCCCCTTATTGTCTACCTCTTAAGGGATGACATGGAAGAGAAGAAGGGCGACCAAAAAAAGGCAAGCAATGGTTTTGTCATCAGTCAACTGATTCGGATTAACCGTCTTATTTACAACTACTTGTACCAGGAGGGAGAGGCCATGACGCCGTCAAAGAAAAGTTACTACACCAGACAGTTTATTAATGCCGGAGCATCTGCTGAGGCCGTTAAGGCCGTCTTTAGAAAGAGAGGGACCCTCCATAAGCTAGATAGCTATAGGGCCAAGCTTATTGGGGCCCTATCAGCCAGAGACACCCGCCGGGTCTATGATATTATGCTCCAGCTATCTTCCTATGCCCAGGTCCCCTTTGAATTTATGGACCTCCTTTATGAAGATTTTGACCAACATAGTAACCTGGTCTACCAGTTTACCAACCAGCTCAACGACTTTAGGAAAGTAGAAAACCCTGAAGAAAATACCAAGGAGGCCCACCATGAATAAAGCATTAACCCTAACCATTATTGCCCGTATGACTGCCAACTATGGAGAAGGTCTAGGAAACATAGGCAGTGTCCAAAAGGTCTTTAAAAATGGCAAGGCCTATGCCATCCGGTCCCGGGAGAGCATAAAAAATGCCCTTATGGTCCAGTCTGGCCTCTATGACGACCTGGAGGTGGATGTGGGGAAGAACGTCACCCAAAAGACTGTAAATGAGGATAAAAACGCCAGCAATTCTCCCGCCCTAGAAGGGGGCTATATGAATACGGCCGACAAGAGTGAGGGGGGAACCACCAAGATCAGAAAGAGTTCCTTCTACCTGACCGATGCCATTGACTTTGACCCCTTTATCAATGAAACCCGCTTCCACAACAACCTATTCTTGGCCCAAACCAGTGCCAAGCAGCAGGGGATCAACCTTCAAGAGGGGGCCAAGGAAGCTGGCCTTATGCCCTACCAATATGAATATAGCAAGAGCCTAAAGGCCTACTCCATGACCATAGACTTAGACCGGATAGGGGTCGATGACAATTTCCATGACCAGGCAGATCCAAAAGAGCGGGCCAGACGGGTTCATGCCCTCTTAGACGGGGTGGCCAACCTGTCCCTAGTAGTTAGGGGAAACCTAGACAATGCCGAGCCCCTCTTTATCGTAGGAGGCCTGGGGGATAAGAAGACCCACTATTTTGAAAATGTCATTAGCCTAGAGGACCAAAAGCTAAAGATCAGCCAAGACCTAAAGGACAAGCTGGACAAGGGCTACCAAACAGGCCTTTTAAGGGGAGGGAACTTTGCCAACGAGGAGGCCATAGAAA
The DNA here is from genome assembly GCA_030532305.1 of Tissierellia bacterium. Classification (GTDB taxonomy): domain Bacteria; phylum Bacillota; class Clostridia; order Tissierellales; family Peptoniphilaceae; genus JAUNLJ01. The sequence goes on from JAUNLJ010000008.1 coordinate 38,999, forward strand.
AGGAACTTAGCCCCCTCAAGATGGACGACTTCTTTAAAAAACTAAAAGACGAGGTGACCGCCTACTATGAAGGTCTTGAGGATTAAGCTTAGACAGAGCCAGGCCTCCTTTGCCAAGGAAGAAACCACCACCAACCGGATGACCTACCCCCTCCCCCCCTATTCCACGGTGATAGGGGCCCTCCATGCTACCTGTGGCTACGAGACCTACCACCCCATGGACCTGTCCATTCAAGGTAAGTTTGGGTCCATGCAGAGGGAAATGTATGTGGGCCATGCCTTCCTAAATTCCACCCAAGACGATAGGAACCTCCTGGTCTACCTCAAGGACCCTAATTATTTATCGGCGGGCCTTAGCCTGGTAGGCCAGGGCCTAAAGACCCAGGGGAATAGTTTCTTGAAAAACCAGACCGTAAGGATTGACAATGAGGCCCTCTACCAACACTACCTGGACCTAAATAAAAAGAAAAAGGCCCTAGAAGAAGAAAAAAAGGCCTTAAAGGTCCATGTGGATTCCCTAAAGGCCCATGAGAAGGCCTTAAAGGAAAAGCAGAAGAAAGTGGATAAGAAGTCCCAGGCCTTTGAGGACCTAAAAAAAGAAATAAAGGACACCCAGCTCATCTATAAGACCCTAAATAAGGACTTTAAGGACAGGGAAATCCGGGAATACAAGGAGCCCTATTCCCACTTTAGGACCCTGGTCAAGGCCCCCAAATACCAGGAAGTCCTCTACGACCTGGACCTGGTCATCCATATCCGGGCCCAGGAAGAAACCCTAAAGGACATCCAGAAAAATATTAACAACCTGGTCTGTCTGGGCCGGAGTGAAGACTTTATTGACCTGGTGGACATAGGCATGGTGGACCTGGTCCCCCTAAAGAAAACTACTGGTCTTTTGAATAATTACAAGATCTATGTCAACCTAGACCGGATCAACCAAAATAGCCTAGAAGGCATGGATAAGGAGGAGGGACCTGTGGATAGGGCCTACTGCCCTCCAGAAGATGAGGCTGCCGAGGAAGATAAACCCTTTTTCTATAAGGAGGGCAACCAGAAACGCCAGGCCAAGGGGACCGTCTATTATGTCAATAAGGACTACCGGATAGAAGGGGGCAAGCGGGTCTTTAACCGGATCCCCTGCCTCTATACCTCTGCCATAGGGGCCGATGAAGAGAGTGAAGGGGTCTATATGGATTCAGAGGGCTACCTAACAGACTTTAACTAAGGAGGAAACCATGGAGACCCCACTAGCGGACTATTATAGCAAGCTTTTAGCCAAACCCCAGGAAAGCATCCAGGACCACACCCAGAGGGTCCTGGAAAACTATGAAATTCTTAGGGACCTGGCCTATATCAAGGACCCAGACCTCCTAGACTGCCTTAGACTAGCCTGCTACTACCACGACAGTGGGAAAATCAATCCCCATTTCCAAGACCGGCTAAAAAATGGAGGTCGCTTTAATGAAACCAGGGAGGTGGGCCACAATATCCTGTCTGCCCACTTGGTGGCCCTCTTTATAGAAGAAGAGACCCAGGAGAAAAAAGACCTGATCACCAATGCCATCCTAAACCACCACCACTACCGGGGCAACTATGACATCCTATATGACCAGAGGGACCTGGTGGAAGAAAACCTAAGGACCATCAATGAGGACCTTCTGAAAATAGACCCGGACCGCTATGAACAAAAGGTCATCAAGGCCCTTAAAAGTAGGCGGCTGGGCCGGTTAAACCGGCTCCAAAGCAAGGGGACCTATATTATTTTAAAGGGCCTCTTAAACAAGTGCGACTATTCGGCCAGCGCCCACCTGCCCTGCGAAGTGGAGAATGACTTTTTAAAGGAGGCCTTGGAAGGCCTCCCCTACCAGTGGAATGATATGCAGACCTTCTGCCAAGACCACCAGGACAAGAACCTGATTATTCGAGCCTCCACCGGCCTAGGCAAGACCGAGGGGTCCCTCCTTTGGGCAGGCAACCGGAAGATCTTCTATGTCCTCCCCTTAAGAACCGCCCTAAATGCCATGTATAGCCGGATTAGGGACCTGGTCCCCCAGGATAGAGAGGACCGGGTGGGCCTTCTTCATGGAGAAAGCCTAGGGGTCTACCTAAAAGAGGGCGCCCTCACCCAAGAGACAGCCCAGCTGGAAAATGAAAAGCTCGTTGGCTACTACAAGAGGACCAAAAACCTCTCCCTCCCTGTGACTGTGGCCACCCCCGACCAGCTCTTTGACTTTGTCTTTAAGTATGAAGGCTACGAGATCAAGCCAGCCACCTTCTCCTATGCCAGCTTTATTATTGACGAGATCCAGGCCTATAGCCCCGACATCCTGGCCTATACCCTAGAGGCCATTAAAAGGCTCCATAGGCTAGGCAGCCGCTTTGCCATCTTTACAGCCACCCTGGCCCCCTTTGTTAGGGACCTTCTAGTGGACGACCAGCTAGCCCAGTCTCTGGTGGAAGGAGATTACCTGTCCCCCCTAAAAAGACACCGGATACGGGTCCTAGAAGAGGCCATATCTGCTAAAAAGATCCTAGAGACCCTAAAAGACCAGCCAGGCCTAAGCTCAGGTCTGGTCATCTGCAACACCGTCAAGGGAGCCCAGGCCCTCTACCAAGACCTAAAGGAAGGCCTAGACCCAGAGGCCTATGACCTCCAGCTCCTTCACGCTAAGTTTATAGGCAAGGACCGGCAGAAAAAGGAAGAGAAAATCCTAGAGGATGGTCAAGCAGATAAAAAGAGGGAAAAAACCACCCTCTGGGTTACCACCCAAATTGTGGAAGCCAGCCTAGATATAGACTTTGATATCCTCTTTACAGAACTATCAGAACTCCTAGGCCTCTTCCAAAGGCTAGGCCGCTGCCACAGGAAAAGGCCTGTTAGGGAAGGCTTCTTCAACGTCCACATCTTCACCAAGATAGAGGACAAGCTCCTGTCCAAGGACCTAGGCTTCATTGACCGGGGCCTCTACAATCTGAGCCGGGAGGCCTTAAGGGCCCAGGGAGACGGCCTTATCACTGAAAAAGACAAGGCAGACCTGATCAAGGACTACCTGACCACGGAAAAACTAAGGGCCCAAGGAGAAAGTAACTTCCTAGACCTGTATGAGAAAAAAATAGACTATATTCGAAGCCTGGGGATTGGCATCAAGGATAAGGCAGAGGTCCAAAGGGAATTTAGGAACATTATCTCCTTTAAGGCCATCCCTGCTGCCCTCTACTATCAAAACCCCCATATCCCTCCTCTTCTCCAAGAGATCCATAGGCTAGAGACCCAGATAAAAGAAGCCCGGACTAAAGAGACCAGCAAGGAAGACCTCCTAGCCCTGAGAAAAGACCTCTTCATGAAGAAAAACGACCTGGACCAATACACCCTAAGCCTAGAAGGCTATCGGAGGGGGAAAGAAAGCTTCTTTGTAGCCGGAGAAGAGATCTACATCACCCCCTATGCCTACACCGAAGAACTGGGCCTAGGCTGGGACCGGGAGGAAGAGGGACTTATGCTATGAAAGAGCCTAAGATAAGTGGCCTTCACATCTATTACTACTATGTCTGCCCTAGAAAACTCTGGTTTTATGTCCCAGGTCCAATCCCTAAGCCGGGAAATTGAAGAGGCCCAGACCATTCCGGCTCTTATGGGGATAGAGGGGAACATTCGAAAGACCTACTACCAGTCCTGGGAGATTATCATAGATAGGGACATAGACTTTAAAAAACGGGTTAAACGTCCACCCGATAATTTGATTAACACCCTAATTTCCTATATCAATAGCCTGGTTTATACCACCACCCTATCAGAGATTTATAAGACCCAACTAGATCCTACCCTTAGTTTCTTACATGAGCCAGGGACCAGCCGTTATTCTTTAAGTTTGGACCTGTCAGAAATTGTAAAACCCCTCATCGCTGATAGGCTTATCTTTAGCCTCCTAAATAAGAATCAGATCCAAGAAAAGCACTTTACCCAGGGCCTAAACTTCCTCCACCTAGAAGAAAAGGGGTCAAAGATTATTCTAGCCGAATACCATAAGTACCTAAAAAGGACCCTCCAAGATAAGCAACTCCAAAGGAAGGTTTCCTATCGCTATCTCATTCGTTTGGAAGCCTATAAGCTGATTAAGCATTTTTTAGGGGAAAAAGAATATCAACCCTTTGTTATGGAGTGGTAATATGTATATAATACTAGTGTATGACATAGCTCTTGATGACAATGGACAAAAACGATGGCGCCGTGTCTTTAAATTATGTAAGCAGTATCTTACCCATGTCCAAAATTCAGTTTTTGAAGGGGAAATTTTAGAGTCTGACTTGTTTATCCTGGAGAAAAAGATAAAAAAAGAAATCAAAGAGTCTATAGACTCAGTTCTTATCTTTAAAAGTCGCCATGAACGCTGGCTGGAAAAGGATGTATTAGGCCTTTATCGGGGTCCAGATATCTTTATATAGAGACCTGTCCACCAGGGATAGGTCCTGAAAAGGGCCCCTTAGACAAGGTCCTAGATATAGGGAAAAAAAGAGGAGTCTTGTTTACAGAACAAGAAAAAAGCTTAAGTGAGAGGTCGGAAAAAAGAAGGTCGACAAAAAAGAGGGTTAGAAGGGCATGAAATAGGGCCTTAACCAGAAAGGATTTGAAACGAACCATACTGGAATCTAAAGAAAAGAGCCTTATTTTTTTGTGTATGTAGAATCTTTATTTGAAACGAACCATACTGGAATCTAAAGGGTAAAACAAACAAAAAGGGCCTAGTAAAAAGCTAAGATTTGAAACGAACCATACTGGAATCTAAAGATAGGACCTATCAAAAATAAAAATGCTTTAAAAGGATTTGAAACGAACCATACTGGAATCTAAAGAGACTTACACAGAAGAAGAATTTAAAAAGAAGCTTCAATTTGAAACGAACCATACTGGAATCTAAAGTTTTTTGAAGTTTGATTGATAATATCTTGTAAATGACATTTGAAACGAACCATACTGGAATCTAAAGGAGTTTCGACCCCCGTAAAATGTATAAAAGCTTCTATTTGAAACGAACCATACTGGAATCTAAAGTTGGTCACTACAGCACCGACACGAATTGAAGGAGAATTTGAAACGAACCATACTGGAATCTAAAGTGGTCTCAAATTGGATCTTTACGCTTGGCATTCCCATTTGAAACGAACCATACTGGAATCTAAAGGTCCTTCCTAATAAGTGGGATTTCTACATGAGACGAATTTGAAACGAACCATACTGGAATCTAAAGTAATTTAACGTCATATATTTTACTTTTTGTCATTTAATTTGAAACGAACCATACTGGAATCTAAAGGGAAAGGGACTTTATCTTAGAGCTGGACGAGGACGATTTGAAACGAACCATACTGGAATCTAAAGTTCCTTTAGCTCGTTGACCTTGTCACGCCTGCGTTCATTTGAAACGAACCATACTGGAATCTAAAGATAACTCGGGGCGCTTAGCTCGGCCGTGTTCTCTAGAGATTTGAAACGAACCATACTAAAATCCAATATCTTCCCCTTCTAAGGCCATCCTCCTTACTTATTTTTCCCAGAATATGCTATAATAGACGGATGGTAAGTTGGCGCTTAGGGGCTTTAAGACAGGGGGGGAGGCCATGGGGCATCTTATTTTAGCAATTGTATTTTCGGTGGTAATGACCTTTGCCATTAAGCGGTCGGAGGCCCGGGAGGACAACCGGTATGGGGTCTTGATTTTTAATTACCTCTTGGCCATTTTAATGTCCTATGGCCAGCTGGGTGGGGCCCATCCCCTTTTGCCGGCCCAGGAGGGTTTTTTGACCTTTGGCCTGGCGGGTCTCAATGGGATTTTATACATGGTCTCTCTTTTCCTCCTCCAATATTCCATCCGGAAAAATGGCCCACCCCTAACCTCCACCTTTAACCGGCTGGGGGTCCTTATTCCTACCCTGGCCTCCATCTTTGTTTTTATGGAGAGGCCCTCTTTTCCCCAGGGGATCGGTCTGGCCCTGGCCTTTGGGGCCATCCTTATGATCAATGGAGGGGAGTCGGTGAAAAAAGGGGGGTCCAGGCTGGCCCTCTTGGCTCTTTTGGTTTTGGGTGGGTCCATAGACCTCCTGTCTAAGATCTTCCACACCTATGGGAATTCGGCCTATACGGACCACTATATGTTTTACACCTTTGTGGTTTCCTTTGTCATTGCCGTGGTTTTATTTATTAAAGAGGGCCAGGCCCTGACCCGGTCGGAGGTGATCTCTGGGGTCTTAATAGGGATTCCCAACCAGCTGTGCTCCCTGTCCCTCTTAAAGGCGGCGGCCCTCCTTCCGGCCTACTTTGTCTTTCCCGTCAACAGTGCCGGGATTATCCTCCTGGTGAACCTGGTGAATTATTTTGTCTTTAAGGAAAAACTGACCTCCAAGGAGATGGGGGCCACGGGGCTCATTGTTTTGGCCCTCTTTTTCCTCAATGCCTAAAGATAAAAGGCCCCCAAGGCTTGGCCCCGGGGGTCTTTTTCTTTTTAGCCTAGCTTGAAAGGCGCCATCACAGGCCCCCTCCATTTAAAAGAGAGCAAAAAAAGAGCCCCTGGGGGCTCTTTTTTAGTTTTAGCGGTTATAGACTGTGGGGACCATCCCGTTGCCGGGGTTGGCTTCGGTGTTGTAGCGGACAAAGTATTGGTTAAAATTCCGGCCCATCCTCCGGTTCATGTCGTAGGCACCTTCAATCATGAGGCCATTGGCCAAGGTGGCGTGGATACAGATGGGGCGGCCATGGTTATGACCCATAAAGAGGGCCACATGGTTAAAGCCTAGGTAGAAATTGGGGCTGTAGTTAAAGATCAGGTCCCCAGGCCAGGCTTGGGCAAAGTTGCGAGGGTAGCGGAAGCCGCCAAACTTGTGGGCGTCTTGGTATTGGGCCCGGACCATTTCGTAGCCCCGGTGTTTTCTCATTTGCACATCGTTGGGGCCAGGAATATGGATGCCAAATTCCTTGTAGGTGGAGTAGGTGGTCCCACAGCAGTAGACCCCTTGGCCGTTTCTTAGGTCGGTGCCATACCACTTAAAGGGAAGACCTTCAAAGGAGGCAGTAAAGTTGACCATCTCTTGGCCCCGGAAGCGGAGCTCTTGGTTCTTGCCCTCTAGCCAACGGTTGCTGATTTCTTCTGCAGGGGGATAGTACCAGTAGACCTTGGTTCCCCGCCGGCCACCTGGCCGGTAACCTTCCTTGACGGCCCCCTGGCTATCAAACCAGTAGACCCCTTCTCCAGTGGAGAAGACCCCATTTTTATACATCCGGTGGTCTAGGGGGGAGAAGTAGTGGAGCTTGTTTCCTACCTGCTTCCAGCCCCGGGCTAGGCCCTTTTCTCCGTCTATATAATAGATCTTGTGGTCCTTTTTGTAGTAGTCCCCGTCTAAAAGACCCTCCATATTTAAAAGATAGAGGTTGTCCTGGGTTTCTATAAGGCCCCCAGGGAATTGGGACCGGCGAAGGGCCTGGCCTGTGGCTGGGTCAAGGGCCTGGAAGCCCCCTTGGACCGCTTGGATTTCGATGGTGGTCACTTGGGGGGTGGTGGGAATTTCATTAAAGGCCTTGACCAAAAGGGTCATGGCCTCAGCCCGGGTGAGTTGCCCCTGGGGCCTAAAACTTTGGTCCTCGTAACCGGTGATGATGGCTTGGCCAGTTAGGTCCTTAACAGAAGAGACCAGGTGGGCCTGGACCTCATCCCTATCATAGAAGGCGAGGTTGGCAGGATCATAGTCTAGCTCGGCCTTTTCTTCCATGACTTCCTTAACCAGGTCAATGGCCTCTTCCTGGCTTAGGTCTTCCCGGTTTAGGGCCCGGTCAAGAACCATCCGGTAGTCTAAAAGACCGGCAGCTTCTTCCCGGCTAATGGGGTCTCCAGGAAGGATTTGGTCCCCCTTAAAGGCAAAGGGCAAGAGGCCCAGGCCTTCAGCTTGGCGGAAATTAGCTTCAGCCCAAGGAAGACTGGCAATGTCTTCGTATTGGGAGTCCATGGTTTGGTCTAAGACCAGGGAGTCGTCTAAACTTTGGCAGATCAAGGCCACAAACTCGGCCCGGGTCATGGTGGCTTGGGGACGGACTTGGCCATCCTCGTAGCCTCGGATCCAGCCCAGCTCGATGCCCCGGGCCATGTTGAGTTCAGCCCAGTGGCCCTGGATGTCGCCATAGTTTTTAGCCTCTGCCGGGCTAATCAAAAGAAAGACTAGGGCTAGAGCCAGGGTTAAAACTCTAGGGTATGTAGATTTTTTTGACAAGATAACCACCTCTTTTTAAAATATTAGTAAATGACTATAGAAACATTATAGCATATTTTCCTAGTGGTCTACAAAAAAATAAATGAATAGGAAATAAAAGAGCCAGGGGGTCTTTTTCTTGCCTAATCTGGCCTTTAGCTATAAAATAAGGGGAAGATAAAGTGTAGGTGGCCCAGCCAGTCCAGGGAGGCCAGATTTTAATAGAAAGCCAGGAGGAGACCTTGTGATTATAGGATTAGACCAATATAATGCCCTAGTGGAATTTTTTGACCAGCTTAACCCAGCCATAGCAGACGCCATTGTCCTGTCCTGCCAGACAGACTATGACTTTGTCTTGGAGGCCATGAATATCCGCCAGCGGGGGGAAGTGGAATGGGACTATGACTTTAGCCAGGAGGACCTTGAAAAATATAGGGCCCTGGCCCAGGAAGAGCTGGCCGCCTTTGAGGGAGAAGAAGAGGACTACCTCTCCCATATAGACCTGGCCCTTATCAAGACCTATAGCCTGGTGGTGGACTTTTTTAACCAGCTAGAAAAAGCAAAAAAATAAGAGGCTTTTTAGGGCCCCTTATTTTTCTCAGCTTATAGGCTCCAGTGGAGAATATGGCAGCCCTTGGGGGCCAGCTTCCGGTTAATAATAAAGCGGTTTTTCACCAGGCCCAGCATGGGGCCATCGGCCACATAGTCGTCAGAATAGGCCCGGCTGGCCTCATAGTCAATCTCTAGGCCCTCCTGGTCCAGGTAGTCTTGGATCCGGCGGACCTTTTCTTCCTTACGGTTGTTTTTTTCCAGGACCTGGCCTGCCCGGGTCCGGGTGCCCAGGACCTGGTCAAAGGGGAGGGCCTCCTTGACATAGACCAGGTAGTCCTCCACCGAGGCAGAGGCCAAGACCAGGTGGTAGCCCGCCTCCTTTAGCCGGTGGACCTCCTCGACCCCCTCCTTAAAGGCGTGGGTGGGCAAAAGCTCTTCTAGGATAAAGGCCCTTAGGTCTTCCTCCTCATAATAGTTTAAGAGGCTAAGAACCTGGTTTTTAAAGGCCAGGCTGGGATTAGGCGCCTTAAGGGACCGTCTTAAATGGGGGAAAAAGTGGCGGAAAAACTCCCTTCTGGCCTGGGGGTGGTCCAGGAGGGTCCTTTGCCAAAGGATAAAGATAGAGTCTCGGTTAATAAGGGTTCTGTCAAAGTCAAAAAAGGCAAATTTTTTCTTCATGGGGGCCTTGGGCCTCCTTTCTCTCTTTTTAAGGATTATCCCTATTATATCAGAAATCCCCAAAAAAGCACCCCTAGGCATGAAAACGAAGAGACAGGGTATCAAAAAGATAATATATATTAGTATTTTGAAACAACTTGCCTTTTTCTCCCATTAGGATATAATTAAAGGTAGGAAAATTTTATTAAATTGAAATTAATTGGAGGGGAAAAATGAGAGAGGAAAACGTAAAAGTCATTATTTGGGGCCTAGGTTCCATGGGTGGCGGAATGGCAAGAATGCTTCTTAAAAAACAAGGTATCGAAATCGTAGGCGTTATTGACGGTTGGGATCAACTTGCTGGAAAGAGCATGTATGAAGTTCTAGATGTAGAACAAGGTGACAAGCCTGAAATCAAGATCACTCATGACTCTGAAAAAGAAACTGTTATTAAGGAAGGCGCTGCTGACGTAGTCCTTCTAGCTACAGACTCCTACACTGCCAAGGCCTTTGACAAGATGGTTTTCATCCTTGAAAACAAGATCAACGTCATTACCACTGCAGAACAAATGGCTTACCCACAAGCTCAAGAACCAGAACTTGCTGAAAAACTAGACAAGATTGCCAAAGAAAATGGCGTATCTGTTATGGGAACAGGGGTTAACCCTGGTCTAATCATGGACCTTCTTGTACTTGTTATGACTGGTGCTTGTGAAGACATCGACCACATTGTATCTAGACGGGTTAACTCCCTATCTCCCTTCGGCCGTGCCGTTATGGAAGAACAAGGGGTTGGCCTTGACCCAGAAGAATTTGACCGTCTACTAGAAGAAGACAAACTAGCTGGTCACGTTGGTTTCGAAGAATCCGTTGGCCTCATTGCCAAGGGAATTGGTTGGGACCTTGACGAACCTGTTCGCACTTCCATGGAAAGCATTGTTTCTTCTGTTCCACGTAAGGCACCTTACGCAGAAATCGAAGCTGGCCAAGTGGCTGGTGTAAACATGCTAGGCTGGGGTAAGGTTGACGGAGAAGACAAGATCGAAATGATCCATCCCCAACAAATCGAACCTGAAGATGAAGGAACCCACACTGGTGACTATGTAGAAATTACAGGCGTACCTGACATTAACCTAGCCATCAACCCAGAAGTTCCTGGTGGAATCGGAACCATTGCTATGTGTGTAAACTCTATTCCAAACATTATCAATGCTGAACCTGGTCTACGCACCCTACTAGACCTTCCCATTCCAACAGCTATGCTTGGAGACGTTCGTAAAAAGATTAAATAAGCTTAATGAGCTAAAGGCCCGGCCCAGCCGGGTCTTTTTTATGGAAAAAATGTAAAGAGGGCTTAGAGTTTTTGTAAAAAGATACTTATTTTCCCCAAAGTAGGCTATACTATATCTAAGGGCAGGACCCCTGCCCCCGGGAGCATAAATAAGCCCACTAAAACCAGCTTTTATGTAAAGGAGGGATGGTATGCTAACCCAAGATATCTTTGTAAGCATTGGTGGAAGTAAGAACTATTATGGAAAAAAGCCCTTTAAAATAGGGACCCCCCTGATCCTGAGAAAGGAGCCCGACAACCCCTACGACCAGGAGGCCATTGGAGTTTTTTCTCCCTTTTTAGGAAAACTAGGTTATGTGTCTAACCAGGGCCCCACATCAGTTAAGGGAACCCAGACAGCCAGCCGGATCTATGACAGGATCATGGAAGAATGTGCCTGCGTGGTCCGTTTTATTACAGAAGATGCCATCATCGCCCAGGTCTACCCCTTTAAGACCCTGGATGTTCGCTTTGAAATTGGACTAAAGGACTATGAAGACCTGATCTTTGAAGAAGATGAGGAAGACCTTTTTGATGATGAGTTTGAAGAAGACTACGATGAAAGTGACTGGGAAGACTTTTAAATAAACCATCCATAGGGGCCGGGGCCAGCTGGGAAGACTAGCTGGCCCTAGCCTTATAAAAAAAGCCTCCCTCTGCCTCCATCTATCATGTATAATAGGGGAAGACGGGGACTTTTTATTCTTTTTATAGGGCCCCTTGGGGGCTTTTTTCTTAGGGGAATTTTATAGAAAGACCCCATAGGCTGAAAAAATTTATGATAAAATAGACAAGGAGGGAAGGCGTGAAAAAGATTTTACATGCAGACCTGGATGCCTTTTATGCCTCCGTGGAAAGTTTAGATGACCCCTCTCTTGTAGGCAAGCCCCTGGCTGTAGGTGGCCGAACGGAGTCCTCCATTATCACCACAGCCAGCTACGAGGCCAGAAAATATGGCATCCATTCAGCCATGCCCGTCTACACGGCCAAAAAACTTTGCCCCCAGCTGATTTTAAAGCCCGTCCGCCGGGGGAGATACCAAGAGCTTTCCCGCCAGGTCTTTTCCATCTATAGGGCCTATTCTCCTGCTGTAGAAAAGGTCTCCATTGATGAGGCCTACTTGGACTTTACAGGCCATAAGGAGGCCAAAAAAAAGGCCCTAGACCTTCAGAAAGAGGTCTACCAGAGAACAGGTCTTAGCCTGTCCTGCGGCCTGTCCTACAATAAATTTTTAGCCAAGCTGGCCTCCGACTGGAACAAGCCCCAGGGCTTTAAGGCCATTTGGCCAGACCAGGTGCCCCATATTTTAAAGCCCCTTCCTGTGGGCCGGGTCCACGGGATTGGCCAGCAGAGCGAAAAAAAGCTAGTTAAGCTAGGCATTGAGACCGTGGGCGACCTCTTGGAAGTAGAAGAAGACTTTCTTGTGGACCAGTTTGGCAAGGGGGGCCGGGAGATCTACAAACGGATCCGGGGCATAGACCCCAGAAAGATAGAAACCCACCGGGTGCGAAAGTCCCTGGGGACCGAAGAGACCTTTGCTGTCCATACCCGGGACCAAGATTGGCTCTTAGCCAAGCTTAGGGACTTTTCCAGGGAATTGGACCTGGCCCTGGAGAAAAAGGGCTTTTTGGCCCATACCCTAACGGTTAAGGTTCGGGACGTGGACTTTAAGACCCGGACCAAAAGCCAGACCTTTGAAGGGCCCATCCGCCGGGAAGAAGACATCTACCCTATCGCCAGGGACTTGTTTTTAGCCATGAAGATAGATAAAAAACTCCGGCTTTTGGGGATCACCCTCTCCAATTTGAGCCCGGAAGAAGAAGAGCAATTATATTTTCTTTAGAAAGAGGACAGATACACTATATGGACCAATATAAAGAGAAACTAAAAGAGATCGACCTGGGGTTTTTTCATGAATTTCCCATGCACTGCACCAAGATTGAGCCCGGCCACCAGCTGGAAGGCTATATGGACATAGATGGGCGGAGCCTCAATGTCTATGGGGTGGCCCACGGCGGGGTGGGCTTTACTTTTGGAGACAACCTGTCCGGCAGCCTAGCCTACCTAGACCGGCCCGGGGTCACCGTCAATGCCCAGGTGGACTACCTCTATGGGATCCTGCCCGGCCGAATCTACGGCAAGGCCAGCTACTTAAAAAAGGGCAAGACCCTCTCCACCATTGCCGTCCATGTAAGCCAGAATGGCCAGCTCTGCCTCCATGGCACCTATACCATCAAGCACCTAGAGAGGCCCGTCATAAAAGAGGAAGAGGGCCAATAAAAGACAAATTATAGCTATAAAAACTATTTAGGGGGGAATCTATGTCAGAAAAAATGAAGGGAAACCTACTACTATTACTTACAGCCATGATCTGGGGGGCCTCCTTTGTGGCCCAGGTTTCAGGAATGGACCATGTGGGCCCCTTTGCCTTTAACTTTGCAAGAAATGTTGTGGCCACACTCTTTTTATATGTGGTCCTAAAACTTTGGCCCCTGATAACAGGCAAGGAAATGGAAGAAGAAACCCCAGAAATGAAAAGACCCACCCTGATTGGGGGGATCCTGGTGGGGATCGTCCTGGGGATTGCCATGACCTTCCAACAAATTGGGGTCATCTACACCACCGCAGGCAAGGCCGGCTTTATTACCGCCCTTTACATTATCCTGGTCCCCCTCTTTGGCATCTTTATTGGCCAAAAGATCAAGGGACGGGTTTGGATCGCCGTTTTACTCGCCGTGGCCGGCCTCTACCTCCTCTCTGTGACAGAAGGCTTTGTCATTGGCCGGGGAGATAGTTTTGTTATCCTCTGCGCCTTTGCCTACACCTTCCATATCCTAGTGGTGGACCACTTTAGCCCCAAGGCCCACGGGGTCAAGCTGTCCATGATCCAATTTGCCGTGGCCGGGCTCGTCTCCCTGATCCTCATGGTGGCCTTTAGGGAAAACTTCTCCATGGAAGCCCTTATAAACGCCGCTCCCCCCATCCTCTATGCCGGGGTCCTTTCTTCTGGGGTGGGCTTTACCCTACAGATCATAGCCCAAAAGAAGACCGACCCCACCATGGCCTCTATGATCATGAGCCTAGAGTCCGTCTTTGCCGTCATTGCCGGGGCCATCCTCCTAGGCGAGGTCCTAAGCCCCCGGGAAGTGATGGGCTGTATCCTCATGTTTGTGGCCATTATCCTGGCCCAGCTCCCCGACAAGAGGGAAAGGTCCCTAGAATAAGGGGAAAGTCTCCGGCAAGTCCGGAGATTTTTTTATGGAGACAGGGGGCAGAAAAGCCCCCTAATTTTATACGTTTTTTTGCGTTTTTTTGACATTTTTTTCTATTTATTGGTATTTTTTGGTATAATAGAAAAAAAGAAAGATAAATAAATAGGAGACCAATTAGGAGGAAAACCATGACCTACAAACTGATAAATGGCCAGATTTTTGATCCAAAAACCAAGTCCTTTAAAGAAGAGGACCTCTTGATAGAAGATGGAAAGGTCCTAGCCCGAGGCAAGAACCTGCCCCCAGCTGACCAAGAGATAGATGTGGCAGGCAAAATCATCAGCCCCGGCTTTATTGACATCCACATGCACGAGGAGGAAAGAGCCCTCCTAAAAGAGGAGGACTATGATATTGCCATAAGTATGGTCCAAATGGGGGTTACCACCGCCATGGGAGGCAACTGTGGCAGCGCCAAAACCCCTGCAAAAGACTTTATAGACCACCTGGACCGGCAGGGCGCCCCCATCAACTACCTCTTGAGTGTGGGCTACAACGACCTGCGCTCAGCCATCCTTCCCCAGGACCAGGCCAGTCCCCAGGAGGCAGACTATGCCCAATTAAAGGAGGCCATAGCCAGGGATATAGACCTGGGGGCCGTGGGGATCTCCTTTGGCATTGAATACACCCCCTCCATTAGCCAGGAAGAAATCCTAAGGGTCCTAGAAGACTATAGGGGGAGGGAAGACCTCTTGGTGTCTGCCCACTACCGGGCTGACGGCCCCCGGGCCCTAGAGGCCGTAGAAGAAATGTGCCAGATAGGTCAGAAGAGCCAGATCCCCTTCCAAATCTCCCACCTGTCCTCCTGCTCCGCCTTTGGCAACATGGCGGAGGTCCTAGACCGGATCAGCCACTATAGGGACCAGGGGGTCAATGTGGAAGTGGACGCCTACCCCTATGACGGTTTTTCCACCTCTGTAGGCAGCGAGGTCTTTGCCGGAGACTTTGAGAAGACCCTGGCCGACTGGCAAGCCCACTGGGAAGACATCACCCTAAAGGGCGCCCCCTACTACAACCAGACCCTGACACCCCAGCTCCTAGAAGAGGTAAGGGACCACCACCCCCATATGTTGGCTGTGGCCCGGGTCATGAACGAAGAGGAAGTCAAACTCGCCCTAAGGGCCCCCTTTGTCTTT
Organism: Tissierellia bacterium; assembly: GCA_030532305.1. GTDB lineage: Bacteria > Bacillota > Clostridia > Tissierellales > Peptoniphilaceae > JAUNLJ01. The sequence continues at coordinate 54,174 of JAUNLJ010000008.1, forward strand.
GTGGCCTCAGACGGCCTCTATAGGCACCACAAGGGCCACCCCCGGGGCGCCGGAACCTTCCCCCGGGTCCTAGGGGCCTATGTGAGAGAAGATGGGGTCCTCTCCTTAGAAGAGGCCCTCTACAAGATGACCTACCAGCCCGCCAAAAGACTGGGCCTAGAAAAAAGAAAAGGCGCCCTAGACCCGGGCTACGATGCCGACCTTGTGGTCTTTGACCCCGACCAGGTCCTAGACCAGGCCGACTATGAAGACGGCAAAAAGCCCCCCCTCGGCATAGACTATGTCTTTGTGGATGGGGTCCTTACGGTAAAAGATGGCCACCACCTGGGCCCCTGCCCCGGCCGCTTTATTCGGCGGGAAGAAAGATAAGTAGGCGGCCAAAAAAAGTCCCTAAAAGGTTTTTGCCAGCTAACCCCTAGGGGCTAGCTGGCTTTTTTGGCCCCAGCCCTTAAGTCCAGGGTCATAAAAAAGACATTTGACGGGGACTTTTTTTATTTGTATAATACTTGTATAATAAGGTCGCATAAGGTTTTTGATTGGGTCTAGGCTGGCTCCAGGTCTTCTTTTAAATCTAGGAGGGCTTGGCCCTGGCACCCAAGCCTTAAAAACAAATAAGAGAGCAAGTTTGAAAGCAAAGTGACCCTAGGTCCCTTAAAGGGGTAGCCCATCTTTAGGACCTGCTAGGGTACAAGGGACAAAAAAGGAGAAAAAAATGCGATTTAAAATAAGAAGAATCTGCACGTTTTTACTAGCCTTGGTCCTGTTCTTGGGTATGGTGCCCCTATCTGGATTTGCAGCAGGGGACCTACCGGAGGGGGGCCGGGAAGAGAATGCCAATAGGGACGTACTATGGAAACTTCCCGAGGGGACCATATTTCATGCCCAGGGAGTGGGCAAGAAGGCCCACATCGCAAACTTTGGCGTGAGCTTTGTGGGTAGTTTTATTGATAAAGAGGGAAGGACGGTCTTAAAGGTTCAGACCAGCCAGCAAAATGGTACCAACAAGAATAGGCCCCTTTTGAATCCCAAAAATCCCGGGTTGAAACATATCGTCTTTAAGTTCGACCAAGCGCTTTTTGACATGATTGACTTTGATAAGTCCTACGCCTTTTCCGACAATGAGGCGGCATATGACCCTGAATATAATGGCGAGGTGAAGAGGGACATCAATAGGTTTACAAAGCCTACCTTTGCCACCACAGGCACGGAGATGATGATCGACTATGTGGGTCCTAAATTTGAGAGCTTTAGGCGGGATGTCTACCTTACTTTAAAGGAAGGCGTGACCTGGGAGAATGTGAAAGCCGAGGGCCCCCACCGGGTGGAAACCCGAATTTTCAATGGGACGGGCACGGAAGTCTGGTCCATGCACAACAATACTAAAATCAATCCTGAGCACCATCGAAGCTACCCCACCTACACCTTTTCTTTTGTGGTCACCGACCTGGATGACCCCTTGGCTTCCTACTACACCAGTGGTCGTTTACGACGTGGCGGAAGAGAGCATCTGTTCACCAAGAATGCAAGGAGTTTTTTTCAGCCTGAAAAGGGTATTTTGAAGGTCTTGTATTTTCATACTCAAAACCACCTTGCCAGCGATGATAATACATTGAAAAAGGCTTTTCGCCAGGACTTTTCTGAAGACCTACTTCCCTATTTGAAATTCGATGATGATGGCAACTTTGGGAGGGTTTATAAGGCTGATCAATTTGGTTATTCAACATACAACAAGACCATAGACGAGATCAAGGCTGTACCCATAAATAAGAAAAACTTGGTCCGCCAAGGGGGGATGTACAGCTTTATTGCCGCAACCCAAGAATTTACAGAGCTCCACGACGAGAAGCTAAATTATGGGGAGCCTTTAGTGACTGACGACTCAGGTGGGCGTTTTGCCATCCTTCCCCAAGGACCCGACGGAGACCCGCAGGACTTTTTCTTCGACCTTGTCACTGGCCAATCGTATCTTCCCGATGCCACGGTGGTGGAATACAATGTGGATGTGGACAAGATGGAGCAGGAACTTTTCAATAATAAAGACCTGGCCCATACCTTTAATTTTACGTCCATGCTTTTAAACTCCGGTGAGGCAGCCCGCTATTTTGAATACATTACCGATAAGGACATCCTCGTCCCCGAGGGTGCCACAGTGGATGTCAATTATGGAGAAGAAATTGACGATATCGAAGAATCTACTGACCCCTCCACGTGGGCATCCAATGTTTACTTTGGCAATCAAAAGGCCTTGGACCTCCTCTGGGGCATCAGCAGAGGGGAATACTATACGGACGAAGAAACTGGTCACCGGGGAACTCGCTATGAGAACCTCGTAGGTTTTACAATTCCCGCAGGGACGCCCATTCGAATTTTGAACTTGGACGACAAGCTTTCACGGCCTGAATCCGAGGTGGATCGAGTGACCTTTTCCATCACCGGGCACGATGGTGAGGTGATTTTACAGAAGACCCTCGATAAAAAGGAACCGGTGGGGCGCAAAGCGGAAATTATCGGGGTCTCTCTGGACACCTCCAGCGGTTATGTCCAAAAGTCCCCCAGTCCCCTGATCCATGAAATCTTCACCAATAGCAGCAAGATTCGGGGCCTTATCGAGACGCCCAATTCTTGGGTCCTGGCGGATTATCCCTTACTGGATCCACCGGGCGCTACAGATGAGGCAAAGGACGATCCAAGGCTCATTGAGAAGTACGATCAAAGGGTCTATGTCTATGAAAGTTCCTATTCGTACAACACGATAACATCATATGCAGACGACTTATGGCGTCCTGCGAATGAAAGATACAAAATGCCCACGAAAAAGGTCTATACTGAGAATGTGGGCATTGCCGAGACCAGATATGAATCCGGCAAAGCCTTCGAGGGCTATCCCATGGAATTTCCCGAGATCCGAGAAGAGAATTTGACCAAGGACATGCCCATTAGCTTCAAGTTCCGGGGCGTGGATAAGATGTCCTCCGATCCCGTCATCGAGCAGGTTCAGGCCAAGGTGACCTTTGACCTGGCAGGTCAGTTTTCTAAAATCGACGGAAGCCGCTTCATCGAAAAAATTGCCCCCTTGAACCAGGAATATGCCTACACCGTCAGCGAAAATAAAACTTTCACGAAAGAGAAAAATCAAAGCTATACGCCCTCCGGCTTCGCCACCTTCGATGGAAAGGAAATAGTGGGCGGAGACAACCTAAAAATTGATATGACAAGGCCCACCCTTTCCGTGAAGCAAGTATTAAAAGGGCAAGATGGGAGTGTAACCACCATCGACCGCGAAGTCATCAACTTCACCGACCACAATGGCAATCCCTATGCCATAAATTCAGACAATGGGACTGTAAAGGCCGACCAAATAGCCCAGCTCCTCAAGCGACAATTCCCCGTGGATGAAGAAGTCAACCTGCCCAATGCCAAGCGGCTGGTGGGCTGGACCACCCAAAAGCTGGTAGATATCGAGGGAGGCAAGACCGCCGAAGAACAATACTATGAGCTCTTAGAAAAGAAAGATGCAGAGGGCCAGGAAACCAATGTCATAAGAAACATCGAGGACTGGGAAAAAGTCGATGGACAAAATCCTGAAAACTTTGTCTTTGACGCCGCCTCTCCCATTGACAAGCATCGGACTGTCTATGCCGTCTATGGTGGGCCCACCATCGTCCTCCACTCCGGAGTGACAGATGCCCATGGCAATGAAATCATCAGGCGCCTTCCAATCACTCAGGCAGACATTGATGGGATCGATGAGCATATAACCAACCTGGATGCCAATTCTCAGGCCTCAGTTAAAAGCCACACCATCATTAAAGAGCTTCCCCAAGCCCCTTACACCAGTCGGGCAGAAGATATAGCCAAGGCCGATTCCGTCTTGGAAGACTTCAAGAAGGAGGGCCACTCCTTTATTGGCTGGCGGGCCTATCCAGAGGAGACCGGCTTTGAGGCAGGGGGCAATAATAAACGGATTGGGGCCTTGCAAAATGGCGTCCTCCATGATGCCAATGACAAGGAGATCCCGGTTCCCAAGTCCACAGAATCCTATGACCACCTCTTAAAGGAAAAGACCAAAGCCACCTTGCCCAACGGATTTAATTTTTCCATCAAGGCGGAAGACTTTAGCTATACAGACCAAGGGGGATACATCATTCCCTATCAAACCGTGGAAGACATTATAAAAAATGTCAAAGAAATTCACCTTTATGCCGTCTACCGTCCCTTCTATGAGGTGACCGTTCGTCCCCAATACCAAGTGGTGGATAAGACCGTCCCCAATAAGCCCATATATGCGGATGGGGTAGGGACTGACAAGCAAAAACCCCTTCAAGTGGGCCTCCTTTACCGGACCGCCGTCACCGGCTACAACGTCCCCACCGTTGACGCCGCCGCCAACTACAATCCCATCGGCGATGGGACCGTGCTAAAGACCTGGACGCCGGGAGATGAGGCAAACCCGACCTGGACCCTCCCCGGATTTGACATCTTGGGACAAAGACGGTCCTATGTATCCGTAGTGGTTCCCAGTGGGAAAGAATTGGCCTATACCAAATTCGCGAGTCCCTTTGGCGAGACCAGTTGGTCCAGCCTGGGCATCTCCACCTATGTAAAATCCGCGGGGAATTCACTGGATCCCAATGCGCCCAAAAACCTCTATAAAGATCCAGATCCCAATTCCAATCGAGACCCCTATGGGGTAGAGCTGGCTAAAACCCAAGCTTTTGAAGTGGCAAATGACACCACCATCGATGCCTACACCTCAGCTACAGCCAGAAAAGCCCTCTTAAATGAGGCTGGAGAGGTTACAGGCTACGACATCGTCTTGACTGCCAGCCCGGAAACCCTGCCCACCCCCGAATTTGCAAGAGTGAAAGACACTGACACTGAAATCAAGCTAAAGTGGCCGGGAGGCACAAACTACGAAGCCATCGACAAAGTCCAGCTTATCCTGGACGGAACCACCTATAGCCTAGAAAAACAAGCAGATGGGGCCTTTGCAGGTGAAAATGGCCTTAGCGCCAGTATCGCCGAAAATCAGCTCGTGGTAACAGGCATCAATCTCGAAGGCAAGGGGGGGAAAGACCTTACGGGTCAATACCTTAAGACCACAGCTAGTGGTGACCTAAAAAGTGCCCTGGGGAATATGAGAATCCTCTCCGACAAGACCTCGGCCCCTGTAGAAGTCTTCAAGCAAGAAGAAAAGCAGGGGGATAATCCCGTAGTTAACTTCACCGTCCCCGACAAGGTCCTGGACCAAGTGGGCACCGGGTCCAAGTACACGGTGGAAAAATACGACCCTGAAAACGACACATGGATTCCCGTGGCTCAAAAAATCATGGAAGAAGGGGATAAAAAGGGAGATAAATACGGAGGCAACGCCTATCCCATCTTTCTCGATCCTGATACAGTCGCCCACGGCGACCGGCTCCGGGTTGTGGCAGAGGAAGTTAATCCCAATGCCGACGGTGGCTATTCCCATCCTGCCACCAGTACCGTAGAAGTCATCCTGGACCTGGAAGCACCCACAGGAAACATTACCGGGACAGATGAAACCTTCAGGCGTTTTGTCAACTTAGAGGGACTCTTGGGTGAGGTTCTCGATGGGCAAACACTGATCTTGGAACTAAATACGTCCGGTGAGGGTCAAGGAGCCGAAGGCAACGAGACTTATGAATTTGAAAGTAAAAAGGCTGTTATCAGCCACCTCTATACCCTGGTCTGGCAAGAAGACATGCCCGACATGTGGGTTCTCGCCCAGGACGCCTTTGGCAACCAAGGCGCCATCAAGGTCAACTACACCCATACCCTCCAACTGGGCACCTCCATGCTAGACGCCAAGGCCCGGAAGAAGTATGTCAATGTGACCTCCGATAGGGCCGGGGCTGTGGTAACCATCACCGTTTACCAAGATGGCAATATCCCCGTTGCTAAAGGGGAAGCCTTTGTTGAGACAGCCGGCGACTACGTCAAACTCAATTTCTTTGCCAATGACGATGGCGTGACAGCCTACCGGCTAAAGAAGGGCGACCGCCTCCACATGACAGGAAAGTGCGAAGAGGGAGACACTATCTACACGGCCAACCCTGTAGATAAGTTCATTAAGTAAAAAGACCTTCCTAAAAGGCACTGGGTCAGCCTCCCTCTAGGGAGAGCCAGGGCCCAGGCCAAAAAAACCAGGTCCATGGCTTTCATGGACCCCCATAGACAAAGAAAAGGAGCCCCCAAGGGCTCCTTTTTTATGAGGATTAAATTGTTAGGAATTTACTGAGAGAATCTTATTTTAAGAGGTGCTTGTATTCTTCAGGAGAGGTCCGAATCCGTTCAGGATCGCCAAAGAAGTCGTTGGTCAACTTAACAACCACAGTGGATAGGCCGATAACCCCGATCAAGTTGGGGAAGGCCATTAGGCCGTTTAGGATGTCGGCAAGTAGCCAAGCAGTGTCTAGCTGAGCCACGCAACCTACAAAGACAAAGATAATAAAGATGATCCGGTAGGGAAGGCCAGACTTGGCTCCAAGGAGGTAGCGGATGGAAGTTTCTCCATAGTATTCCCAGCCGAGAATAGTGGAGAAGGCAAAGAGCACTAGGCCTAGGGTGACAATCCATTCTCCGTGGCTAATGGAGGCCCCAAAGGCGGTGGCAGATAGGATAGATGCATCGGCATCGGGAGAAAGTAGGCCAGAAGTTAAAATAACAAGGGAGGTAATGGTACAAACAAGAATTGTGTCAATGAAAACTTCGAAGACACCCCACATCCCTTGACGGCAGGGGTGGTCAGTGGTGGCACTGGCTTGGGCAATAGGAGAAGAACCTAGACCGGCTTCGTTAGTAAAGACCCCCCTACTAACCCCAGCCCGGATGGTTTGCATAAGGCCGACACCAATAAAGCCCCCGGCAGCAGCCTTGGCAGAGAAGGCGCTGGAGAAGATGGCTCCAAAGGCACCGGGTACCTTACTTCCGTTAAGAACAAGAATAATAATACCTGCAATAAGATAAAGGGCGGCCATAAAAGGAACGAGTTTTTCAGTAACACTGGCAATAGACTTGAGCCCACCCATAACCACGAAGGCGACAAGAATGGTTAGGATGGCGCCAACCACCATTTTATTGACACCAAAGCTGGCGTTTAGGACACCGGCAATGGCATTGGCTTGAACAGTGTTGCCTATACCAAAGGTGGCAATGGCGGCAAGGAAGGCAAAGAGTTTACCTAGCCAGGCTAGATTTAGTCCCTTGTCTATGTAGTACATAGGACCCCCGGCCCATTGGCCTTCAGAGTTTCTTTCCCGGTAGGCAACAGACAGAGTAACCTCTGCGTACTTGGTAGCCATCCCGAAGAAGGCGGCGATCCACATCCAGAAGATAGCGCCAGGTCCTCCGGCAATAAGGGCCGTGGCAACCCCAACGATATTTCCTGTTCCTACAGTGGCGGCAAGGGCTGTGGACACAGCTTGGAAGGGTGTAACGGCCCCTTCTTCAGCCTCTGTTTTTGAAAACATCTTGAGGAAGGTGTTCTTAAGGATGTAAATAAACTTACGAATTTGCAACCCCTTTAGGCGGGTAGTCATGATGATACCGGCACCAACAAGGAGAACTAGTAGGGGAATACCCCAGACAAGGGCATCGAGCTTGCTAAGAATTTCTTGGATGTTATTCACAATAAGTCTCCCTTCTTGTCTTAGTTTATTATTAATAAACTAAAAAACATTAATATAATGTAGCAGATTCAGTATATCACTGTATTGAACAAAAGGCAAAGGATTTCTTTAAGGAGGAAAAGCATAAAAGGAGAGGGGTTGATTTATTTTATAGGGATAAAAGAGACCAAGTAAGGTAAATATATTGAAAACCTTCAATCAAAAGACATTTTAAATTTGAAGTCACCTATTTTATTTATTTTGGGAAAGGGTTTTTATTTTAGAAAACTGGAATTAAAAATAAAATCAAGCCCCCTAGTTTACAGACCTAAGGTGATTTTTTTGGTCTCTGTCTAAGAAAAAGAAAGAGAAAAATTTTATTTGTTCCTAGTTTAAAAGAGCCTACTCGTCTTTAGAATAAAGCCTAATTATTTTGCTTTTATTTGGAAGTCGTCAAATTAAAGAAAAGAATTTGTAAAGGGGCCGGGAGAAAAACCGGGTCCCTAGAAAAGGGGAGGGGGAAAAAAGGACCCTAGTAAAAAGGGGCAAAGGATTTCCCTTTGGGTCCAGCCCATAAAAAAAGCCGGAGCCCGGCTCCGACTTTTTTTCCTTTACTTGTCGTATTTTTCCAGGGCCGCCAAAAGGTCTAGGTGGGCGGCCTTTAGATTATCTAGGGACAGCATGTCCCCCATTTCTTGCAAGGCTTGGATGGTCATAAGGGCCTCTTCCACTTGGGGGTCCCTTTCCCTTTCTATAAGGGCCAGGCCTCTTTTTACATCCTTCATCATCCGGGCGTAGGCAGTCATGACCTGGTGCTCGGCCTCAATATGGCCCACCAGGTAGTTAAAGGTCCAGTCCTTGGAGCTCTTGGTCAGGGTAGCCTTGTGGGGGAAGATAAAATTTTGGCTGTGGAGCTGGGCCAGGACTTGGCCTAGGACCTCCCGAGGGGTGTTGACAAAAAGGATCATTTCACTTTCTTCAATCTTGGCAGGGTCCAGGCTGTCTTGGGAGGGCTCATAACCTTCCAGGCCAGCCAAATAACCCACCTTGTGGTGGACTTCTGAAGGCTTTATTTCCCGGACTTCAATGCCCTGGGCCTGGGCCTCCTGTCTTAGGGCCTGGTCCTTTACTTCGTTTTCAATTTGATAGATGAGTAGGCGTGCTTGTTCATTCATAAGTCAGATTCTCCTCCTAAAAATAGGTCTTTATTTAAAAGGGGCCTTCCTTTTGGCCCCTAGGGCCCTGGGGCCTAGTTCACATAAAAGTCTATGTATACTTTACCATAAGTTATAAGAAAAAGTACAGACCAAAAGCCCGGGGCCTAAAGGCGCTTTTTTCTACTAGACCCCGGGCTTTTTGTCCCCTTCCTTGCTTAAAAAAGGGCCCTGGTGGGGATAAGTATAAAAAGGAGGCGCTAAGCTATGAGTAAGGAAAATCCCTATGACGATTTTAAAATATCCGACCTGGGTGACAGGCTGGCCCGGCTCCAAAGGGTGGCCCAGGCCATGGACATTCCCATCTTGGTCATTATAGAAGGTTTTGAGTCCTCAGGCCGGGGCCGGCTCATCCGCCACCTGGTCCAAAACCAAAACCCTAAATATTATGATGTTCAGGTTTTTGACTATCCCAAGGACCCCAAGGGGACCAGCCCCCTGATGAAGCCCTTCTGGCTCCATAGCCCCAAAAAGGGGGACCTGCAGATCTTTGACCGGTCCTATTATTTTGACTTCTTCAATGACCTGAAGATGAGCCAGGAAGAGGAAGAAGAAAGGGTCCAGACCTATGAGGCCTTTGAAAAGGCCCTCTATGACGACTACACGGTGGTGGTTAAGTTCTTCCTCAATATCTCCTGGGAGGGCCAGGAAGAAAATATTGATGCCTACCTAGACTGCCACCGCCGGAGCATCTATGTGGACTGCCTAGACAGCCAGCAAAATAAAAACTATGAGGCCTACAGGAGCCGGTTTGCCCGTCTGATTAACCGGACCAACTTTGCCTTTGCCCCCTGGTATGTCCTAGATGCAGACCAGGGCAAGGACAGCTCCCGCCAGGCCCTGGGCATTCTTTTAGAAGAGGTTCAAAGGGGGATTGAACGGGTGGCTGTCAAAAGAGAAGAGGGGGTCCGGATCAAACGGTCCTATAAGCCCCAGGCCTTCCGGCCCCTAGACCAGGTAAACATGGACCTGGCCCTAAGCCCAGAAGACTATGACAAGAAAAAAGGCCCCCTCCAAGAGGCGGTGGCAGACCTGGCCATGGCCTACTATGAGAACCATATTCCCATTGTCTTGGTCTTTGAAGGGGTGGATGCCGCCGGCAAGGATGGGGCCATCAAGCGGCTCATAAAAAAAGTAGACCCCCGGCTAAAAAAGACCCATGCCATCTCCGCCCCCGATGAAACGGAAAAGGCCCACCACTACCTTTGGCGGTTTTTCCGCCGCCTACCCGAAGATGGGACCATGGCCATTTTTTCCCGGTCCTGGTATGGCCGGGTTATGGTAGAAAGGGTAGAAGGCTTTGCCACTGACAACGAGTGGGAAAGGGCCTATGGCGAAATGCTAGAAATGGAAAGGCAGCTCTACAAGAAGGGCTACCTGGTCCTTAAATTTTTCCTAACCATCGACAAGGACGAGCAGCTTCGCCGCTTTGAAGACCGGGAAAACGACCCAGACAAGCAGTACAAGATTACCGAAGAAGACTGGCGCAACCGGGACAAGTGGGATGCCTATATGGACGCCATGAACGAAATGCTAGAGCGAACCGACACAGACTTTGCCCCCTGGATTATTGTGCCCGGCAACAACAAGCCCTATGCCCGGATACGGGTTATGGAAGAATTTTTAAAGTATGGGAAAAGTCACCTAGACCAAGTCCTAAAAAAAGAGGTTCTATACTAAATAGTGTTGATGAATAAATTTCGTCAGCACTATTT
>JAUNLJ010000028.1 GCA_030532305.1 Tissierellia bacterium
ACCTAAAAAATAGTGCTGACGAAATTTATTCATCAACACTATTTAGTATAGAACCCTTCTTTCGAAGCTCTCAGTTTTTTTTTGCTTATTTTTGGGTCATCTTGGCTAGGACCCCCTCTAAAACCAGGTTCTCATCAAGAGAAGAGGTCTTTAAGCTTTGGTCTGCCTCAATTAAAATAGGATAGAAGGACAGGAGCTGTTCTTTGGTAAATCTATGGCTTTGGCCATGGATTTTTTTTGCTTCATAGGGGCTCTTGATTCCCAGGCTCTTTTGAATATTGGCCAGGGAATAGTTTTTTTCTTGTAGAACTTTAAAGCCTAAAAGGAGGCGGACCTGGCGGATAACCATATAGAGGATCCTGGCCACCGGTTCCCCCATGGCTAAAAGCTCATCTTTCATCCTAAAGACCTTCCTGGGGTCCTTTTCCACCAGGGCCGTTAAAAGGTTAAAGATGTTTTCATCGGCTGGTGGCTCCATGGCCATATCAATCATCTCCCGGGTGATCTCATCCCCAGATAGGCTAATGAGCTTATCTAGGTCCCCGGCCACCCGGTGGAGGTCTATGTCTATATTCCGGCTCATGTAGCCGGTCCGGCTGGCAAAATAGGCCAGGTTGGCCGGGTGGATCTTCCGGCCCCGTCTATAGAGGTATTTCCTAATAAAGTTTTGGAACTGGGGGTCCTTTAGGGGCTCAAAGGAGATGGCCCGGCCGGCCTTAGAAAAGCGCCGGTAGAGCTTTTGGTTCTTTTTGACCCCCACCTGGTCCTCCATGAGAAAAAGCAGGGTGGATTTTGGCAGGTTAAAAAGCCCCTTATAAAAGTCGTCTTCTGGCTTTTGCCTATCGATAAATTCTTGCACGCCCCGGACCAGGACCAAACGGTGGCTGGCCATAAGGGGAAGGACCTCCAGGCTCTCCTCCAGGCTAAGGACATCTAGTTTATCTCCCCTAAAAAAGACCTGGTTAAAGTCCTCTAGGTCAGGGCTTAGGTAGTTGGCCTGGATATTCCTAAGGGCATCCTCCATGAGATAATCCTCAGACCCGTAAAACAAGTAGGCCCCCTCTAGGTTTTTATTGCCATATAAATCTTTGATCTCCATCCTTTGCCTCCTCTAGTCGTCTAATATCGCTAATTATCTTAAGCCCTGCCAGGCCATAGGCCAGGGCCAAAAGCCCCAGTCCCCCATAGGAAGATAGGGAAATTTTTTCTCTAGGCAGGTAGGTCCTGTAAGAAAGCCGGTCCCCCTCCAGGTAAAGCTGGACACAGCCCTCCTCCTTGGACTGAAAATAGGGGATCCCCCTTTGGTCTAAACGGTCTAAGACCTCCCGGTGGGGGTGGCCATAGGGGTTGTTTTTACCAGAAGAAATTAGGGCCAGCCTAGGCCTTATCCGGTCTAAAAAGGCCCCGGAACTAGAGGTCTTGGACCCATGGTGGCCTAATTTTAAAAGGGTCACTGGCTGGAGCCTGTCTAAAATTTTCTTTTCCCCGGCCTGGGTCAAATCCCCAGTAAATAGGGCAGAAAAAGGCCCATAGTCCAGCCTTAAAAGCAGGGACTTATCATTTTCATCTTGGCCCTGGTCCTCCAAAGAGAGGCCCCTTAGCTTAAGAGGACCCTCCTCCCTCCTATAGTCCTCTTGGACTAGCCAGGGGATACCCAGGCCCCCTAGGGCCTCTTGGGTCTCTTTATCTTGGGGATAGTAGGCCGAGATGATCCGGTCAATCTTGATGCCTTCTGCCAGGGAAAAAATCCCCTGGTAGTGGTCCTTGTCAAAGTGGGAAATAAAAACCTCGTCTAAGTGGGAGACCCCCAAGGCCCTCAGGGTCCTTAGGGTATACTTTTTGCCGGGGTCCACCCCCTCCATGTGGGTCCCTCCCGTATCAATAAGGGCCTTGTAGTCCCCATACTCTATAAGAAAACTGTCCCCCTGGCCCACATAGATCATGGTTAGCCTTAGGGCCTTGGGAGCCAGTCCCAGGGCCAAGAAAAAGATAAGGACCAAAAAGAGGCTCTGGAGGATATAGACCCGGGCCAGGTAGGGGGAAAAATCCCTGTAGGCTCCGGATAAAAGAAAATAAAGGACCCCGTAGTAGGCCAAGAGCCAAAAAAAACCAGAAGGCCCCAGGCTAAGGCCTAGCCTGTAGGGGTGCAAAAGGCCCACCACCAGGTCTCCCAGAGCCAAAAAACCATCCAGGGAAAGGGCAAAAAGACCAATGAGCCTTTGGCTAATGAGGCCAAAGGTCACCATAAGAAAGCCCAGGCCCATGGCCAAGGAATAGAGGGGGATTAAAAGCAGGTTGGCCACCAGGCCCATAAGGGGAACCTCCCCTAGAAACAGATTTAGGATGGGCCCTGTAAAAATGAGAACGGCCAGGCTTATGCCCAGGCTCTGGGTCAGGCTATTTTGGTTAAAGCCATGGTCTAAGAACCATTGGCCCAGGCTATAGATCCCCATAAGGGAGGAAAAACTAAGTAAAAAGCCCAGGTTAAAGAGATAGTAGGGCCGGTAGAAAAGAAAGACCAGGCCCACAAAAAAGAGGCTATAGAGGGGGTCCACCTCCTGGTCAAAAAGGCTTCCCAGGTCCAAAAAGGCCAACATGGCCCAGACCCTTAGGGCCCCTATGGGCCAGCCTACAAAAAAGATAAAGAGGCCCAAAAACCCGTGGGTTAAAAGCCGCCGTTTTTTGTAGGCCAGGGGGGTCAGGTCCAGGAGCCCATCTAAAAAGCCCTTAACCAGGCCCACATGGAGGCCGGAAATAGACAGGATATGGGCCAGGCCCAGGTCCCTGTAGGTCTGGGTCTGGTCCCAGTCTAAGTGGTCTCCCAGGGTCATGGCCCCCATGACCTGGCTGTGGCCTTTTGTCAAGTGGGCAGAAAAAAGCTGCCTGGCCCAGTTCCGGGCCGCCTCCCGAAGCTGGTAGACCCTATGGACCTCACCCGTCTCTTCTAACTTATGGACCTGGATCCGGCCATGGATGCCCTGGGATAGGTCCCTTAGGATCCTGTCTTGTCCCCCGGGGTTCATGGCCCCCTCCCCTTCCTGGGCCAGGCCCCTAAAATAGACCCGGCTCCCTATGGCTGGGGTCGACTTGGTGTAGAGGACCAGGCGGAGGCCCTTCTCCTCCCCCACCTGGGCAGAGGCTAGTTGTAGCTGGCCCTCTTTCCTGGAGACCACCACCCCCTCCCCCTCCAACCTTCCCTGGGCCAGGTCCGGCTGGAAGAGGGACCAAAAAGGCAGGTAAACTAGGCCCAAGGAAAAGGCCAGGCACAAGAGACCTGCCTTCCTTTTCCCGAGAACTTGGAAAAGGACAAAAAAGCCTCCCCCCAGGAGGAGGCAAAAAATAAAGTCTAGCTCTATGTAGATATGACTTAGTAGACCGACCACAAAGGCCAAACTCAAGCTGGCCCAAATATTTCCCATGACTGCCTCCCTTTGGGTCTAAAATACCACAAGGCCCCTGTCTGTGCTATAATGGAATGAGTGAAACTAAAGGAGGATACCATGACCGCTTTATATATAAAAGAACCCTATTTAAAAAAGCTAAAGACCGAGATCATCCAGCCAGATACCACCAAAGACCAAACTTCCTTTAAGCTAAAGGACGCCATCCTGGTCCCCCCTATCCCCCATGTCACTAAGGGGGACCACTTTTTCATAAATGGCCAAGAGGGCCAGATAGACCCCTCTGGCCAGGTCTCTTGCCCCCTAGAAGGGGTCCAAGAAGGCATGGCAGTGGAGGTAGAGATAGACTGGACCCACCGGCTGGGCATGATGCAGACCGACCTGGGCCGGATTATCCTAAAGCTGGCCTTAAAAAACCTCCTAGGCCTGGACCCTATTTTTGAAGAGACAGAAGGGGCCCCCTACCTCCTCTTAGACCTTAAGGACCTGTCCCTTAGGCAGCTTAACCAATTAGAAGACCTGGCCAACCGGATCATCCAGTCCAACCTGCCTGTCAGCTACAAGGCCCCCCTTATGGTCCAAGTTGAAGGCTTCCCCTCCATGGCCTCCCAGCTTCCCCTCCTCAAAAGAACAGGAGAATGCGGCCTTATCGCCCTGGGCCCCCTAGAAAGAAGAGAAGAGGGCCTGGCCCTCTCCTTTAAGGCTGGCCTGGCTGCCCTTGAAGACTATAGGGACCACCGGCGCTTTGCCATGGACCTGTCCCTCCTCTTCCAAAACCAAGACCTGCCTGGTCTTTGGTCTCACATCAAGCGGCTCCAAGGGGATATCAACCGGCTAAAGAAGGAAAACAAGGACCTGGAAGGCCGGCTGGGTTTGGACCAGGTCAATGACTACACCAGCCTGGCCCGGCCCCTGGGCCCCTACCATCTCATCTACAGTATCCTAAGGTCTGTGAACTTTAAGGAGCTCAAGCATATTAGCCAGGCTGTCCTGGAAAAGAGGGGCTATATCCAAATCCTGGGCCTGCCCAACGGGGCCAAGTCCCAGCTCCTAGTCCTTAGAAGCCGAGACATTCCCGTGGACCTCAAGGCCATCTTTAGCGACCTCAAGGACCCCTTGGCCTTAGAAGGCTCTGGTAACCTCTACCGGATCCAGGCCAATGTGGACAGCGACAAGCTTAAAATGGTCATGGAGGCCTTCTTAGCAAGAATCAAAAAAGATCTAGACCTATAAAGCTTAGGGGACCCCAGGTCCCCTTTTTTTATAGGCGCTTGGCCCCCTCATGGTCAATATCTAGACAGAGGATGTCCCAGTGGGCCCCTGTCTTTTGGCCCAGGGCCTCCCAGGTCCTTTCCACCTCCTCCTTTTTTTGGTCTGTTATAAAGAGGAGGGTGGGGCCTGAACCTGATATAAGGACCCGGCCCTTAAAGTGGTCCTCTAGGCCCTTCATGGTCTCATAACCAGCAATGAGGTCCTTCCGGTAGGGCTCATGGATTTGGTCCTGGGTCCCTAGGAGGATGAGGTCCAGGTTAGACTGGCGAAGGCCCTCCATTAAAAAGGGCATACTGGCAATATTATGGACCGTTTCCGAGTAGGTCAAGGACTCAGGCAGGGCTGCCCGGGCATGGGCCGTGGACACTTCAAAATCAGGAATAGCCACATAGGACACCAGGTCTCTTAGGCCCTCAATTTTTAAGCTGGCCACCCCTTTTTCCCCTGAAAGGGAAAAGACACAGCCCCCGTAAAGGGCCGGGGCCACATTGTCTGGATGGCCCTCAATTTCTGTGGCCATCTCTAGGAGCTCTTCCTGGTCCAGGGGTCGGCCTAAGACCTCATTGGCCCCAAAAAGCCCCCCAATAATGCAGGTGGCCGAACTCCCCAGGCCCCGGGAAGAGGGCACCTCTGCCTCCACCTCAAAACGCAGGGAGGAAATATCCGCCCCCACCCGGTCGTAAAGGGCCTTGGCTGAAGTAAAGATCAAATTATCCTCCCCATAGGGAGAGGGGCCCTCTTCTTCATAAAAACTAAAGGTGTTATAGAGGGCCAGGGCCAGGCCCCCGGCATCAAAGGCAGGACCCAGGTTGGCCGTAGTCCCTGGAACACGAATCTTAATCATTTAAAAGCTCTCCTTTATGGCTTTTGCCATGTCCTCAATAGAAATAAGCCGGTCTTGGGTAAGGGGTCTTTGCCAAAGGCCCCTTAGGGGGTCAGGAATAGGGGTCTTGGTGGCCTGGCTGAGACTTTCTAAAAGGGCTTCACCCTCCAGGTCCTCCCCTAGACCTAGGGCCTGGGCCACAGCCCCAGGAAACTTAAAGGGGCTAGCCGTGGCCATCACAAGAGTATGGTAGCCCTTTCCAGTCTCTTCTAGGTAGTCTTCATGGGCCTTCCAGGCCATGGCCGTATGGGTGTCTAAAAGATAGGCCTCTTCTTCAAAGACAGACCGGATAAGGTCCCGGCCACTCTCATCGTCCCCATGGTAGGCCTTAATGGACCCTAGGGCAGACAGGACATCCTGACCCACTTCAAAGCGGCCCCCCTCCTTTAAATCAGCCATCCAGGCCGCCACCTGGTCTGCCTCCCCTGTCACATGGTAGAGGAGGCGCTCTAGGTTGCTGGAAACCAAAATGTCCATGGAGGGAGACTGGGTGAGTTTAAGGTCCCTGTTGGCGTCATAGACCCCAGTCCTAAAAAAGTCTGTTAAGACCTTATTTTCGTTGGAGGCACAGATCAAGTGGTGGATGGGCAGGCCCATGGTCTTGGCATAGTAGGCCCCTAAAATATCCCCAAAGTTCCCTGTGGGAACAGACACATTGATCTGGTCTCCCCTCTTTATGATCCCCTCTTCCACTAGCTTTTCATAGCTGTAAATATAGTAGACCACCTGGGGCACCAGCCGGCCAATATTAATGGAGTTGGCAGAGCTTAAAACAGCCCCCCGGTCCTGGGCCCAGTGGGCCATTTCTTCATCAGAAAAAATCTCCTTAACCCCCCTTTGGGCATGGTCAAAGTTGCCTTCTATGGCTATGGCATGGGTGTTTTTTCCCTCCTGGGTCATCATCTGCCGCTTTTGCATGGGGCTAACCCCGTCTGTGGGATAGTAGACAAAGACAGAAGTCCCCTCTACATCCTTAAAGCCCTCTAGGGCGGCCTTGCCCGTATCGCCACTGGTGGCCGTTAAAATAATCACCTCTTGGCCCCTCATGGACCCGGCCATAAAACGAGGGAGCATGGTTAAGGCAAAATCCTTAAAGGCCGCTGTGGGCCCATGGAAAAGTTCCACCACCGTCTTCTTTTTATCTTCAAAGTTTATAAGTCTTAGGGCATCCTTGACATAAAAGCGGTCATCATAGGCGGCCCGGGCCATCTCTAAGAGGTCCTCCCCTTCAAAATCATCTAAAATTAATCCAATAATATAGGCAGCCATCTCTGCATAGGATTTGCCAGCCAGCTTGCCCATCTCGAACTTGGGGAGGTCTTGGGGCACATAAAGCCCCCCATCCCTAGCCAGCCCTCTTAAAACAGCCTCTTGGCTAGAATTTGCAAAATCTTTCCCCCTGGTACTTATAAATTTCAAAAATAAACACCCTTTCCTTGACAAGATTGCTTTTATTATACCATGCCTGGCCTCCTTTAGGGCTTAGAGGAGGGACTTTTGACCTGTAAAAGTTTTTTCCTAAACCAGTGGAGACATTTATAAAGTATATTTATGAAAACGTATAAGCTTAGGGCTGGTCTTTTTCATTATTTTAATGTAGAATAAATAACATAGTTAAGGTATATTGAAAGGCTGCTCTAGGAAAGTCTATATTCATATTTGCTGGGGTCTATTTTTATAAGCCCCCTAGCCCCTCTTATATTTCATTGTTTTGAAGTATTTTCAGGAAATGCGCCTTTTATTTTTTTGTAATTAGAAAGCGTTTTTATTCCTTTTTTAGCTCCCTGTTTGTTTTTAAGTCTGGTTCGTTAAAAATTTATTTTTACTATTTAAAGACAGGTCTTTTTATGTTATATTATTAATAGATATACTTTAACAAAAAGATAACAAAGTGTATTATTCTAATTTTAATTCACATGTTTGCTAGGAGGTTACTTATGTACAAAATCGTCGAAAAGCGCTACTTAACTCCTTCTATTTTCCTTATGAAAATAGATGCTCCTCGGGTGGCTGAGGCAGCGCAACCGGGCCAATTCGTTATTGTTATTACAGACGAGTTGAGTGAACGGGTTCCCTATACCATTGCTGGCTTAGATCTTGAGGCAGGCACTGTGGACATTGTTGTTCAAGAAGTAGGCCCCTCTTCCACAAAGCTGGGTCTATTAGAAGCTGGCGACTCCATCTTTGACTTTGCTGGTCCTTTAGGAAGACCTTCCGACTTTATGGAAATGGACATTGCAGAGCTTAGAAAACAAAGATGGCTCTTTGTAGGCGGTGGGGTTGGTGTGGCTCCTGCCTACCTTCAAATCAAGTACTTTGCCGACAACAAGATTCCCTTTGACGTCATTGTTGGGGCCAAGTCCAAGGATATTATCATCTATGAAGATGAACTTAGGGCCTTAACCGATAACCTTTATATTACTACCGATGACGGTAGCTACGGTATGAAGGGGATGGTTACAGACATGATCCAAGAACTTGTGGAAAACCAAGGCATCAAATATGACCACTGCGTGGCCATTGGACCCATGGTTATGATGAAATTTGCCTGCCTAACCACTAAAAAATATGAAATCCCTACTACCGTTTCCCTAAACCCCATCATGGTTGATGGTACAGGCATGTGTGGGGCCTGTCGGGTTCATGTAGGCGATTCTACTCAATTTGCCTGTGTGGATGGACCTGAATTTGACGGCCATCTTGTAGACTTTGACTTGGCCATGAAGAGACAAAGACTATATGGTGATATAGAAAAGAAAAAAGGCCATGCTGGTGAATGTATGTGCAAGAAGCAAAAGGCAAAGGAGGAAAAGTAACAATGGATCGTTTTACAAGAATTCCTGTCCGTGAACAAGACCCTAATGTAAGAAATAAAAACTTTGAGGAAGTCTGCTACGGTTACAATGCAGAAGAAGCCCAACAAGAAGCTACCCGCTGTCTAAATTGTAAGGTGCCTCAATGTGTCAAGGGCTGTCCTGTTAATATTGATATTCCAAGATTTATTAAACATATTGCCAACGAAGAACCTGCTGAAGCGGCCAAGGTCCTTGCAGAATATTCTGCCCTTCCTGCTGTGTGTGGCCGGGTCTGCCCCCAAGAAAACCAATGTGAAAAATACTGTGTCCTACAAAACCGCGGGGACAGCGTTAGTATTGGTAAACTAGAACGTTTTGCCGCTGACTATGCTCGGGAAAATGGCCTTAAGACAAGTGAGGCTGCTGAACCCAACGGCATCAAGGTTGCTGTTGTAGGGGCTGGTCCTGCTGGAATCACTGTTGCTGGCGAAATGGTAAAAAGAGGCTATGACGTGACTGTCTTTGAATCCCTTCACCAACCCGGTGGGGTTCTTGTCTATGGTATTCCTGAATTCCGTCTTCCTGACGAAGTGGTTCAAGCAGAAGTCAATACCCTTAAGGACCTAGGGGTTAACTTTAACACCTCCACTATTATTGGCCGGACCACAACCATCGACCAACTTAAGGAAGAGGGCTTCCAAGCCTTCTTTATCGGGTCTGGTGCTGGACTTCCCCGCTTTATGAATATTCCTGGCGAAAACTTCAACGGTGTCTTCTCCGCCAACGAGTTCCTAACTCGGGCCAACCTCATGAAGGCCTTTAGGGAAGAAACCGACACCCCCATTATTGCTGGTAAGAAAACAGCCGTTATCGGTGGCGGAAACGTGGCCATGGACGCCGCCCGGGTGGCCAAGCGTCTAGGCGCTGAGGTGACTGTAGTTTACCGGAGAACGCAAGAAGAACTTCCTGCCCGGGTAGAAGAAGTTCACCACGCCATTGAAGAAGGCATTGAATTCCACTTCCTTGCTTCTCCAGTGGAAATCAAGGGAGATGAAACCGGTAAGGTCGTGGGCATGACTGTCCGTCCCATGGAACTAGGCGAACCTGATGAAAGTGGCCGCCGTAGACCGGTGCCCCTAGAAGGTCAAGACTTTGACATGGATGTGGACACCGTTATTATGGCCCTAGGTACCAACCCCAACCCCCTTATTTCTTCTACTACCCCAGAGCTTGAAACCACAGACTGGCTAGGTATTATTGCCGATGAAAATGGACAAACCACAGCTGAAGGTATCTTTGCTGGTGGGGACGCCGTATCTGGTGCAGCCACTGTTATCCTAGCCATGGGTGCTGGTAAAAAAGCAGCCAAGGCCATGGACGAATACCTACAAGAAAAAAATAAGTAAGCCTGGATCCTTTGTCTAAAAGAATCCAGCCTACTACCAGCCTTTCAAACTAAAGAAAAAGAGGTTTTCAAATTAAAATGAAAACCTCTTTTTTTAATAATTTTTTATGGGCCTAGTCTTCCTTGGCCTCCCAATAGGCCTCCTGGAGGTCCCTCATAAGCCGGTCCTTGTCTTCCTCTGTCAGGTCCCGACTGGAAAAAAGAGCCCGGGCCAGGTCTAGGAGGACCTCCTTGGCCCCCTGGCCCCTCAGGGTTTTTGGGTCCCCTAAAAAGACCCCCTCCCCCTCCATAAGGAGGTAATCTAGAGAAACCTGGAAATAGTCGGCCAAAACATGGTAGACCTGCCTCTTCTTAGGCAGACTATCGCCCCCCTCATAATTTTTAATGGTCCTCACACTTAGGCCTAAAATATCTGCCAGGTCCTGCTGGGTTAATTTCCTACTCTGTCTTAGGGCCCTTAACTTTTCTCCAAAGGTCATGACTGCCTCCTTAAGCTCTTAGCCTGCCGCTTACCCATCTCTTCTTCTATTATAGACTAGGGTGGCCCCTTTTATCAAAGCCTTCCCCTGCTTTTAAAAATTTCCCTGTGTGGGTCCTTAAATTTTGGGTATATTGTCTAATAGAGAATGAAAAGCCTAGATAAAACGGAATCGGAGGAATTAAATCATGAAATTAAACCTAAGCAAAAAATTAGAAAAAGCTCTAAATGAACAAGTTCGTATGGAAACTGAATCTGCCTATATCTACAATGGCATGCGTCTTTTCTTCAAGGAAAAGGGCCTTCCTGGAGCCACTAGCTGGATGACCCACCAAGCCCACGAAGAGTTAAAGCACGCTGAAGACTTCATTGACATGATCCTGGACCTAGACGGTCATGTGGTTCTTGGCGAACTTAAGGAGCCTACTACAGAATATAAGTCTATCTTAGACGTTTTTGAAGCCGGCCTAGCCCACGAAAAAGAAATTTCTTCCTCTATTCTTGAACTTTTAGACCTAGCTCTAGAAGAAAAGAACTATGCTGTTGAAAACTTCCTAAGAACCTATGTGGACGAACAAGTGGAAGAAGAAGACCACTTTAGAGGGGTTATTGACATGGTCAAGATGGCCGGAGACGATCCAGCTGCCCTATTTAAGGTGGATGGCATCCTTGCAAAAAGAGACTAAGGCTAAAAAAGCATAAACAAAGTAAAGCCCCAGTTTAAGCTGGGGCTTTTCTCATGCCAAAAAAAGGGCTCTTTGTCAAATAGTGTTGATAAAGAAAAACAATAACCCACAGAAG
>JAUNLJ010000009.1 GCA_030532305.1 Tissierellia bacterium
GAAAAGTGCTGGCCCCAGGGCTGGCACTTTTTTATGGTCTAGGGCCAGGAATTTTTCTTATAAGAAAGGTCTAGGCCCCATTTATAGGCCTATTCATTGCTTAGGGACCGGCCTTGTGATAAAATGAAAAAGTATAATAACGAGCAAAGAAAGTGAGATAGAGAATGGAAAAAATATTTGTCATTGGCCTAGGCTATATCGGCCTACCTACAGCTGCCATGTTTTCTAAGGCAGGCTATGAGGTCATAGGCTATGATGCCAATCCAGAAGTAGGCAAAAAACTTGAGGCAGGGGAAGACCTGGTAGAGGCAGGGGTCCAAGACCTGGTCAACCGTGGTCTAGAGTCTGGCAAGCTAAGGATCGTCTCAGACTATGAAAAGGCGGATGTCTTTATTATCTGTGTGCCCACCCCCATTAATGAGGACAAGACCCCCAACATGGCCATGGTGAGGGCTGCTGCAGAGGCGGTGGCAGGAGTTTTGGAAAGGGGCAACACGGTGGTCCTAGAATCCACCTCTCCTCCAGGAACCTGTAACAAACTCATTGCCCCTATTATTGAAGAAAAGACCGGTTTTAAAGCGGAAGAGGACTATTTCCTAGCCCATTCGCCAGAACGGGTTATACCTGGCAATATTGTCTATGAGCTGGTCCACAATGAACGGATTGTAGGGGGCTATGGGGAAAAGTCTGCCCAAAAGGTCAAAGGGCTCTACCAGTCCTTTGTCCAGGCAGAGATCCTAACCACAGACACCACCACGGCCGAGGCGGCCAAGCTCATGGAAAACACCTACCGGGATGTAAACATTGCCTTTGCCAACGAGGCCCTAAGGGTGGCTAAGGACCTGGGCATCAATGTCTGGGAAATGATCCACCTGGCCAACCGCCACCCCCGGGTCAATATCTTGACCCCAGGTCCTGGGGTAGGGGGCCACTGTATTGCTGTAGACCCCTGGTTTATAGCCAACCTATCCCCCTCTGCTCAGATGATTTCCATGGCCAGACGGACCAACGACACCATGCCCACCTATACAGGCCAGGCCATTGAGGGCATTTTAGATAAGGGCAAGCTGGCCATTTTGGGCCTAGCCTTTAAGGCCAATACCGACGACTTTAGGGGCAGCCCCATCCTGGACTTGGTGGCCTACCTTGACCAGGCCGGTTATGACCTGGCCCTAACGGACCCCTATGGAGAGGGTAAGACCCTTGGAGGCCGAGACCTTCTTCCCCTAGAAGAGGCCCTAGAGGGGGCCGACCTCTTGGTTCTGGCTGTAGACCACAAGGCCTATAAGGACCTAGACTTTAAGGCCCTAGGAGACAAGATGGCCCAAAAGAAGGTCTTTGATACCCGAAATGTCCTAAACCGGGAAGACCTAGAGGCCCTGGGTTTCGACTACTATCTCCTAGGAGACGGCCGGCATGCGTAAGATTTTAATCCTTGCCAACCAGTTCCCTCCCATGGGGGGAGCTGGGGTCCAAAGGACCAGCAAGTTTGTCAAATACCTAAGTCAGCTGGGCCATGAGATCCAGGTGGTGACCAAGGAATTTGTAGGGGGCCTGGAGGATAAGACCCTGTCAGAGGACCTGCCCCAGGGCCTGAAAGTCCACCGCCTCCCTGCCCATGACCTAGAAAATGCCCAGGGCCTTCTTAGGATCCCTAAAAAGGTCCTGGCTAAATTTTTGTCACCAGATAGTGAAATCTTCTGGGCCAAGAAAAATGAAGAGGCCATCAAAAAAATTGTGGAAGACTTTAAGCCGGAGGTCATCTATACCACCTCCTACCCCTATAGCGCCCACCTTTTGGGCTACCGGCTCAAGAAGGCCTTTCCCCATATCTTTTGGATAGCCGACTACAGGGACGAGTGGACCAACAACCCCTTCCACCTGGATTCGGCCTGGCGGCGGCAAAAGCTCAAGAAGGAAAAGGCCCTGGAACTTAAAATTAACGGGGCCGTGGACTATTTTATTACCAACACCCCCCTAATGCTAAAAAACTTTATCCAGGATACCCCCAGTCTGGCAGAGAAGTCTGTGGTCATTCCCAATGGCTACGATGAAGATGACTTCCAGGGCATTGACCAGACCATGGACCAGAGCCCTAAATTTATCCTAACCCACACCGGGTCCCTCTATGGCCGGCGGAACCTAGAAGAGATCCTAGAGGCCATTAGCTATTTGGACCGGGAGGGGATCTTGTCCAAGGACCACTTTGAGCTGAGGATTGTGGGCAATGTCTATGAAAGGGTCCTGGAGGACTACCGGCAAAAGTACCAGCTGGAAGACCAGCTGGTGGGCTATGGCTACCTGGCCCACAGGGACAGCATCCGCATGCTCTTTAGGTCCCAGGCCCTGCTCTTACTTATTGGCAAGGGCAAGGGGTCTGGCAACTTCTATACAGGCAAGGTCTTTGAATACCTAAGGGCCCACCGGCCCATTTTGGCCATTGTCCCGGAAGGGGTGGCCAAGGACCTGATCCAAGAGACGGGAACGGGCCTATGTGCCGACCCTTCTGACACCCCGGCCATAGCCCGGGCCCTAAAGACCCTCTATGACCAAAGGATGGAGGCCTATAAGCCAGACCTAGAAGAAATCCACAAGTATGACCGGAAAAGACAGGCCCAGGTCCTGTCCCGGATTATTGAAAACCTATAGGAGGACCCATGAAAAAGCGTTTTAATATGATAGACCTAGGCCTTATTGCCCTAGTTATTCTAGGTTTGTTCCTTTATTTTAATAGGGACAAGGTCAAAGACCTAGACAAAGACCAAGCGGAGGGAAAAAAGGTCCATTTGGTCTGCGTGGTGGAAGACGTCCATAAGTCGGCCTTTGACCAGCTAGCCGTGGGGGACCAGCTCTTTGCCGAATACCAGGACCAGCCCGGCTATATTACATCCATTGACCTGGAGCCCTACAAGAAAGTAGAAGTGGGGTCTGACGGCAAGCTTTATGAAGTGGTCCACCAGGAGGACCATGTCAAGGCCACCGTAGGCCTGGAGGCACAAGTGGACTATGATGGCCCCTATATGCAGCTGGGAGGCCAAGAGGTCAAGGCCGGTCTAGACTATATCCTAAAGACCGAGGACTTTGCTAGCAAGTCTCGGATTGTGACATGTGAGGTGGTAGAATGAAGCTCTTTGACAATGAGGGCCGGATTTTTGGCAAGCTGTCTATTATTGACCTAATAGCCATCTTGGTCTTGGTCCTTTTGGTCTTTTTTGCCTTTCTAAAGATCAGTAACAAAAACCTAGAGGACCTAAAGGCTGGCCAGGGAGATACTGTCCAGGTCCAGTGGACCCTTTATATAGAAAAGGGCCAGGGCCTTACAGACAATGTCAAGCCAGGCGACATCCTAAGTGGTCAAAAATCCACCTTTGATGCCCAGGTAGTGGACAAGTGGGTGGAGCCCCTAGTGGAAAAGAACCTTAACCAAGAGGGGGACCTGGTGGAAAGTGTCCACCCCCAAAAGGAAGTCACCTATGTGGTTTGCCAGGGAAACTTGCCCCATGAGGACCAAAGTATCAAGCTGGGCAACCAGGAAATCCGCTATGGCCAAGACCTCTTTTTGGAATCCACCAATTACCGGATAGCCGGCACCGTGATAGACATTGAGGTTGACCAATGATAGGGACTATAAAAAACCTATGGGAGGAGAGTTTTTTATACCAGGTCCTTTTAAGCCTCTATGGCCTCATGGAAGGGTCCTTCCTCTTTAGGCTGGGCCAGGTAAAAAAAAGAGGGAAAAGGGCCTCTTACCTCTACTATTCTAGCTGGGCCTGCCGGGGGATAGACAGGCTGTGGGGGGGCCTTAACCGGGTCTTTGCCTTTTTACACAGCTATTATGCCCGGTCTTTTTTCTCCCTACTGGTAGAAAAGTTCCGGGCCCTCTTGGCCGGCAGCCGGATCTTTGGCTTTTTAAAGGCCCGGTCTGGTTTTGAAAATGGGGGGGACCTCTTGGTCCTAGTTCCCACCCTCTATCTTTTGGTGGACTTTTTTATCCGGCGCCTTCCCCTGGTCAACCGTTTTGGCAGTGTTTGGGATGAGCTGGTCCTTGTGGGCCTCTTCTTCTACCTCTTCTGCCGGGGGGTCTACCAGGGCGGCCTGCCCCGGGTCCGGTCCGTCATGGGCCTACCCGTCCTCCTCTTTATCCTTTTAGGGATCACCCACCTTCTCATTAAGCATGAGGACCCAGCCATAGCCATTGAGGGCTTTCGGGCCATGTTCCAACAGATGTTTTGGTTCTTTATCTTTATTCAAATGATTCGGGACAAGAAAAACCTGCCCTTTTTAATGCGGGTCCTATCCTTTTTGGGCCTCTTTTTGGGCCTCCACGCCTGCTACCAATATGTGGCCGGGGTCCCCATGCTGGGCAACTGGACCGATGTAACAGAAAGTGTCAGGACCCGGGCCTATTCCATTGTGGGCAGTCCCAATATTTTGGGGGCTCTTTTTGTCATCCTCCTGCCCATGAGCTTTTACAAGGTCTTTGAAGACAGGGGCCTCTTTCGCTGGCTCCATGTCCTGGCTGTGGGGTCCATGTTTTTTGGCCTTTTATTTACCTTTTCTCGGGGGGCCTGGCTGTCCTTTATGGTGGTCTTTCTCATCCTAATCTTTTTAATGAACAAGCGGCTTTTTATCCCCTTTTCCTATATGGGCCTCTTGGTCCTTTTAACGGACAACCCCATTAGCCAGCGTTTTCTCCACCTTTTTTCCAAGAGCTATGTGACCTCCTCCTCCAAGGGAGGCCGGCTCTACCGGTGGGGGATTGGCTATAGGATGTGGGAGAGGGACCGGATCTTTGGCCAGGGCCTAGGCCGGTTTGGGGGCGCTGTGGCCATTAACAATGGCCTGGCCCCCTTCTACCTGGACAACTACTACCTAAAGACCCTAGTGGAAATGGGACTTTTTGGGATGGTCTACTTTGTGATTTTTGTGGTCTGGCTCATGGTCTTTGGCTACAAGGTCATTAGCGAGCAAGAAGGCCGGTTAGATGTTCTCCGGGCCGTCTGTATCTATGCCGGCGCCCTGGGGGTCCTGGTGCAAAATGCGGTAGAAAATATCTTTGAGGTCCCGGCCATGATGATTATCTTCTTCCTCTATATTGCCCTTTTGGAGGTCCTAAAGGCCCCCCATAAAGAGGAGGAAGAAGACCCTAGTCAGCTGGGGACCCTAGCATAAGAAGAAAGGAGACCCATGAAAAGACAAGAAAAAAAGACAAGATGGGTCTGGAAATTCTTAGGGGGGATCCTGGTCCTTATGGGCCTCTTGGCCCTGGTCTTTTTAATTAGGCAAGGGACCCAAGAGGTCCCCCAGGAGGTCACTTTAAAAACAGGCCTGAGGAGGCCCAGCCTAGAGGAAAAGACCTTCTCCTACCCGGAGGGGGACTTCCACCTCCTAAAGCTAGGCCCCTACAAGAGGGATAGGAAGGACCGGGTGAGTATCTTTGTGCCAGGAGACCATCTCCAGCTGGCCTACTATCCGGACCAGGACCAGGACCTAAAGCTGGTGGACTACCAGGATGAGGACCTGAGCCTTCCCCTGGATAGCCCCCTCTATGTCATAGGGGAGGAGGACTACCTGGCCATCTCCCAGGCCCTTAGCTTTAGCCAGCTGGATGAGGCCAACCTGGTCAAAGAGGAAGACACCCGGCCTGTGGAGGTGGATAGGGTAAGGGGGGGCTTTCTTTTAAAATACACCTACCCCTTGGAAGAGGGGGCCCAGGGTATCCTCTGGTACCTGTCCTCTAAAGAAGCCCTGGTCCAAGAGGGGGACAGGGAGGCTTACGGGAGGGAGGACCTCTATGAGACGGGCGTCCTCTACTTTGACGGCTACTACTACCAGACCGATAAGACCTACAAGCCCTATGCTCCCCAGGCCTATTTTAGGATTCCCTCCCCCTATTTGGCCCGCCACCACCTCTCCTATCTAGACCGACCCCTGTCTAGGATCTTTAGCCGGGTCCTCCTGGACCTGACCCTGGACCACATCAATGAGGCAGGCTTTTTTCCCGTGGAGGTGGAAAGTGGCTGGCTCAAGGGGGACTACGGGATCCCCTCTGGCTACTATGACAATCGCTGGAACACCGACCTGGCCCACTGCCTTTTAAAGGGCTACCAGGAATTTAAAGACCCAGCCTACCAGGCAGCCTATAGGAAGATTATTGCCTATACCCTTAGCCACAACCAGGCCCACCACAAGACCCTTATGGGGCCAGAGGGCCAGGAGGGCTACCTGGTGGACGACTATAGCCACCCTGGGCAAGAGAGCCAGACCCACACCTCCCTAAACCACCAGCTGGCTGTCATCAACCTTCTTTTAGATGCCTATGGCCAGGAGGGAAGGGAGGACTACCTAAGGGAGGCCCAGGGCCTTTTAAGAGGGATAGAAATCCTAGGGCCCAAGTGGATAAAGGAGGACCAGGACCTTCACTATGCCTATTTAGTCGATGGGAGCCTGGGCCTTTTAGACTACCCCCGTCTGACCCTAAATGACCTTCTTTTAACCCAAGAGCTCCTGGAAAAAACAGGCCAGGCCAGGTCTTCTGTCTTAGACCAGCTCATTCAGAGTAAAGAGGCCTATCTTAAAAGTAAGGGCCTCTAGTTAGGCAAGACTTCCATAGAAAAGGGACCCCAAGCATGTGCTTGGGGTCCCTTTTTCTAAGAAGGTCTTTAGCTTTAGGGACATCTTTTATTGGCCCGTTTCTTCCCCTTGGGAAGACTGGGAGTCTCCAGAAGTGTCGCCTGAATTGTTTCCTGAGTTGTTGTTAGAATTTTGAGAGGAGTCCTTGTTTTCATCCTTCTTGTCCTTATCCTTGTCCTCCTCTTTTTCCTTAGGAATGTTCTTGTAGAGGTCCTTAAGGTTGCTGGCGGCGGTGTTGTCGGCAAAAATTTCATAGTAGCCGGCCACGGGGATATACTTGGTATAAAGGCCATCGGGTTTTTCAAAGGCCTTATCTTCTAGGCCCTCGTGGAGGTCGATCATAATAGACCGCCATAGGCGGGCCGCCATTCTGGAGTGGTCGCTAAGGGGGGTGTTGTCGTCATTGCCGATCCAGACAGATAGGGTGTAGTAGGGGGTAAAGCCCACAAACCAGGAGTCCCTTTTCTTAGAGGTGGTCCCGGTCTTTCCGGCCTGGTGCATGTTGGGAATATTGGCGTAGGTCCCGGTACCTCGAGCCACCACGTCCTCTAGCATGCTGGTGAGGATATAGGCATTTTGCTTGGAGGTGACCCTTTTTTCTGTCCGGGGATTTTCGTAGAGAACCTCTCCGTTAGAGGATTCAATTTTATTGATAAAGCTAGGCTGGATAAAGTTTCCTTCGTTGGCAATGGTGGCATAGGCCCCAGCCAT
The DNA here is from genome assembly GCA_030532305.1 of Tissierellia bacterium. Taxonomy (GTDB): domain Bacteria; phylum Bacillota; class Clostridia; order Tissierellales; family Peptoniphilaceae; genus JAUNLJ01. Next base: position 7,345 of record JAUNLJ010000009.1, read on the forward strand.
TTCTAGGGGGGAAATCCCATAGGTCATCCCACCCAGGGTGGTGGCTGCAAAGCCCTGGTCATTGTAAAGTTTGTTGTCATCGGTGGTCACCAGAGAAGTAACCCCCAGGTCCACTAGGGTGTCCATCATCATGGCATTGGCCTTGTCCTCATCGGGACTTAGGCTGGCCCCCACCAGGTAGGCCCCCACGTTGGAAGAGTAGGTGACCAGCTTTCTAACGGTGGTGTAGCCCCGGTAGCCGGTGGAGTTTCTAAACTTGTAGCGGCGGGACTGGAGGGGAAGGTCCCGGAAGACGTCTCCAGCAGTACCCCCCTCGTTAAGGTAGGTCATATAGGGGGAGATGGGCTTAATACTAGAGCCCGGCTGCCGGGGGTTTTTGGCCCGGTTTAGGATGTTGTTGCCCCCAATGCTACGGCCCCCCACCAGGGCTAGGACAGCCCCTCTTTCTTGGTCCATTAGGACAGAACCCACTTGGGGCTGGGGAATGCCCTTGTCGTCTGTGTAGCGGCCTGAATAATATTTAGGGTTAGAAGTCACTTCTTCTAGGGTTTCTTGGAGTTTTAGGTCCCAGGGGGTTTCAATCTTTAGACCCCCATTGTAGAGCATGTCCTGGGCCTCTTCGGGACTGTAGCCCTTGGATAAAAGAAGGGCCGTTACCTCTTCTTTAACCGCATCCACATAGTAGGAAGAATAGCCTTGGACCCCCCTTTGGCCCACCTTGATGTGGATGGGGGTATTGATGGCGGCTTCCTTTTCGGCTTCGGAAATCATGCCTAGCTTGGCCATCTTCCAGAGGATTAGCTCCTGGCGTTTTTTACTTTCAGGATTGGCCATGGCCTTGCGGATGAGGATGTCTCCAGCTTCAATTTGCATAAGGTCATACTGGTCAATCTTGCCCATTTCTTCTAGGTCTGCAGCCATTTCGATCTCATAGTCTTCGGCCTCTTCCTGGAGGGTTTCAGAAGGCATAAGGATCAGGCTAATTTCCTCTAGGTCATCTTGGGGATCTATCTTGGTAATATGGTAGGGGGTATAGGTGGAAGGCCGGTTGGTGGCCCCAACAATCATGGCTGATTCCGCCAGGTTAAGCTCGGATACGTCCTTGTCAAAAAAGGTCTTGGCCGCCGCCTGGACTCCCACGGTCCCTTTGGAAAAGCCAGCAGAATTTAGGTAGGCCTCTAAAATTTCTTCCTTGCTGAGCTTATCCTCAATTTGGAAGGCATAGTAGATGTCCCTAATTTTTCTGGACAGGCTCTGTTCAGAACTGGTATATAGGTTCTTAGATAGCTGCATGGGAATGGTAGAGGCCCCAGCAGCAATCCGGCCCTGTTTGACATTTTCCAGGGCAGAAGAAAGAATCCGGCGGAAGTCCATCCCCCGGTGGTCCATAAAGCGTTCGTCTTCAATGGCAATGGCAGCCATCTGCATGTCCTTGGGGATCTTCTCAATGGGGACATATTCAGAAAACTCGTTGAGGACCAAGGTCTCTACCAGCTGGCCCTGGTTATCATAAATTTTTGATGTCTCAAACATCTTGTCCCGCATCGTGGTAGGATCTATAGGAGGGGCTTGCTTTACCAGGGTAAAGACATAGCTTCCAGAAAGGCCCACTAGGAGGACCCCCAGAATAAGTAGGGTCAAGAGCACAATCTTTAGGGCAGAGCTCCAGCGGAGGGGCTGCTTGGCAGATGGTGATTTATTTAAGTCTGATTTCATAAAAACCTCCCTTATTTCTTCCATTATAACAGATTTCAGAGATTTAAAAACAATTTTAATTATACCTTATTATAGGTTTTTTTTAAGGGCCATGGGTTAAAATCTGGTGACAAATCCTAAGAAGTCCTTATTTTTAGCTGGTTTTTATAAGTTCTAGACAGGATGAAGGGAGGGAGGCTTAAGAGGGGGCTAGAAGGAGGAGGGCGGGGAGGAGACTTTGTTTATTTTTTAATTATTGTCTATTTAGACCTATAAAAGGGATTTTAAATATGCTATAATAGGCCAGTAAGCCGTTTATAGCAAGAAAGGAGGCCCTATGTATCCAGGAAGTCTAACGGACATTAAGGGGATTGAGCTAGGCCATGCCCAGGGTCAGTCCACTGGCTGTACCGTGATTGTGCCCCCTAAGGGGAATGCCTGTGGCGTAGATGTTAGGGGAGGTGGACCCGGAACCAGGGAGACGGACCTCTTAAGGCCTGTCAACATGGTTGAAGAAGTCACGGCCCTTGTTTTGGCAGGGGGGTCAGCCTATGGCCTAGCCGCTGCCTCTGGGGTTATGAAGGCCCTAGAAGAGGATGGTCTGGGTCTAGATGTAGGGGTGGGCTTGGTCCCCATTGTGCCTGCTGCAGTGATCTTTGACTTGGCCTATGGGGACCCGGGGGAGAGGCCCCAGGAAGCCATGGGGATAGAGGCTTATAAAAATAGGTCCACAGGGCCCGTCTTGCAGGGGTCTGTAGGGGCCGGAAAAGGGGCCACCGTAGGCAAGATCCTAGGGTCTGCCTCTGCCATGAAGGGGGGCATAGGGTCAGCTAGCCTCCAGAAGGGGGACCTTCAGGTGGCGGCCCTGGTCTGTGTCAATGCCCTGGGAGATATTTTTGATGGGGAAAGGGGCCTGCAAATTGCTGGACCCCAAAAAGAGGGACAGATGGAATCCACCCTGGACCATCTCCACATTCTACAATCTCCCCAGGAGGCCTTTGCCAATACCAATACCACCATTGGCCTGGTGGCCACCAATGCTCGTTTTAACAAGACCCAGCTAACCAAGCTGGCCTCCATGGCCCACAATGGCTATGCCAGGAGTATTCGTCCTGTCCACACCATGATGGATGGGGACACCATCTTTGCCCTTTCCTGCGGAGACCAAAAGGCCGACCTTACCTATCTAGGGGCCCTGGCCGCCCAGGTCATGAGCCGGGCCATAGCCAATGCCATCTACGCCAGCAACCAGTAAGATGTAAAGAGTAGCTATTGCAATGAATTGACCGGTATCCCGTAAGGAACTGGATCAGGAGGTAAAAAATGAATAAGAAATTTGATGTTCGCACCTTAGTTATGGTGGCCATGTTAGGGGCAATCACCGTTGTCTTAGGAATGACCCCTTTGGGCTTTGTCCCCATTGGACCCCTTAACGCAACAACCATGCATATTCCCGTCATTATAGGCGCTATTTTAGAAGGTCCCCTTGTGGGAGCCCTGGTGGGTCTTATCTTTGGCCTGTCTTCACTTTTTAATGCCATTACCCGGCCCACTGTAATTAGTTTTGTTTTCTATAACCCCTTAATTTCCATTGCCCCCCGAGTCCTAATTGGCCTTATAGCCTACTTTATCTATAGGGGCCTTAGGGATGTGGAAGGAAAGAAGCTAAAGATCCTTGGCAGCCTGGCCTGGATTTTGATCCTGGTCTTTTTGGGCGTGGGGCTGGTAAAAAGTGCCCAAGCCCAGGACCTAGGTCTGGCCTTTGGCGTCAATGTTCTCTTGTTCCTTATTTCCTGTGGTCTTTTCTACGGGACCCTCAAGCTAAAAAATGGCAGTGAAGCCATTATGATTTCTGCCTTTTTAACCACCCTAGCCCATTCCATTATGGTCCTAGGCGGCATCTATCTTTTTTATGCCCAGGGCTATATGGAGGCAGTGGGCCTGCCAGTGGAGACAGCCCGAGCCACTATCCTAGGGGTGGTGGGGACTTCTGGCGTACCAGAAGGGATTATAGCTGCTGTGATTAGTTCGGCTGTGGTGCTGGCGGCAAGAAAGAGCCAGCCTGGCAAGTAAGTCAATAAATATAGAAGAAATGAAGTGAGTTTAGAATATGTTATTAGTCGTAGATGTAGGCAATACAAATATTGTTTTTGGTATTTTTAATGGGGAAGAGCTGGTCCACGATTGGCGGATGAATTCCGATAAGAGCAAGAGCAGCGATGAATATGGGATGTTCTTTTTAGAGGTTTTAAACCATGCCAATATTAAGCCGGCAGAAATATCCGATGTTATTGTGAGCTCTGTAGTCCCTAATATTATGTACACCCTAGAAAACACCATCTTTAAGTATTTTAACAAGCAACCCCTTATTGTGGGGGCCGGCATAAAGACCGGTTTAAATATTCGCTACGACAACCCCAAGGAGGTAGGGGCGGACCGGATTGTCAATGCGGTCAGCGTGGTCCAGCGCTATGGGGGCCCAGCCATTATTATTGATATTGGGACGGCCATCACCTTCTGCGTCATTGACAAGCATGAAAATTATTGCGGTGGGATGATTGTACCGGGCATAGGGATTTCCTCTGAAGCCCTCTTTACCCGGACCTCTAAACTGCCTAAGGTGGAGATCCTTAAACCCCAGGAGATCGTTGGGAAAAATACGGTCTCTTCCATGCAGTCTGGTCTTTATTATGGTTTTTCATCTATGATCGATGGGATTGTAGACCATATTTGCCAAGACCTTAAGCTATCCTCCAAGGACGTCCACATTATAGCTACCGGGGGCTTTGCCAGTCTCTTGGTAGGGGATAGTCGCCATGATATTATTATTGAAAGGGACCTAACCCTAGACGGCCTAAGACGGATTTTTGAGCTCAACCGTTAGCTAGGAGGTAGCATGGAAGAGAGATTGACCCTGGCCCCCTTGGCCGGCTACACAGACATGGCCTTTCGCCGGCTCTGTACAGACTATGGCATGACCCATTCCACCACAGAAATGGTCAGCGCCAAGGGGCTTTATTATAAGGACAAGAAGACCAAGGATTTAATGGCCGTCCACCCCCAGGAGGCCCCTGTGGCCCTGCAACTTTTTGGGGAGGACCCCCAGGTTATGGCCTATGTCATTGAGGATTTGAGCCAAAGGGACCTCCCCTTTTGGGCCTTTGATATTAACATGGGCTGTCCGGCCCCTAAAATTGTAAAAAACGGGGCCGGTTCGGCCCTGCTTTTGGACCTAAAACGGGCCCAGGACATGCTGAGGCTGGCTGTAAAGGCCTCCCGTCTGCCGGTGACCCTAAAGTGCCGGAAGGGATTTTATGAGGGGCAAACCCAGGCCCTGGAATTAGTCAAGATTGCCGAGGATGCCGGGGTGGCCATGGTGACCATCCACGGCCGGACCCGGGAAGACTACTATAGGGGCCAGGCTGATGGGGCCTTTATGAAAAAGCTGGCCGCCTCGGTGTCTATTCCGGTCCTGGCCAATGGGGACATAAAGTCCTCAGAGGACGTCAGAGACTACAGGGGAGTGGCCCAGGGTGTGGCCATTGGCCGGGGGGCCCTGGGCCGGCCCTTTATTTTTGAGGACATCAAAAGGGACCTGGCCGGTTTAGAAAAGAAAGAGAGGGACCTGGGCCAGTGCCTAAAAATTGCCAAGACCCATTTTTTATACAGCCTAGAGGCTAAGGAAGAGCGCCAGGTGGTCCTCCAGATGCGCAAGCATTTTATGGGCTATCTAACGGGTTTTCCCGGGGTTAAGGCCCTAAGGGAAGAGGTCCTTAGGCTAGAAAAGAAAGAAGAGGTCCTTGCCTGGCTAGATGGGGAAATTGAAGCCTGGACATCTTGACAAATGGGCCTTTTTAAACTATAATATGGCAAATTAGTAGGCTTGTTGCCTGTAAGGAAAAAGGGGCCCCCAGGAGGGCCTTAATTTTATAGATTAGGAGCTGTTATCCCAATGGTAGGAAAAGTTGAATTTTTTACACGTCAAGGATTAGAAGAAAAAAAAGAAGAGCTAGAAACCCTAAAGAGTGAAGGCCGCCGGGCAGTGGCGGAAAAAATCAAGGTGGCCCTAGGCTATGGGGACCTATCTGAAAACTCTGAATATGACGAGGCCAAAAATGAACAGGCCCAGTTGGAAGAAAAAATTGCCAAGCTGGACCTGATGATTCGAAACGCCAAGGTCATTGAAGAAGAAGACCTGTCTGAAGATGAGGTCCGGGTAGGGGCCCTAGTTTATGTTAAGGACTTGGCAAGCGGAGAAGAAGACGAGTATAATATAGTTGGATCTGCAGAGGCAGACCCCCTAGAGGGCAAGATTTCCAATGAAAGCCCCGTAGGGGCTGGCCTACTTGGAAAGTCCGTGGGGGATGTGGCTGAAATTGATACCCCTCAAGGTCTATTAAGACTAGAGGTTATCAAGATAGCTATAGAATAATAAGTTAGAAATAGGAGGGATCCATTGTGTCAAAGAATATGAAGTCCAGTGAAGTCCGCTTACAAAAAAAGCAAAAAGTCCTGGATATGATTAAAGAGGGGAAAAACCCCTATCTTGTAGAAAAGTATGACCTAGACCATTACACTACAGACATCACAGAACATTTTGAAGAGATGGAAGGCAAAGAAGTATCTCTTGCTGGACGGATTATGACAAAACGGTCCCATGGTAAAATCACTTTTTTAGACCTTCAAGATACTTATGGGGTTATTCAAATTTTTGCCAAGAAGGACGTCTTGGCAGAAGCCTATGACATTGTAAAAAAAGACATAGATGCCGGCGACTTTGTGGGGGTAAAGGGAGAGGTCTTTAAGACCAAGACCGGAGAAACCACCATCCGGGCTGAAAAGATCCAGCTCTTGTCCAAGAGCATCCAGGCCCTTCCAGAAAAATACCATGGTTTGAAGAACCAAGACCTAAGATACCGGCAAAGGTATGTGGATTTGATTGTCAACCCTGAGGTCAAGGAGGTCTTCTTTAAACGGTCTGCCATTATTAAGGGGATCCGGGAGTTTTTAGACAATCGGGGCTTCCTAGAAGTAGAAACCCCCATCCTGGGCAATGTGGCCGGAGGCGCCAATGCCCGCCCCTTCTATACCCACCACAATGCCCTAGACATTGACCTGCAACTTCGAATTGCCAATGAGCTCTTCCTAAAGAGACTCATTGTTGGGGGCTTTGACAAGGTCTATGAAATGGGTAAGATGTTTAGAAATGAAGGTATGAGCCCCAAGCACAATCCTGAATTTACCAACATTGAGCTCTACCAGGCCTATGTGGACCAAGATGAGATGATGGTTATTACAGAAGAGATGTTTGCCTATGTGGCCCAAAAGGTCCTAGGTAGCCCCGTCATCAGCTACCAGGGCCAAGAAATTGACCTGACCCCACCCTGGAAACGGATCAGCATGACCGACTGCGTCAAGGAATATTCTGGGGTAGACTTTGAAGAAGTAAAGGACGACCAAGAAGCCAAGGCCCTAGCCAAGGACCATGGCATTGAGGTGGAGCCCTTCTGGACCAAGGGTCATATTCTAGCAGAATTCTTTGACAAGTACTGTGAAGATAAGCTTATCCAGCCCGTCTTTGTGACAGGCCACCCAGTAGAAATTAGCCCCCTAGCCAAAAGAGACCCCCATAACCCAACCATAACCCGGCGGTTTGAGGCCTTTATCAATGGCTGGGAGCTAGCCAACGCCTTTAGCGAGCTGAACGATCCCATTGACCAAAGGGAGCGCTTTGAAGCCCAAGTTAAGGACAAGGAAGCCGGTGATGATGAAGCCCATCCCATGGACTACGACTTTATCAACGCCATTGAAGTGGGCCTACCTCCCACAGGGGGCCTAGGCATTGGGGTAGACCGGATGATCATGCTCCTAACAGACCAAAGCTCCATTAGAGACATCCTCTTCTTCCCAACCATGAAACCCTTCGACTATGAAAAAGACGACCAGGCCCAACTCGCCTGGGATGCGGAAGAAGATGAAGAATAAAGAGACCAGCTAAAAAAGAGCCAGCCCTTAAGGGCTGGCTCTTTCTTATTGGCCAAGGGAGGGGGTCTTATCCCGGCCTTTTTCTAGAGGCCTATTTTATGGGGTTTAGGTCCTGGTCAAACCAGCTGTCCTGGGGCCCCAGCTTCCGTAAGAAGATCTGGGAGGCATCTTCCGGGTTTTTGGCCTGCTGGAATTTAAAGACCATCTGGTCTTCTAGCTTGCCCAAAATTTCGATCTTGCCCCTGGGGTGGCTTAAGGCATAGCGGAAGTGTTTGGCGGGTCCATTTAAACGGTTTTTGGTCTCGTTTATAATATCCACCCCCCGGGTCAAGGGGACCTGGAAGTGGTTTTTCACATGCTTAACGGGCCGGCACTGGAAGATATAATAGGGGACCATCCGCTGGCGGCTTAGGCTCTTCATAAGCTGGGCCAGGGTGTCTGGGTGGTCATTGACCCCCTTTAGGAGGACCGTCTGGTTAAAGACATCGATCCTTTGGTCCTTTAGGGCCTGGATGGCTTTGATGGCTTTTTGGGTAATTTCCCGGGGGTGGTTAAACTGGGTCACCAGGAGGATCCGTTTCTTCTGGTTGTAGGTCTTTAAAAGGTCTAAAAGCTCGGGGTCCTCATAGATTCTTTGGGGAAAGACCACAGGGATCCGGCTGCCAAAACGGATAAAGTCCAGCTGGTCCAGGGCGCTTAGGGCCCTTAGGTAGCGGGCAATATTTTCATTAGACAGGGTCAGGGCGTCTCCCCCGGTAATAAGTACATTGTCAATTTCTGGGTGAGAGCCAATGTAGTCTAGGGCCTGGTCCAGCCGGTCTATAATTTCATCTTGGGTGGTGCCCACCAGCCGCTTCCTAAAACAGTGGCGGCAGTACATAAAGCAGATGTTGGTAGACAGGACCAGGGCGGTTTGCCTGTACTTATGCTGGACGCCGGCCAGCTTGGTGTTGTCTCCTTCTCCGCTGGTATCAAAAACCCCTTCAGGACTGAGTTCTTCCAGGCTGGGTAGGGCCATTTTCCCTATGGGGTCCTGGGGGTCTGAGGGGTCCATTAGGCTAAGATAATAGTCTGTGATATTCATGGGGCTTTGGTCCAAAACTGGACCCAGTCCCTCTGGATCTAGGGGGAGTTTTTTCTTTAAGTCGTCCAAGCTAGATAGGTTCTTTTTCAGGTCTTCCTTCCAATGGGGTACTTTAGCTGTCATTAAATCACCTCTTTAGATCCTGGGTGTGTCAACGGGCCATAGGTTATAGCATCTTGTTTTATGGATTTACACCTGTCTTTCTTGCATTATGGCCAAGAGACTATTAAACTATGTATAGGTATTATAACATAGATTTTAGGACCAGGGCCTGGCCAGGTCAGAAAGAGGCCCAGGTCCTGGGAAAGGGAAATGTCTTCTTTTAATCCATTCCCTTTTCAAAAGAACTTTAGTATAATTAACTTGGAGGTTTGTATGAAGGTGGAATTAGAAGCCATAACAAATTTTGGCCTAGAAGCCGTTTTAAAACGGGAGCTAGAGGGCCTAGCCTATGAGGATATCAAGGTCTCTGATGGGCTTTTGAGCCTAAGGGGGAACCTAGAAGACATAGGCCGGCTCAACCTTTGGCTAAGGACAGCAGAGAGAGTCCACCTGGTCTTAGCTCGCTTTCCTGCCTACACCTTCGACCAACTCTATGAAAACACGAAAAAAATCCCCTGGGCAGACTTTATTCCCAGGGACGGAAACTTTATAACCGATCCCAAGAGCCAAAAATCCAAACTCTACAGCCTAAGTGACATCCAAAGAATTGTAGAAAAGGCCCTTGTGGACAAACTCAACCAGACCTACCACCAGGGTTGGTTTGAAAAAACCGGCCCCCGTTACCGGGTGGGAATCCGGATCTTTAAGGATGAGGCCACCCTCTTCTTAGATACGTCAGGAGAGGGCCTCCATGACCGGGGTTACCGGCAGAGGTCCGTAGAGGCCCCCTTAACGGAGACCATGGCTTCTGCCCTAGTCCAGCTTAGTTTTTGGAAACCGGACCGGATGTTTTTAGACCCCTTTTGCGGGTCTGGGACCCTGCCCATTGAGGCAGCCCTCTTAGCCAGAAATATTGCACCGGGCCTAAACCGGTCCTTTGACTTTGAGGCCTGGCCCTTTTTAAGGGACATGGACTGGAAGGGCCTTAAGAAGGAGGCCTTTGGAGCCATAAACTACCAAGACCCCTTAAATATCCTGGCCACAGACATTAACCCTAGGGCCATCCGGTCCGCCTCCTATAATGTGGGGGTCCTGGGCCTAGAAGATGACATTCGCCTAGAGGTTAAGGACATAAGGGACCTGGAGATTAAAGAGGACTATGGGGTGATTATCACCAACCCCCCCTATGGGGTTCGGATTGAAGACGAAGCCAGTGTAAAGAAACTAAACCAGGCCCTGGGCCGTTTTATGAAGGCCCATCCCACCTGGTCAACCTATGCCATTTCTGGGGCCCCCCACTTTGAAAGGGACCTGGGGAAAAAGGCAGACCGTAAGCGGAAACTCTATAATGGGAGGATACGGACCGACTACTACCAGTATTATGGTCCTAAGCCTAAAAGAAGCTAAAAGCACTGACAAAAAGATAAGGAGGCAAGACATGAGCGAAAGACAAGCCCAAGCCATTTACACCAAGACAGGAGACAAGGGACAAACTTCCCTTTATGACGGAACCCGGGTAGGCAAGGATGACGACCGGGTAGAATCCTATGGAACCGTTGATGAGCTAGGCGCCCTTATGGGGGTAGCCATTAACTATATTGAAGATCAAGACATGGTAGAAGAAATTAGGGCCATCCAAAACAAGCTTTTTGTAGTCAATGAAAATCTAGCCACCCGGGACGAGACCAAAATCCGCCACCATATTCGTGAAAGGGACATCGAAGTCCTAGAAGAACTAGTAGACAAGTATATGGAAAAGGCAGGCGACTTCCACGGCTTTATTGTCAACGGGACCTCCAAGGCCTCTGCCCTTTTACACTATTCCAGGACCGTTTGCCGGCGGGCTGAAAGACGGATTGTTTCCTTTGGACGGACTGAAGCCCTGGACCCCCTAGTTTTACAATTTGTAAACCGTTTAGCCGATACCCTCTACGCCTTTGCCAAGGCCTGCGAAAAAGAAGTTATTGATGTAGAATGGGAAGGCGACTTAATCGTTAAATAAGCCGGAGGTGGTTGGTCTTGCTATTGACACTAAGAGATAAGCTAGACACACAAAAATTAAACACCCAAGTCCTAGATGGGATTGCAGATATGGTTCGAATTGTGGATGTAAACAACCGGGTCATCTTTTTTAACCGGTCTATGGAAGAGACCTTTGATGGTGAGCTCGACCAACTCCTTTGCCCCATGAAAGAAGGGGACGATGGCATTTGTGATTTGAGGTTTTCTGAGAGGACCCTCCAAACAGGGGAAATCATCCAGAGGGAAGAAAAAATAGGCGAGGGCTACTTTTCTGTTAAGACCTCGCCCATCCTAGGCGATGATGGCCAGATCAAGGGAGCCATAGAAGTCTTTAGGAACAAGACCCGGGAGAAAAAACTTCAAATAGAAATTACCCACCGAAACAAGCAAATGACCAAGGAGATGAACGCCGCCAGCAACATCCAAAAGTCCCTGGTCCCCAATCCCGGCCGGATAAGAGACCTGGACTTTAAGACTCTATATGAACCGGCAGCCATCTTGTCAGGGGATATTTTTGATATTTTTCCCATCAACAAGACCCTCGTGGCCTTTTATATGGCCGACTCCGTAGGCCACGGCTTTGCCTCCTCCATGACCACCATGTTCATCTACCAGGCCCTAAGAAATATGCCCAAGAGCCTGCAAAAGGACCCAAGCCTGGCCCTTGTGGAACTCCAGGACCGTTTTTCTAAACTGTCCCTAAATGTGAGCAACTATTTTACCATTGTCTATGGGGTCTATAATAGCAAGGAAAAAACCCTGACCTTTGCCAATGCAGGCCACAATTGTCCTCCCCTTATCTATTCTAAGGGGAAGGTGGAAGAAGTCCCCCTAAGGGGCTTTCCCATCAACCCCCTCTTTGCCAGTGGGGACTATGACACAGGCCAGTACAAGCTAAAAGAAGGGGACCAGGTCCTCCTTATAACCGATGGGCTAGTAGAATGTGTCAACCAGGACCAGGTCCAATATGGCCTGGACCGGCTAAAGGCCTTCTATGAGAAAAACCCACCTAATTTTTTAGAGGACCTTCAAGAAGATATTAGGAGCTTTAGCTACCGGCAACCGGAAGATGATATGAGCGCCCTTTGGTTAAAGTTAGAGGGAGGAGGCCACTAGTGGCCCTCCATTACCAGGGTCTAGCCCCCTATGGTCCAGGGATAAAAGGGGAGGCAGAAGACAAGATAAGGGCCCTGGAAAAGAAAATAAACCCCTCTTTTCAAAAAGATCCCCAGGGCCTAGGCTGGTATGCCTACCCTGACCAGCTAAAAGACAGGGACCTGGAAGACCTGGTGGCCTGGGCCAAAAAGACCAATAAAAGAGGGGGCAAGACCTTTATCCTAGGCATAGGGGGGTCCTACCACGGAGCCAAGGCCGGCCTATCGGCCCTGTGTGGCAAGGACCTCCCCCTGGTCTTTTCTGGCCACAGCCTATCCTCTAGGGAACTGGCCATGGACCTGGCCCTCTTTGATCCCAAAAAGGACCATGTCCTGGTGATCTCCAAGTCCGGGACCACGGCCGAAATAAGCCTGAGCCTGCGCTGGTACAGGGACCGGATCCTAAGGGTCCTAGGGAAAGTCCCCCCAGAGGCCATTAGCGTGATCACCGATGAGGACAGCCCCCTTATGGCCCAGGCCCAAGCCTATGGCCACCAGGCCTTTAGCCTGCCCAAAACCATGGGCGGCCGGTTTTCCGTCCTCTCGCCCGTGGGCCTTTTGCCCATGGCCCTAGGTGGGGTCGATGTCTTTGCCCTCCTAGAAGGCGCCCGGGCCCAAAAAAGAGACCTAGACCAGGTGGGGGGCCTGGAAAATCCAGCCAATGCCTACGCCTGGGACCGCTACCAGCTCTATAGCCAGGGCAAGCAGGCAGAACTTTTTTGTGTCTACGAGGCCTGCCTAGAAGAGCTAGGCCGGTGGTATGCCCAGCTCTTTGGAGAAAGTGAAGGCAAGAATGGCCGGGGTCTTTTCCCCACCAGCCTCCTTTTTACCCGGGACCTCCATTCCCTGGGCCAGTATATCCAGGAGGGCCCCCGGAACTTCTTTGAAACCACCCTTTATATTAAAGAGCCAGAGGAAGATCTCCTCCTGCCCCCCTCCAGCCATAAAGACGGCCTAGAAGGCCTAGAGGGCCTTAGCCTAAACGACCTGGGCCAGATAGCCAGAGAGGGGACCCAAAGGGCCCACAAAAACGGAGGAGTCCCCCTCCTAAATATCAGCCTAGACCGACTGGATGCCCACCACCTAGGCGCCTTCTTCTACTTTATGCAAAGGGCCTGCGCCATGAGCGCCTACCTTCTGGGGGTCAACCCCTTTAACCAAACGGGGGTGGACGTTTACAAGGAAGAAATTCGCCAGGAAATGGAAAAAATAAGAGGCAAAAACCCATCCCCCTTTTAAAGGGGGATATCTTTTTCCTAAGAACAAGGGGAAAAACCGGCCTATTTAGTTTTATTTCATAAAAACATAATATTTCTTTTAAAATAAAGGCGGAAGTCCCTTTACTTTCTTGGAAAATGCGTTATAATATAAATTGGAAGATCGGTAGAAATATAACAATCTGTAGTCGCTACGGACTGTTGGTAGCCTCAAAAAAGGGACCTAGACAGACGATCTTTTAGAACTCGAATATTAGTAATAAGGGGGATTTTACAATGGATTTTACAATGGACAAAGAGCATATTCTACTGCGCCAATTGTATCGTGAATTTGCAGAAAAAGAAGTAGAGCCTATTGCTGCAGACGTTGACCTAAATGCAGCCACTCCAATGGAAAACATAAAGAAAATGGCAGGCCTTGGCTTTTTCGGCGTACCTTTTCCAAAGGAATATGGTGGACAAGGTGGCGACTATCTAGCCTATGCCACACTTGTAGAAGAACTATCTAAGAAATGTGCCACAACCGGTGTTATTGTTTCCGCACATACTTCTCTATGCTGTGCTCCAATTTTTGAAAATGGAACAGAAGAACAAAAACAAAAGTACCTACCTGACCTACTTAGTGGGCGTAAAATTGGTGCCTTCGGTTTAACTGAACCGGATGCAGGTACTGACGCCAGTGGTCAAACAACTGTTGCCGTCCTTGATGGTGACGAATACGTCATTAACGGAAACAAGATCTTTATCACCAACGGTGGTTTTGCTGACGTTTATGTTATCATTGCCGTAACTGATACTAAGGCCAAGGGAACTCGTGGAATTTCTGCCTTCATCGTAGAAAGAGACATGCCTGGTTTCAGCGTAGGTGAAGAAGAAGATAAGATGGGTATCCGTGGTTCTTCCACAACTGAGCTTATTCTTCAAGATGTTCGTGTACCAAAGGAAAACCTACTAGGCCGTGAAGGTCAAGGTTTCAAGATTGCTATGAAGACTCTTGACGGTGGTCGTATTGGTATTGCTTCTCAAGCTCTTGGTATTGCTCAAGGCGCCATTGACGAAGCTGTTCAATATGTTAGTGAAAGAAAACAATTTGGTCGTCGTTTGAACCAATTCCAAAACACTCAATTCCAACTTGCAGATATGCAAACTAAGACAGAAGCAGCCCGCCTACTTGTTTACCGTGCCGCTAGTGCGAAGAGTTCAGGAGAAAAATACGGACACTACGCAGCCATGGCTAAGCTATTTGCAGCTGAAAATGCAAGTGATGTCACCCGCCGTGCAGTTCAATTACTAGGTGGATACGGATTTATTAAAGACTATCCAGTAGAACGTATGATGAGAGATGCCAAGATCACCGAAATTTACGAAGGTACTTCTGAAGTAATGAAGATGGTCGTCTCTGGCTGGATGGGCGTTAAGTAAACAGGAGGTTGTATAAGATGAAAATTATCGTATGTATAAAACAAGTGCCTGATACAACGGAAGTAAGACTTGACCCTGTAACTAACACACTAATTCGTGACGGGGTTCCCAGTATCATCAACCCTGATGACAAGGCCGGTATCGAAGCAGCACTTAGAATAAAAGATAAAGATCCAGAAAACGTAACAGTTACTGTCCTAAGCATGGGTATCCCAGCAGCTGACGTGGCTCTTCGTGAAGCCCTAGCCATGGGATGTGACGATGCTATCCTAGTTACTGACCGTCCCTTCGGTGGTGCAGACACTTGGGCAACTTCCTGTACTATTGCCGGTGCCGTTAAGACCGTTAAGGACTATGACCTAATCATCACTGGCCGTCAAGCCATTGACGGGGATACTGCTCAAGTAGGACCTCAACTTGCAGAACACCTAGGCCTACCCCAAGTATCCTATGCAGAAGAACTAGAAATTATTGACGACGAAACTATTCGCGTTAAACGTAAATTTGAAGACCGCTACCATATCATTGAAGTTAAACTTCCATGTGTTATTACAGCCCTAACCGAGCTTGCTGAACCTCGGTATATGACTGTAGAAGGTGTTTATGATGCCTATGCTCATGACATCACAGTTTGGGGTCTAGAAGATGTTAAAGACAACTTGGACGTAGCCAACATTGGTCTAAAGGGATCTTGTACTCGCGTTGTACAATCCTACGGTAAGGAAGTTAAGGGCGCAGGAACTATTCTTGAAGACCTTACTCCAGAAGAAGCCGCAAGAGCCATTGTCTCCAAGTTAGAAGAAGAATATATTATCTAAAAGACCTGAACTGAGGAGAGTGAAATAAATGAGCAAAGATGTATTTGTAGTTGTTGAACAACGTGACGGTGAACTGCAAAAAGTCACTGTTGAGTTATTAGGAATCGCTCGCAAACTAGCGGAAGACCTTGGACAAGAAGTTGTAGCCCTTATGCTTGGCGAAAACATTGCCCATAACAACGACACCCTTATTTCTCATGGGGCCGACAAGGTTATCTATGTTGAAGATCCCATGCTAAAGGAATATGTAACTGAACCTTACGCTAAGGCAATCTACGCTGTTTTCCAAAAATATGATCCTGAAATTGCCCTATTTGGTGCAACTTCCATCGGCCGTGACCTAGCTCCAAGAATGGCTGCTAGAATCCACACTGGTCTAACTGCTGACTGTACTGGACTAGAAATCAACCCAGAAACTAAGCTTCTTGAAATGACTCGTCCAGCCTTTGGTGGTAACCTAATGGCTAGAATTATCTGTGAAAACCACAGACCTCAAATGGCCACTGTACGTCCTGGTGTTATGACTCCTATTGAAACAGACCATAACCGGACTGGTGAAGTCATTAAAGAAGACATCGAATTTACTGATGCCGACATGAACGTTAAGATCGTTGAAGTGGCTAAGGAAGAAAAACAAAAACGTGATATTACCGAAGCCAACATCCTTGTATCTGGTGGCCGTGGACTTGGTGGACCAGAAGGATTTGAAAAACTTCAAGAACTTGCCGACCTTATGGACGGGGAAGTTTCTTCTTCACGTGCTAACGTTGACGCTGGCTGGATCGAAAAAGATCGCCAAGTTGGACAAACTGGTAAGACCGTTCGTCCTGACCTATACTTTGCCTTTGGTATTTCCGGAGCTGTACAGCATTTGGCTGGTATGGAAGAATCCGAACTTATCATTGCCGTCAACAAGAACGAATCTGCTCCTATCTTTGGCGTAGCTGACCTAGGTATTGTTGGGGACCTTAACAAGATCCTTCCTGCCCTAGTTGCAGAATACAAAAAAGTTAAGGCTGCAAAAGACTCTATTGACTAATTTAAGTCTTAAGATAAAATATCCCATCTTCGGATGGGATATTTTTTATATGGACTTTTAGGCGGGGGCCAGACCAGGCTAAAAAGACCCGGCCCAGATTTGGGTCTAGTAGGCCAGGGGCCCCTAAAAAATGCCATCCCAAGGCCAGAAAAAGGGGCAGATATGGAAAGGGACTTGTAAGCTAGGGAAAATTTTGGTAATATAGAATTGATTTCATCTAAACTTATTAGAAACCACGGGGTGGTCATTTGAGAAAATATAGAAAAAGAGAACATGTAGAAAATTACCTGAGAGCTAGCCACCAAGGCCAGGCTCTTTTTGAGGATGTCCTCCTTCCCAACCATTCCCTGCCGGAAATGGCCCTGGAGGAAGTAGATACCCGCCTTTCTTTTTTAGGCAGGGACCTGGACTTTCCCCTGATGATCAATGCCATGACAGGGGGAACCGACTTCACTGAAGAAATTAACCAGAGCCTGGCAGAAATTGCCCGGCACTTTAACTTGCCCATTGCTGTCGGGTCTCAAACCATAGCCATGGAGGATGAAGAAGCCAAAAGGTCCTTCCAGGTGGTCAGGGAGGTCCTAGGAGAGGATGGGATCGTCCTAGCCAATATTAACCCCCATTTAAGTCTGGACCAGGCTAAAAAAGCCGTAGACATGATCCAGGCCAATGGCCTCCAGATCCACCTTAATCCGGCCCAGGAAATGGCCATGGAAGAAGGGGACCGAGACTTTAGGGGTCTGCTTAAAAATATCCAAGAGATTGTAGAGGGTCTGGGCCTGCCCGTTATTGTCAAGGAAGTGGGCTTTGGCCTGTCCCCTGAGGTCATAGAAAGGCTCTACCAGGTGGGGGTCCGCTATGTGGATGTGTCTGGTCACGGGGGGTCTAACTTCTTTGAAATTGAAGACATGCGGCGGCCTGACATAGATATGTCCGACCTCTTTAGCTGGGGGCTGCCCACGGCCTACTGTATTATTAAGGCCAAGGAATTGGGCCTAGAGGACCTAAAGATTATTGGGGCTGGAGGCATTAAGTCAGCCCAAGACCTGGTTAAGGCCTTGGTCCTAGGGTCTCATATGACGGCCATTAGTGGGGAGCTTTTAACCTACCTTATGTATGGGGGGCAGATGTATGCCATGGAATATGTGGAGGCCCTTATCTATAAGACCCGGATGATTATGCTCCTACTAGGGGCCAAAAACCTAAAAGACCTTTGGAAGGTCCAGTGGCTGGCCAAGGGCCAACTAAAGGACCTAATAGACCAAAGACCCAGATAAGAAAAAAAGAGGCCTAGGCCTCTTTTTTCATGGAAGGATAGTTGGCCCCTATGGATCTAGGGGGGTTTTCTTAAAGGGAGAGCTGACCTATAAAGGTAGCCTTAAGGGCCTTTTTAGCCTCCTTGTCCAGGGCCTTGTCTTTTTTATAGAGGGCCTCAGACAAGGGGGAGGCTGGAGAGACCAGGTCTTCTAGGGGACGGTTTAGGGCCAGGGCAAAGAGAAGGACCCGGTCGGCCTCTAGACGGTTTAGGGCCCCGTAGAGGTCCTCCTGGCTTTCTTTTTCCAGGGGTCTTAAGTAGTTTAAGACGGCTTGGCCCCTTTGGGGCAGGCGGCCATAGATCCTGGCGGCCAGGACAAAGAAGGCCAGGCTAGAAAAGAGCATAAGAAGGGCCGTGTAGGCTCCAGAGGCCAGGCCCAAACCCGATAAGACCAGGAAGCCCCCACCCAGAAGGAGGATGCCAGGGGCCCTTTCTTTTTTATAGGTCCTATCCCCCTTTAGGCCCCTTTCCTTTAGGGACTGGTCCAGAAGGTCAAACCACTGGTAGAGGGCCTTGTTAAAGCTATCGGGATTTCCCAGCCGCTGGTGGCGGAGGGTCTT
Organism: Tissierellia bacterium; assembly: GCA_030532305.1. GTDB lineage: Bacteria > Bacillota > Clostridia > Tissierellales > Peptoniphilaceae > JAUNLJ01. Next base: position 25,758 of record JAUNLJ010000009.1, read on the forward strand.
AAAGGCCACCTCATCTCCCTGGCCCAGGCCCTTGATCCAGTCTAGGAGATATTTTTCATGGGCTAGGAGGTGGGCCTTTTGGTCCTTAAAATAAAGCCTGGGTTCGCCTAAGAGGTCCTCCAGGTCCACCAGGCCCCTCCGGCTAAAATCCAAGAGGCTGGCCAGGATAATGGCCTCAGGATGCTTGTAGCCTTCCAAAAAAAAGCCGGCTTCGCCAGGGCTTAGGGCCAAGACCTCAGGGGACAGGTGGGAGGGGGAGGGGGAATCCTGACGGTTGCGGAGGTAGGCCCAGACAAAGACCAGGAGGGAGACCAGTCCCAGACCCAGCCAGAGGAATTCTGAAGAAGGCATGTGTATTTTAGATTGAATCCGGGTAAAAATAGAGGGACTAGATGGGTTAGATAATAAAAATGACATGATGAGATCCTTTCTATGAAACACCATAAGATGAGAAAATAAGGAGGCGTGAGCTATGTATGATGTAATTATTTTAGGTGGCGGGCCCGGAGGGCTTACGGCAGGCATCTATTCAGGAAGAGCCAATCTTAAGACCCTCTTAATAGAACCCAATATCCTAGGGGGGCAAATGGCCTCCACCACTGGAGTAGAAAACTATCCTGGCGCCAGCCAAGAGGATACGGGCATGAGCCTAGCCGAAAAGATGGCAGACCAGGCTAGAAATTTCAATGTGGAAGTGAAGTATGAAACAGCTGAAAGCCTAGACCTGGAGGGTCCTGTAAAAAAGGTCAAGACCGACCAGGCAGAGTATGAATCCAAGACGGTGATCTTGGCCATGGGGGCCCAGTCTAGAAGACTGGGGGTTCCAGGTGAAGAAGAATTTACCGGCCGGGGGGTTTCCTACTGTGCCACCTGTGATGGCGCCTTTTACCAAGGGGGCGACATCTATGTCATTGGTGGCGGAAACTCTGCCGTAGAAGAAGGTCTTTTCCTAACCCACTTGGCCAAGAAGGTCTATATTGTCCACCGCAGAGACGCCCTAAGGGCGGACAAGTACCTCCAAGACCGGGCCTTAAATAATGAAAAGGTAGAAATTCTTTGGAATACCGTTCCTGAAGAAATTAAGGGGGACAAGACCCTAGAAAGTATGGTCCTAAGGGACACCCAAACAGGGGAACTTAGGGAGGTCAAGAAGGCAGAAGGCCAACCCATGGGCATCTTCTTCTATGTGGGCCAAGATCCTAGGACAGACCTAGTGGAGGGCCTCCTAGACCTTAACAGGGGCTATATAGTCACTGACGAAGACATGGCCACTTCCCAACCCGGGGTCTTTGCTGTAGGCGACATTCGGGACAAGAAGCTAAGACAAATTGCCACAGCCGTAGGCGATGGCGCCATAGCTGCCAATGCGGCCCTGTCCTATATAGACCACCTTTAAATTGTAAAAGAAAACCTCGGAGATTCCGAGGTTTTTCTTATTTATAAAGGGAAATTTTCAAAAAGACCTAGGGGCCACTGGGCGTGGGAGGTGCCTCTGGGACAGGGTCTTGTCCGGTCTGGCCTGTAATAAGCTCTAGGAGCTCCTGGGCCTTGATGGGTTTTTCTACCACATAGTCCCCAGAAATAATATTATTTATAAGGCCCTGGTCCTCTAGCATCTTGACAAAGCTAGGTGGATGGGTGATCAGGCCCCTCTCTAGGAGAAGGGAGGCCACCTCTTCTGGGCTAGACCCGGAGACAATGGTAAATTCTATGCTCTCTTGGGCCTTGGCCAGGCCTTCCTGGGTGAGGTCTTCTATTATTTGCTCTTGGCTGGCATCCTCTTCAAATTCAAAGAGGCCAGGGGTAAAGTAGCCTTCCAAACCCTGGTCTAAGACCATTTGGCTAAAGTAAGTAGGGTCCTCAACAAGACCGGCCTGGGCTAAGATCTGGCCCACTTCCTCGGGGCTGGCCCCAGTAGGAATATCGACCAGGATGGTCTTGGGCGCCTTTTTGGGCTTGTCCTGGGTTAGGTTTTCTATGTCTTCCTTAGAATGTTGGAGTTCATATAAGAGGTTGAGACTTTCCTTATCTCCCAGGGTGGCGGTAAAAAGATGGTCAATCCGCCAAATAACCACATAGACTAGGAGGCCTAAGACTAAAAGAAGGACCAAGAGATGAAAGATCTTTTGGAGGCCGGAAAGAATCTGGTTAAAAAACTTCAAAATATCACCTGCACTTTCTATAGAAGAGGCCAGTCTCCCCCATCCATGGTATAATAGGGCTAGTGACCTCAACTTTACAAACATATACTACCATTATAACAAATATAAGGGGAAAGGAAAGTTTATGCAGGAAATTTACATAGAAGAAAATGATGCCAATATGCGGATAGATCGTTTTTTAAAGAAATACCTACCCCAGGCCCCCTCCTCTGTCCTCTACAAGGGCCTTAGGAAGAAAAACATCCTCCTAAATGGCAAGAAGGCCCAGGAGAAGGATTTTCTCAAGCAGGGGGACAAGATCACCATCTATTTTAAGGAGGAGACCCTAGACAAGTTTAGGGGAGACACCCGCCAGGTTAGGGACCTGGACTATCCCAAGATTGTTAAGGCCTACAGGCATATCCTGATTATGGCCAAGCCCGCCGGGGTCTTAAGCCATCCCGGGGGAGGGGGAAAAAATATCCTGGACCAGATGCTGGCCTATGCCAGGGACCAGGGCCTCTATGACCCTAAAAAAGAAAAGACCTTTGCCCCGGCCCTTTGCAACCGCCTAGACCGGAATACTTCAGGCCTTATAATAGGGGCCCTCTCTGCCCAGGCCCTAAGGGACATGAACCAGGCCCTAAGGGACCGGAGGGTCAAAAAATACTACCTGGCCCTGGTCCATGGCCAGATGAAAAAGGAGGTGGACCTGTCCTCTAGCCTGACCAAGGACAGGAAGAAGAACCAGGTGGTCCTGGATGAGGGGGGCCACCTGGCCCGGGCCATCTACCGGCCCCTAAGGTCCACCAAGGATAGGACCCTGGTGGAGGTGGACCTCATTACAGGCCGGACCCACCAAATCAGAAAGCAGCTCCAGGTCTTGGGCCACCCCATCCTGGGAGATAGGAAGTACGGTTTGGCCAGGGGCCAGGAAGAGGGCCTAAGCCACCAGGCCCTCCATGCCTACAAGCTGGTCTTCCCCAACTTCCAAGGGGACCTGGAGGACCTAAGTGGGGACCAAGTCCTTTATCCCCCTGAGGGGGACTTTGAAAGGGCAAAAAGGAGGATTTTCCATGACTAAAGAGGCTATTTTTAAACTATATTCTCCTGGAGAGGGGGCTAAGGACCTAGTAGATGACCTCCTAGGGGAGGGGGTGGGGACCCGGATTCTTTGCCCCAACCGGATGTACATTAGCTACCTCCAGGACCTTATTTTAAGGACCCGGGGCGGCTATTTGGGCCTGGAATTTTTGACCTTTGATGACCTGGCCCAGTCCCTGGTCCCAGGGGTTAAGAAGACCCCCAGGGAGGTCCTGGCCCTGATCCTAAGGGACCTGATCTTAGACAAGGCCAGGTTCCAGCTCTTGGAGGCAGGGGCCTTTTTAGAAACTGCCGACCTTCTCTTGGACTTTTTTGTGACCCTCCAGGTTCAGGACCTGGACCCAGGCGACCTGGAGGCCCTGTCTTCCCCCCTCTTAAGGGAGATTTTGGCCCTCTACCAGGACTACCTGGCCCTTTTGCAGGAGGCGGGTCTTTATGACCAGGGACGGCTTTATAGGGAGGCCCAGGCCTCCTTGGACCAGGGGGAGGACCTAGGAGGGGTCTACCTCTATGGCTTTTCTGATTTAGGGGGGGAAGAGGCCAGCCTTTTAAGGGGCCTCTTGGAAAGGGCCCACAAGCTAAAAATCTACTGGGCCTTTGGCCAGGAGGACCTAGAAGAGACCTGGGAGGCTAGGCTAGAGAGCCTAAGGGACCTGGGCTTCCAGCTAGAAGACCACCGGAAAGCCCCCAAGAGCCTGGGGAGCCTTTTGGCCTACTATAGGCGGGGGGAGGCCCCCTTGGACCTGGAGGGACTTAGGCTAATAGAAGGAGAAAAGGACCACCAGGTCTTTTATGACCTGACCCAGGCCATACTGGCCCTCCATCTAGATAAGAAGCTGGCCTTTAAGGACATGGTGGTCTATACCACTTCTTCTGAGGATCGGGATGCCTACATAGACTACCTGTCCTCCTATCCCATTCCCTTGGACAACCCCCTGGGCCTTTTTAAGGCAGAAGACTCCCAGCTCTTAAGGGACCTAAGAACCTGCTTTTTATGGCAGGAGGAGGGCCAGGAGGGGGTCTTTGCCCGTCTGCAAACCAAATATTTTTCCCTAACCCACCGGGGGGAGGCCCTAGAAAGGGCCCTAAAGAAAATAGGCCAGAAGGACTTTAAGGACCTGGTCCAGTTTGTGAAAGAGACCCGGGAGGTGGATATGACCCGGGAAGAGTGGGAGGACCTAGCCTGTCGGGTAAGGGACCTAGAAAAAGACCTGGGACCAGAGGCCCCCTCCTTTGTAGAGGCCCTGGACTTTTTTCAAAGAAGACTGGACCAGCTGGACCCAGAGGACCTTCCCCCCTATGAGGCCCTCCTCTACCAGGCCCTAAAAGAAGTCTTAGAGGACCTAAGGGCCTACAGCCCCTGGGTCCACCAGGTGAGGAGGGAGGAATTTTTTGATCTCCTTTTAAAGGGCCTAGGCCGGAGGGAGCTAAGAGCCCAGTTTGTCCCCCAGGGCCTCAGCGTTCTAAGCCTAGACCAGGGGGTGGGCCAGGTCTTCCCGGCTGTCTTTATTTTGGGCCTAGACGGGAGTTGGCCTGGCCTGAGGAGCCGGTCCTTTTTAGACCAGGCAGGTCTTAAAGAAGACCTAAAAAACCTAGGCTACCAGGACCCAGGGCCCATGGCGGCCTACGACCTGGCCTCCTCCCAATTTTATGAGGCCTTAGCCGGGGCCTCTCAGCTGGTTCTGGCTTGGACCAACCAGGAGGGGAGGGGGGCCTCCCCCATCCTAAAGGCCAACCCCTACTTGGGGGAGGCCATCCGATTAAAAAAAGACCAGGAAGGGCCAAAAAAAGACCCTATTATTAGCCGGAGGGAGGACCTTTACCACTACCATATTAGCCAGGGGAAAAAAGGACCCAGACTTGAGGAAGACCCAGGCTGGAGCCGCCTAGAGGACCGGTGGGCCCTCTTAGCTAGGGGCCAGGAGGAAGGGGCCTATAGGGGCCAGATCTCAGGGCCGGCCCTAGCCCAAATCCAGTCCAGCCTAAAGACCCGGACCTTTTCTGCCAGCCTCCTAGACGCCTACCTGGCCTGCCCCTTTAAGATGTATGTGGACCTCTTTTTGGCCCCCCAGGAAGAGAGCCTGGGGCCCAAGACCCAGAAAAATATCAAGATAGGCCAGGTCTACCACAAGGTCCTAGAGGCCTATTACAGGGGAGGGGACCTAAAAGAAGACCGGCTAGAAGTGCTTCTAGACCAAGCCTTTTCTGCCTCCGGCCTGGCCTCTTTTTATCCTGGCCCCGAGGGGGACCTGGTCCAAAGCCGGATGAAGGCCAAGCTTTTAAACTACCTGGCCCAGGACCGGGAGAGGTTAGAAAACCCAGACAAGGACCAGGGCTTTAGGCCCAGGCTGTTTGAAGAGGGCTTTTTTATGGACCTGGCCGGGGTCAAGTGGAGGGGGACCCTAGACCGGATTGATCAAAATGACCAGGGGGAAGAAATTCTCATTGACTACAAAAAGTCCAGTGCCCCCAGCTACAAGGACTTTATTTCCCGGAGGGTCTGGCAACTGGCCCTCTATGGCTATGCCCGGATCCAGGCGGGCCACCCCCTAAGGGCCCTCTACTATGCCCCCATAGAAAAGGCCTCAGCCAATATCCAAGTCATGCTAAGGGACATAGACCACTTGGGCAAGTACAAGGGGGGCAGGAAGGAAAGGTATAGGACGGCAGAAGAATTTGAGGCCTTTTTTAAGGACCTGCCCCAAGAAGTGGCCAAGGTCCTGGAAAAGATCCAGTCAGGCGCCTTTCCGGCCCAGCCCCTGGATGAGGGCCGGTGTAAAAACTGCCCCTACAAGAAAATTTGCCGGCTAGAGGAAAGGAGGCCCAGCCATGAAGCTTAGGCTTAATAAAAACCAGGTCCAGGCCCTGGAAGACATAGACCACCCGGTCATCTTAAGTGCCGGAGCAGGAACGGGCAAGACCGCCGTCTTAACCCAGCGCTATATCCATATTCTTAGGGAGGGGGGCCTAAAGGTAGGCCAGGAGGTGGACCAGATCTTGGCCATTACCTTCACTAAAAAGGCCGCCGGAGAAATGAGAGACCGGATTATAGAAGGCCTTAGCCAGGAGGACCTCCCCCACCGGGACCGGCTTTTAAGAGATATGAACCGGGCCCAGATCCAGACCATGGATAGTTTTTGTAAGGACCTCCTCCAGGAATTTGGCCTGGGCCTGGGGATTAACCCGGGTTTTGGGGTCCTGGAAGAGGGGGACCAAGAAAAGTACCTAAAAGAGGCCGTCCAGGCCGGGATAAAAGATCGGCTAAAAAAAGACAGTCCCCTCTTTTACTTTTTAAAGGACCTAGACCTGACCTCCGCCAGCCTAGAAGGTCCCCTAATAGACCTGATAAAGGAACTTAGGACCCAGAACCTAAAAGAGGAAGACCTGGAAGAAAAATTAGGGGACCTGGCCCCAGAGGTCCAGCCCTACTACCAGGAGGTCCTGGCCCTAACTAGGGATATTAGGAGGATCCTTTGGGAGCGAAAGAAGAAGGAGGGGGTCCTGGATTTTTCGGACCTCCTAATCCAGAGCCTAAGGCTCATGGAAAGAGAAGATATCAGAAGGGAGGTCCAAGACCGCTACCGGCATATTTTGATTGATGAGTTTCAGGACACCAACCGGGCCCAGATCCAGCTCTTCTTTTCCCTGGCAGGAGAGGACAGCCGGCTCTTTTTAGTGGGAGACAAAAAACAGGCCATCTATGGCTTTAGGGGGTCCGACATCCAGGCCTCTAAAAAGGCCCTAGAAGACCTAAGAAGGAAGGGGGCCAGGGACTATAGCCTGGTAGACAACTACAGGACAGCCCCAGGCCTTATGGACAAGATTAATGGGTTTTTTGCCCCCAGGATGGAAGACTACCAGGCTCTTATAGGCCACGGGCAGGTGGGCCAGGGGCCAGACCTCTCTATTTATCCCCTTCCCCTGGAAGCCAAGGCCTCCCAGGAGGAAAGGATCCAAAAGGAGGCCCAGGCCCTGGTTAAGGCCATTAGGGCCCTGGCCGGGGACTATGGCCTGGGAGATATGGCCCTACTTTTAAGAAGGCGGACCCACCAAGAGGCCTTTACCCAGGCCCTTAAGGCGGCAGACATCCCCTTTATCCAGCAGGGCCAGGGAGGGCTTTTAAAGACCCAGGAGATTGTAGACCTCCTTTCAGCCCTAGACTATATCCTAAATGAAGAAGACACCCTGGCCCGGCTGGCCTACTACCGGTCCCCCCTGGTGGGCCTAAAGGATGATTCCCTCTTTGCCCTAGAAGAGGGAGAGATGGCCTGGCTAGATAAAGAAGACCTGGCCCGCTACAAGGAGGCAGAGGCCCTAAGGAGGGCAGCCAGAGACCTGGCAGGGGCCCAGGGGGCCCGTCCAGTCCTGGACTTTCTCTATAAGGAGCTGGACTATCCCACCTACCTTCTGGGCCTGGACCCCCAGGGGCAAAAATACGAAAATGCCCTGGCCTTTTTGGACCTGGCCTCCACTTACGACAAGACCCAGGGCCTGGGCCTAAGGGGTTTTAGGGCCTACCTAAGGGACCTGGAGACCTATAAGGACCTAGAGGAGGCCCAGCTGGGAGGAGGAGGACAGGCCCTAACCATCTCCACCATCCATGGGGCCAAGGGACTGGAGTATCCCGTAGTCTTCCTGGCTGACTTAGGCTACAAGACCAAGAACCAGTCCCCCCTCTTTAACCTATCCCTAGACCAGGGCCTGGGCATTAGGGGCCTAGACCCCCAGGAGGGCAGGGACCCCTACCAGGCCAATAGGGACCTAAAAAAAGAAGAAGAGGAGGCCGAGGCCCTCCGGCTCTTTTATGTGGCCATGACCCGGGCCAAGGAAAAGCTCTTTCTTATTTTAAAGGCTGACGGGGTGGACCTGGAAAAGGACCTGGTCCAGGCCTTTCCAGACCAAATGATGGAAAACCTTAAAGAGGGCCAGGTGAAAAAAAGGCCAGCCAGCCCCCAGGCCTACCGGACCTATAAGGGGAGTAGGGAAAGGACCTGGAAAAAACCCCTGGTTACAGCCTCCAAGCTCCTGGAAAGAACCTGGGAGAAGGAGGAAGGACAAGGGGCAGAAGAGCCAAAAGACCTGGACTTTAGGCCCCTTGTTATAGGCAATGTCCTCCATGACTATGCCCGGCAGAAGGGGGGGCAGGGTGGCGACCTGGAAGAGCTTTTAAAAAGAGGCCAGCCCCCCCTTAAAGACAAGGAGGTCAGCCTGGTCAAAAGAATGGTGGCCAACTACCAGAGGACCCGAAAGACAGAAGAAATTGTAGCCACAGAGGTCCCCTTTAGGGTAGAATTTGAAGACTTTATTATCCAGGGGACCCTGGACCAGTGGCGAAAAAAAGATGGGGAGGACCTTCTTATCGACCTAAAGACCAACCTGTCTGGGGCCAGCAAGGACTCCATAGCCCACTACAGGCTCCAGCTCCTTTTCTATGGCCTGGCCTGGGAAAGGCTCTTTGGAAAGCCACCTAAACTGGCCCTGATCTACCTGTCCAAGGGAGAGCGGGTCCTTATAGACTATGACCGGGAGGAAGTCTTGGGCGCCATTAGGACCTATCTTAGAGACCTGGCCCAGGAAGAAAATCTAGGCCCTAAGTTTTAAGAGGACCTAGAAGGGGTAAGAGTAGATTAAGAAAAAGAGGATCTTTTATAAGGGAGGGGCCAGAAAAATCTAGGCCCTTTCTTTTACTGGAAGGAGGACCTATGAGCGACTTTAGCTTTGAAATTGTAGAGCATATTGGCAAGCTGGGACAGGAGTCCAATGGCTGGCAAAAGGAACTTAACCGGGTGTCCTATGGGGGCCGGTCTCCCAAGTACGATATTAGGGCTTGGGATCCTGACCACCAAAAGATGACCAAGGGCATCACCCTTAGCCAGGAAGAGTTTGACGACCTTAAGGCCCTTCTAGGCTAGGTCTTAGAAAGGAGCCATAAGATGATAAATAAGTTAAGAGATAGATTCTTAAAGTTTATGGTGGGCCGGTATGGGACCGACAGCTTAAACCGGGCCATTGTGGGTCTGGTTTTTGTTTTACTCCTCCTGGGCCTATATACCAGGATGAGGATTTTCCAGACCCTGGCCCTGGCCCTCTTGGTCTACACCTACTTTAGGGCCTTTTCTAGAAATATTAGCAGGAGATACCAGGAAAACCAAAAATTTTTAAGGACCCTGGCCCCCCTCAAGGGGAAATTTTATAGGTTAAGGGCCCGTTTTCGTGACCGGAAGACCCACAAGTATGTGTCCTGCCCCCTTTGTAAAAAGGATATGAGGGTCCCCAAGGGCAAGGGGCGGATTAAGATTACCTGCCACTATTGTGGTCATGAGTTTATAGATAGGTCTTAGGCCTAAAAAGACCTGACTTCCTAGGAGATTTTAGGCCCAAGCTAGGCACTTATGACCTAAAGGCCCAAGAAAATAGGCTGAAGGTAGGATTTTTTGCCTTCTTGTGTTATAATACTTTAGATATAAAATTTTGAGAGGGGATACCGATGACTGAGATTAAAAAGAAAGACAAAAATGTTGTATATTTTGACCTAAAGATTGCTGCCGATAACATTAAAAAGGCAGAAAATGAAGTTTATAAAAAGAATAAGGCCTATTTCCAGATTCCTGGCTTCCGTAAGGGCAAGGCCCCTAAGGCCATGATCGAAAACATCTATGGCAAGGGGGTCTTCTTTGAAGATGCCTTAAATGAGCTTTTACCCGACCTATACGAAGAGGCCGTTAAGGAACTGGACCTAGACGTTATAGACCAACCCCATGTGGATATTGAAGACTATGAGCTAGGGGAAGATGTCCTTGTTAACATCCATGTGGAAGTTATGCCCGAGGTAGAGCTTCTTAAGTACAAGGGCCTAGAAATAGAAGAAGTTTCTGAAGAAGTCTCTGAAGAGCTTATTGACGCCGAAATCGAAAACCAAAGGCAAATGAATGCCCGTCAGGTCAATATTGACAACCGGCCTGTAGAAGAAGGAGACCTTGTCAACATCGACTATGAAGGGAAGCTAGACGGGGTGGCCTTTGAAGGGGGAACAGCCCAGGACCAAGACCTTGAAATTGGGAGTGGGACCTTTATTCCAGGCTTTGAAGAAAAGGTCATTGGCCACGAAATAGGGGAGACCTTTGATATTGACGTGACCTTCCCTGAAGAATACCACGCTGAAGACCTAAAGGGCCAAGATGTGGTCTTTACCGTCACCATTAATGAAATTAGCGTCAAAGAACTGCCTGAAGTAGATGATGAATTTATTAAGGACATTTCTGAATTTGATACCGTGGAAGAATACAAGGCCGACCTAAGGGAGAAAAAGGAAGAAGAGGCCAGGGAAAATGCCAAGACCACCCGTCAAGCCCGGGTCCTAGACGCCCTAGCTGACCAAGTCCAAGCAGAGATTCCTGAAATCATGATCCAAAGATCCATAGACCAACAGGAACAAAACTATGAAATGACCTTCCAAGGCCAAGGCTTTAGCCTAGATGCCTACCTACAAATGCTAGGAATCGACAAGGCTAAGTTTAGGGAAGACCTAAGAGAAGGGGCAGAAAACCAAGTTAAACAGGAACTTGGCCTAGAAGCCATTATGAAGGCGGAAAACTTCCAAGTCACCGATGAAGATATTGAAGCCGATGCCAGAGAAATGGCTAAAAAATACTTCCCCAACGATGATGAAGAAAAGAACGAAGAGCTAGTCAAGCAAATTCTTGCTGGGGATATGGAACGCCTAAGAAAAGACCTAGAACGGAGAAAGGCCATTGACCTGATCCTAGAAGAAGCCCTAGAAGTGCCTGCCAAAAAAGAGGCTGAAGGCCAAGAAGAGGAAGAGGACCAAGAATAAGGCCTAAAAAACAAAAATCTTTAGATAAGTAGAAAGAAGGAGAGATAAGTATGTCACTAATACCCATGGTTGTAGAACAAACAAGCCGAGGAGAAAGGTCCTATGATATCTACTCCAGACTCCTAAAAGACCGGATTATCTTTTTGAGTGGAGAGGTCCATGACCAGATGGCAGACTTAATTGTTGCCCAACTTCTCTTCCTAGAGGCTGAAGATCCAGACAAGGATATTCAAGTCTATATTAATTCCCCAGGGGGATCTGTGTCTGCTGGCCTAGCCATCTACGACACCATGCAATATATCAAGCCAGACATTTCCACCATTTGTACAGGCATGGCAGCCTCTATGGGGGCCTTTTTGCTCCTAGCTGGCACCAAGGGGAAGCGCTTTGCCCTACCCAATTCTGATATTATGATCCACCAACCCCTAGGCGGGGCCCAGGGTCAAGCATCAGACATTAAGATCCATGCCGAAAAGATCCTGGCCACCCGGGACCGTCTAAATAAGATTATTGCCGAGAGGACCGGCCAGGACCTAGAAAAAGTCGTAAGGGATACAGACAGAGACTACTATATGACCGCTGACCAAGCCAAGGCATATGGTATTATTGATGAAGTCATTGCCAACAGGAAGTAGGAGGGTTTATGACAGACAAGAAGGAAGAAAACCTTAGATGTTCTTTTTGCGGAAAGAGTCAAAACCAAGTAGATCGGCTGATTGCAGGACCCAATGTCTATATATGTAACGAGTGTATTGATCTGTGCCAGGATATCTTAGAAGAGGAACAAAGGATCCACCATATCCACAAGGCAGAAGACCTGCCCAAGCCAGCAGAGATTAAAAACATCCTAGACCAGTATGTCATCCAGCAAGACGAGGCCAAAAGAACTCTGGCTGTGGCCGTCTACAACCACTACAAGCGGATTAACAGCCCGGTTTCAGAAGGGGAGGATGTGGACCTGCAAAAGTCCAATATCCTGATGATGGGGCCCACAGGCAGTGGGAAGACCCTTCTTGCCCAAACCATGGCCAAGATCCTGGATGTCCCCTTTGCCATTGCCGATGCCACCAGTTTGACAGAGGCCGGCTATGTGGGGGAAGACGTGGAAAATATCATCCTCAAGCTGATCCAGGCCGCCGACTACAACATTGAGGCGGCAGAAAAAGGCATTATCTACCTGGACGAGATTGACAAGATTGCCAGGAAGTCTGAAAATGTCTCCATTACCCGGGACGTGTCTGGGGAAGGGGTCCAGCAGGCCCTCTTAAAGATTATAGAAGGGACCATAGCCAATGTGCCACCCCAGGGAGGCCGCAAGCACCCCAACCAGGAATTTGTCCAAATAGACACCTCCAATATTCTCTTTATCCTTGGCGGAGCCTTTGATTCCTTGGACAAGATTATTGAGAACCGTCTAGGCAAGGGGGGCATTGGTTTTGAGGCAGACCTAGTGGGTCAGAAGGGCCAAGAGGGCCAGGTCCTAAGCCAGGTCCAAACAGAAGACCTCATTAAGTATGGCTTGATTCCTGAGTTTGTAGGCCGTCTACCCATTACCGTCACCCTAGAGGAGCTAGACCAGGATGCCCTGGTGGAAATCTTGACCCAGCCTAAGAATGCCCTGGTCAAGCAGTATAAAAAGCTCCTAGAGATGGACCAGGTGGACCTGGAATTTGAAGAGGAGGCCCTAAGGGCCATTGCCCAAGTAGCCATCAACAAGAAGGCCGGGGCCAGGGGCCTAAGGGGAGTTATAGAAGATACCATGCTGGACATTATGTTTGAGATTCCCTCCCGTAAGGATATTAGTAAGGTGATCATTACCAAGGAGGCCGTCTTAAAAGGGGAGGCCCCCCTCTTAATAGAGAAAGAGGACATAAAGCCAGCCAGTGGCGAGAATTAAGATAAATTTAGTGGGAAGGGCTCACGCTAGGTGGGCTCTTTCCTTTCCTTATAGATAAGAAAAGGAGGGAAAATTTTGGAGATGCAAGAAGAAAGAATGAACATCCTTCCAGTGGTCCCCCTAAGGGACCTAGTCATCTTCCCAGGCATGGTAACCCATTTTGATGCCGGCCGGTCCAAGTCCATTGCCGCCCTAGAGGCAGCCCAGGCCGAGGGAAGCCAGATTTTTCTAACAGCCCAAAGGGACATGAATGTCCAGGACCCAGCCTATGAAGATGTCTATAGCATGGGGACCCTGGCCACCATTAGGCAGGTTTTGCGCCTGCCCGGTGGGGTGGTCCGGGTCCTAGTAGAAGGCCTCTATAGGGGGCAAATTCTAGAATTTATAGAGACAGAACCCCTAATCCGGGGCCAGGTCCTGCCCTATCCGGACCCAGAAACCATAAATGAGGACGGGGAGATAGAGGCCCTGGTCCGCCTAGTCCGAGAGGACCTAAAGAGCTACGGGGACCTAAATAGCAAGCTCTTCCCCGGCCTTCTGGACTCTGTGGTAGATGCCAGCCATCCAGGTAGACTAGCCGACACAGCCGGAGGCTATATTGGCCTGGACCTGGAAAATAGCCAAAAACTTTTAGAGACCCTAGATGTCAAGGAAAGGCTTTTTATCCTCCATGGGATCTTAAGCCGGGAAGTCCAGCTCTTGGCCATAGAAAATGATATAGATGAAAAGGTCAAGCAGCAAATGGGAGAGGTCCAAAAGGAATACTTCCTTAAGGAGCAGATCCGGGTCATCAATGACGAGCTAGGCGAGGGTGGGTCTGAAGAATCCATCCACCAGGAATATGCCGACAGGCTCAAGGAAAAAGACCTCCCACAAGAGACCCGAGACAAGGCAGAAAAGGAGCTTAGGAGGCTTAAAAAGATGAACTCCCAGTCTCCGGAGTATTCTGTTATTACCAGCTATTTAGACTGGATTTTGGACCTGCCCTGGCTGGAAGGCAAAGAAGAAAATATAGACATCCTAAAGGCCAGAAAGATCCTAGACAAGGACCACTATGGCCTAGAAGACGTCAAGGAGAGAATCCTAGAATTTATAGCCGTTAGGAAGAAGGCCCAGTCCAACAAGGGGTCCATCCTCTGCCTGGTGGGGCCTCCTGGAGTAGGTAAGACCAGTGTAGCCCGGTCTGTGGCCCGGGCCCTAGACAAGGCCTATGTCCGGATGAGCCTGGGAGGGATGACCGATGAGTCAGAAATCCGGGGCCATAGGCGGACCTATGTGGGGTCCCTGCCTGGCCGGATTATCTCCCTTATGAAGGAGGCCGGGGAAAACAACCCCCTCTTCCTCTTAGATGAGATTGACAAGGTGGGCAACGACTACCGGGGAGACCCAGCCTCTGCCCTTCTAGAGGTCCTAGACCCAGCTCAAAATAGCAGCTTTACAGACCGGTATTTGGAGCTGCCCTTTGACCTAAGCCAGGTCTTTTTTATCACCACAGCCAACTCCACCCGGACCATTCCCGAGCCCCTCTTGGACCGGATGGAGCTCATCCAAATTGGGGGCTATACCCCAGAAGAAAAATTCCAGATTGCCAAGCTCTACCTGGTTCCCCGCCAGCTCAAGGAGACAGGCCTAAAGCCAGAAGAGTTTAGTATTTCCGACAACGCCATCCAGTCCCTCATTGACTTTTACACCCGGGAGGCCGGGGTCCGGGCCCTGGAAAAGGCCATTGCCAAGATTATGCGCAAGGGAGTTCTGGAGCTCTATGAAGAGGACAAGGACCGGATCTTTGTCACCAACCGGAACCTGGCCAAGTATATGGGAGAAAAGAAGTTCCTCCTAGATGATTTGGAGAGAGAAAATCCCGTAGGCATGGTTCGGGGTCTGGCCTGGACCAGCGTAGGGGGAACCACCCTAAATATTGAGACCAATGCCCTGCCCGGCAAGGGAAAGCTCCAGCTGACTGGCCAATTGGGAGATGTCATGAAGGAATCTGCCCAGGCCGCCATCAGCTACCTCTATAGCCAGGGGGAAGCCCTAGGTATTGCCAAGGACTACCGGGAGACCCACGACCTCCACATCCATGTGCCAGAAGGAGCCACCCCCAAGGATGGGCCCTCTGCCGGTATAGCCATTGCCACCGCCCTTTATTCCACCATGACAGGCCGGCCGGTCCACCGGGACATAGCCATGACAGGGGAAGTTACCCTAAGGGGAAATGTCCTCCCCATAGGGGGCCTCAAGGAAAAGCTCCTAGCGGCCCAGCAAATTGGGGTTAAACGGGTCCTTATCCCAGAGGAAAACAAGAGGGACCTAAAGAAAATTGATTCTCCCAGCCTGCAAAAGATGGAAATCATCCCTGTCTCCACCATGGAAGAGGTCCTAAGGGAGGCCATAGTCTATGAAGATCAAGAGTCTTGAACTGGAAAAAGTGGCCTTTAAGCCCTCCCAGTATCCCCCAGCAGACCTGCCAGAATTTGCCTTTGCCGGCCGGTCCAATGTGGGCAAGTCCAGCTTTTTAAATGCCCTCTTTGGCCGGAAAAACCTGGCCCGGACCTCCAGTAAGCCCGGCAAGACCCGGACCCTTAACTTTTACAAGGTCAATAAGCAACTCCGGCTAACAGACCTGCCCGGCTATGGCTATGCTGTGGCCTCTAAAAAGGACCAGGAAGCCTGGGCTGGGGCCATTAACGCCTATTTAGAAAATAGGGAGTCCCTAAGGGAGGTCATCCTCCTGGTGGACCTCCGCCATGCCCCCTCCAAGGAGGACCAGGCCATGTATTCTTGGATTGTAGAGAGTGGCTTTGCAGGCCTAGTTATTGGGACCAAGGCCGACAAGGTGAAAAAAAGCCAAAGGCCAAAGGCCATCTCCACCATAAAAAAGACCCTCCAGATAGACGATGACAAGCTGATTATTCCCTACAGCGCCCAAACCAAGGAAAACATTCCAGAGATTTGGTCTATCCTAGAGGACATGGTTGAATTTTATAAATAAAAAAACACAGGCCACAGGGCCTGTGTTTTATATTTCATAAACTTAAGCAACAACTTCAAAGTCTTCCTTGGGTGCGCCACATAGGGGGCATTCCCAATCTTCAGGAATATCAGCAAAAGCAGTGCCAGGTTCTACTCCGTTATCTGGGTCTCCTTCAGCAGGATCATAGATATAACCGCAAACAGTGCATTCGTATTTGTCCATTCTCATGTTCTCCTTTCTCTTTAATACTTACTCTACACTCTCATAATATAACAAGAAAAGGATTTTATCAATTCTTTTAAGGAAATAAAATAAGATAGGCTAGGAAAGTTCCAGGCAAACCAGGATTCCAAGTTTTAAAGGGAAAAACTCGGGTAAAAGTAGAGTAAAGAATGAGAACTTTTATGGGCCCAGGCCTAGGACATATAGATAAAGAGGTGAAGAAAATGGAACGGATTTGTCATATTCAAGGTTCCGTCCCCAGTAATATCAATTCCGTCCAGGAATTTTTAACGACGACCATGAAGAGAATAGAGGCCTATATTTCAGACGAAGATACCATCTTTGATATTCGTCTGATTATTAACGAGCTTGTGGTTAATGGGGCCAAGCATGGCAATGGTTGGAATGGCAACAAGGAGGTCTTTCTGGCCATTCATTTGAGTGGGGAGGATATTACCATCCAGGTCAAGGACGAGGGCCAGGGTATTTGCCATGCCATTGATTCCTATGATCCCCTGGACATGAAAGATTCTGGCCGGGGCCTGGTTATTGTTAGAGCCCTGACAGACGATTTAATCTACCAAGGCAATCAAATTGTGGCCATTAAACATTTAAAGCTATAAAAAAGTCTAGACGTGGGCCTTAAAATATAGTAAACTACATAAGTTACAGGAATTTATAAACCAGCCCTTAAGAGGGCTTATTTGTGTGAGGGAGAAGTTTTATGTCACAAGACATTCGTAATATAGCCATTATCGCCCACGTAGACCATGGCAAGACCACCCTGGTGGATGCCCTTCTTAAACAGTCCGGTGTCTTTAGGGAAAACCAGGCTGTGGCCGACCGGGTCATGGACTCTGGGGACATTGAGCGGGAGCGGGGGATTACCATCCTTTCCAAAAACACGGCCATTAACTACCAGGGGACCAAGATCAATATTATTGATACCCCAGGCCACGCCGACTTTGGTGGCGAGGTAGAACGTGTACTTAAAATGGTTTCAGGGGTGGTCCTCCTGGTGGACGCCTATGAAGGCCCCATGCCCCAGACCAAATTTGTTTTAAAGAAGAGTTTTGAGCTGGACCTGCCGGTGATTGTCTGCATCAACAAGATAGACCGTCCAGGTGCCCGGCCAAGCCAGGTGGTAGGAGAGATTTTAGACCTCTTTATCGAGCTGGGAGCAGACGAATCCGTTTTGGATGCTCCCTTTATCTATGCCTCAGCTAAAAATGGCTATGCCAGCCTGGACCCTGAAGCCAGAGAGGGGACCATGGCCCCTCTTTTTGAGACCATCCTTAGGGAAATTCCAGCCCCTAGCCAAAACTTGGAGGGGCCCTTTAAGCTTTTGATCTCCACCATAGACTACAACGACTATGTGGGCCGGATTGGGATAGGCAAGCTAGAAGAAGGGGTCTTAAAAGAGGGGGATAGCGCCCATGTCTTAAACGCCTCAGACCCCAGCAAGGATAAGGCCGTAAAGATCTCTAATATCTTTGAATTTGAGGGCCTAAACCGGGTGGAAATTGACCGGGCTGAGGCTGGCAATATTATAGCCATCTCCGGCATTGAAGATATTAATATAGGGGACACCATTGCCCATCCTGGGGTAGAAGAGGGCCTGGACTTTGTCAAGATTTCTGAACCCACCCTGTCCATGACCTTTTCCGTTAACGACTCCCCCTTTGCGGGAAGGGAGGGGGACTTCTTAACCTCCCGTCAGATTAAGAGCCGGCTTTATAGGGAGCTCCACACCGATGTGAGCTTGAGGGTGGAGGATACAGACCGGACCGATGCCTTTAAGGTCAGTGGCCGGGGGGAACTCCACCTGTCTGTTTTAATTGAAAAACTCCGCCGGGAGGGCTACGAGTTCCAGGTATCCAAG
The DNA here is from genome assembly GCA_030532305.1 of Tissierellia bacterium. Lineage (GTDB taxonomy): Bacteria > Bacillota > Clostridia > Tissierellales > Peptoniphilaceae > JAUNLJ01. The sequence continues at coordinate 43,812 of JAUNLJ010000009.1, forward strand.
CCCGAGGTCCTCTACAAGGACATAGAGGGCAAGCGCCACGAACCCATGGAGAAGGTCACCATTGACGTCAGTGGCGACTTTGTAGGGGTGGTTATAGAAAAGCTGGGTCAAAGAAAGGGCGAGCTGGTCAACATGGAAGAGCCCTCTGGAGGCTACAGCCGCCTGGTCTTTAAGATACCTGCCCGGGGGCTTATTGGCTACCGGCAAGAATTTTTAACAGACACCCGGGGCAACGGGATTATGAATTCAGAATTTGCCGGCTATGCTCCCTATAAGGGGGAAATCCCCTCTAGACCCACCGGGTCCATTATCTCCTTTGACACAGGCATGGCCTCTGCCTATGGTCTTCACAATGCCCAGGGCCGGGGAAGTCTCTTTGTGACCCCAGGCCAGGAGGTCTATGAGGGCCAGGTGGTGGGGCTTAACCCGGCAGGCCTAGACCTGGAGGTGAGTGTCACCAAGACCAAGAGACATTCCAATGTCCGGCAAAAGAAGTCCGATGAGGCCCTGGTCCTTTCTCCCGTTAGGGAAATGACCCTGGAGGGGGCCATTGAGTTTATAGAAAAGGACGAGCTCATTGAAATTACCCCCAAACACTTTAGGATTCGCAAGAAGATCCTAGATAGTAACCGGCGTTATAAGAGTAAAAAGTGAGGGAAGACATGTCAGAAGAAAGAGCCATTGCGGACCTTAGGGCCCAAGGTTATGGGGACCGGGTTATCCATCTAGAGGTCTCCACAGCTACCGTAGACCTGGCTGCCCAGGCCCTGGGGGTGGGGCCAGAAAAGATAGCCAAGAGCCTGACCTTTAAGGACCCCCAAGGGGCCCCCATCCTCATTGTCATGGCTGGGGACCGGCGGCTAGACAACCGGAAGTTTAAGGACCACTTTCATTTTAAGGCCAAGATGCTTAGCCTAGATGAGGTGGGCGAGAAAATAGGTCATGAGGTGGGAGGCGTTTGTCCCTTTGGCATCCAGGAGGGGGTAAGGGTCTACTGCGACCAGAGCCTAAGGGCCTATGACTGGGTCTATCCAGCCTGTGGGTCAGACCTAGTGGTGGCCAAGTTTAGGCCAGAGGAGCTCTATAGTCTGTCCCGGGCCCAGGCCTGGGTGGACCTAACCAAGTAATTTATGCCCTAATTCTTGCCAAGCCTTTGAAATGGCTTAGACTTTATCTGCTATAATCATAGGCAGAGGAGGGATCAGGCATGGAAAAAACCATGGAGGGGACCCTTAGTCCCAAGGACCTAAAAAGAGCACGGAAAAAAGAAAAGAAAAGACGGCGGCGGAGGACCCGAAGAAGGGGCATCCTCTTCCTTATTTTGGTCTTGGTCTTCCTAAAGACAGGGCCGGGCCAGGCCATGGTCTACCAGCTAAGCCAGGGGGATTTTTCCGCTTTGGCCTGGGAGGCCCGGTCTCTTTTGGTCTTTTTAAAAGAGGCCCTGGCAAGTCTTTTTGACCTAGCTAAGGGGGCCTTTAGCCGTCTTCCAGACCTGGGAACTTGGCTAAGTGACAAGCTGGACTATATAGCCAATTTCTTATAGGTCTTTAGGTCCAGATAGGAAGTTAGGAGGACACTCACCAGGGTGTCCTTTTTTGTTAAGAAAAGTTAAGGGAAAAATTTTTATAAGACTTTAAGCAACGTTTCCTGTCTCCCTTTTATATTCCTAAGGATAAGGGGTATAATAAGTATTCAGGAAGGCCGTTGGCAAATAGAAAACAAGGAGAAGGCAATGGAGAAAGAAAAAAGAAATTGGGGCCAGGTCCTAGAAGGGGTCCCCATGTCCAAGTACACCAGCTTTAAGATAGGGGGGCCCTGCGACCGGATGGTCCTACCCTCTAATTTGGAAGAGCTAAGTCAGGCCCTAAGGGACCTAAGGGCCTCTGGAGAGGACTTTATGGTCATGGGCCGGGGGACCAATATGTTGGTTAGTGACCTGGGCATCCGGGGCACCGTCATCCGGCTGGCAGACAACTTCTCCCAGATCCGTGTAGAAGATGACCGGGTCATTGCCCAAAGTGGGGCCCTCCTTAAGCAGGTGGCCAACCGGGCCCTAGAAGCTGGCCTATCGGGTTTAGAATTTGCCCACGGGATCCCTGGTTCTGTGGGAGGCGGGGTCACCATGAATGCCGGAGCCTATGATGGGGAAATGGTGGATGTGGTGGCCTCTGTCAAGGTCATGACCCCAGAGGGAGAGGTCAAGGACTATAGGGGGGACCAGATGAATTTTGCCTACCGCCACTCTGCTGTCCAAGACCAGGGTCTGGTGGTCCTAGAGGTCAGCTACCAATTGGAGAAAAAAGACCCCAGGCTCATTAAGGAAAAGATGGAGGACTACTGGCAAAGACGGTTAAACAAGCAGCCCCTAGATAAGGCCTCTGCCGGGTCTACCTTTAAGCGGCCCCAGGGCTATTATGCAGGCAAACTCATAGATGATGCAGGTCTAAGGGGCCTAGCCCACGGAGGGGCCCAGGTTTCCGCCAAGCACTGTGGCTTTATCGTCAACCAGGGGGGCGCCAGCTGCCAGGATGTGGTAGAGTTAATCCAAACGGTCCAAGAAGTGGTCCTGGCCAAGTTTGGGGTGAAACTAGAGCCCGAGGTAAAGGTTATAGGTGAAAAAGAATGAAACTTCTAGTCATTACAGGCCTCAGTGGGGCCGGCAAGTCCCAGGCCCTACAAATTGCAGAAGATATGGGCTACTACTGTGTAGACAACCTCCCCCCCATGCTTATGGTCAAGTTTACCGAGCTGGTCCGGGGGGCAGGCCTGTCCCTGGTGGCCCTGGTTTTAGATGTTAGAAGCCGGCAATTTTTCTCCCAGGTGGGCCAGGCCATGGCCGACCTGGAAGACCTGGTGGAAGAAATGACCATCCTCTACCTAGAAGCAGGAGAGGACACCCTTATTAAGCGTTACAAGGAACTTCGCCGGCCCCACCCCCTGTCTTCTTCTATTTCCCTGGGGATCCAGGAAGAAAAGAAGCTCCTGGCCGATTTAAGGGGCCGGTCCGACTATATTATTGATACCTCCCAGCTCAACAACCACCAGCTCAAGAGCAAGTTAAAAACCCTCCTAGCCCCCAAAGAGAGCCAGGAGGTGACCCTTTCTGTAGTGAGCTTTGGCTATAAGTATGGGGTCTTGCAGGATGGGGACCTTATTTTTGACGTTCGTTTCCTGCCTAACCCCTACTATGTCAACGAGCTTAAGAAGAAGGACGGGACCCATAGGGAGACGGCCCACTATGTCCTAAAGTCCCAGGCAGCCCAGGGCTTTTTAGACCGGGTGGAGGACCTCTTAAGCTACCTGGTCCCCTACTACCAAAAAGAGGGCCGGGACCTCCTAGTCATTGGGGTAGGCTGCACCGGGGGCTTCCACCGGTCTGTGGCCCTGGCAGGGGCCCTCTATGACCGGCTGAGGGAGAAAAACTTCCATGTCCTCCTTAGCCACCGGGACCTGGGAGGGGATCGAGAGTGAACTTTAGAGATCCCTCCTTTGTGGTTATTGGAGGTGGAACGGGCCTATCTATTTTCCTAAAGGGCCTTAAACGCTTTAGCGATGAGATTACGGCCATTGTGACCATGGCCGACAATGGGGGAGGGTCTGGTAAACTTAGACAGGACATAGGCATCCTCCCCCCAGGAGACATTAGGAACTGCCTGGTGGCCCTGGCCAATACAGAGCCCGCCATGGAACGCCTCCTCCAGTACCGTTACCAGGAAGGCCAGTTGGCTGGACAAAATGTAGGCAACCTACTTATTGCGGCCCTGTGGGATATTTACGGGGACTTTGGACGTGCTGTGGAGGCCCTGGCCTCAGTCCTTAAGATTACCGGCCGGGTCCTGCCTGTAACCACAGAAGACATCCAGCTTTTGGGCCGTTTTGAGGACGGGGCCCAGGTCCTAGGGGAGGTGGAGATTCCCAAGTATGGGGCCAAAAACCAGGTGAAGATTGTGGACCTGGACCTGGACCACCGGCCTGTCACCATGAACCCAGCCTGCCGCCAAGCCCTTGCCCGGGCGGACCTAATTGTTTTAGGGCCAGGCAGCCTCTATACCTCCCTGATCCCCAACCTCCTGGTAGATGGTATGGTGGAGGCCATTGCCGCCTCCCCGGCCAAGCTGGTCTATGCGGCCAATATTATGACCCAAAGGGGGGAGACCCATGGCCTGTCCCTTTTGGACCATATCCAGGTCCTAGAAGACCAGGGCCTTAAGGGACTAATCCATGGGATTGTGGTCAACGATAGGCCTGCCTCAAAGGCCCTTAGGGAAAAATACATGGACCAGGAGGGAGCCAGCCAGCTTTTTTTAAGTCCAGAAGAGGAAAAAACCCTTGTCTCCAGAGGGATCGGGGTGGAAAGGGGAGACTTTTTAGATGAAAGTCTGGGGACCCTTCGCCACGATGGTTTGCTCTTGGCCCAAAGGATGCTAACGATTGCAGATCGGACTAGATAGGCATTGCCAACCATGGGCCTTGTATTGTATAATGATTGATGAGAGGTTATTAAAATGAAGGAAGGGACCAGTTTTTCTACATCTGTAAAAAATGAATTGGCCAGGCTAGACCTAAAGGACCAGGGACAAATGATTGCCGAGCTGGCTGGGGTGGTCCGTTTGGCAGGCAGCCTTAAACTCTCTTCTTTTAGAGATTTAAGCCTAGTTCTTGCCACGGAAAACGCCTCCTGCGCCAGACGGTATTTGAGCCTTTTAAGACGGGTCTATACAGACGATGTAGGTGTCAGGGTCATCAAGACAGGCCAGGTCAAGACCAAAAATACTTACGAGATCCAGTTAAAGGATCCAGGGACCCTATCCTTACTTTTAGATGACATTGCTTTTTTAAGGGATGGAAATATTTTCTCAGCCAACTACAAGACCCCGGCCTCTGTTATCCGGAGCCGGGACCAGGGCCGGGCCTATATTCGAGGGGCCTTCCTAGGTGGAGGGTCAGTCACCGACCCAGAAAAGGGCTACCACCTGGAATTTGTCACCGGCAACCAGGACCTAGCTGGGGACCTGGTCTATTGGCTAAAAAGCCTAGGCTTTTCTGGCAAGATCACCCACCGGAAGGAAAAGCAGGTGGTCTACATTAAGGAAGCCGAGGAAATTTCAGACCTTTTAGCCCTTATGGGAGGGGGCCAGTCCGTTTTAAAATTTGAAGACGTCCGGGTGGTTAAGGACCTAAGAAACTATGTCAACCGCCGGGTCAACTTTGAAACGGCCAACCTAAACAAGACAGTCAAGGCCTCCATAAGACAACTGGAAAACATTAAATTTTTAGAAGAAAAAATAGGTCTGGGGAAACTCCCTAGCCAGCTACAAGAGGTGGCCAAGTTAAGAAAGGCCTATCCCGAAGCTAGCCTACAGGAAATAGGGTCCTATTTGGATCCGGCTGTAGGAAAGAGTGGCATCAATCATCGTTTTAAGAAAATAGACGAGATGGCAAACAAACTGAGGAGAGATATAGAATGAAAGAGGCAAGGTTAAACTTAAAAAATGAAGACGGGCTCCACGCGCGGGCAGCAGCCTTATTTGTTAGACGGGCAAATCAATACGCCTCTGACATTACGGTCATTGTTGAGGATAACGAGATCAATGGCAAATCTATTATTGGCCTTATGAGCTTAGGGATCTACAGTGGTCAGGAGGTCACCCTCCAGGCCGATGGCAATGATGAAGAAGAGGCCCTAAAAGACCTTAAGAAACTGGTAGAAGAAGAACTATAATAAAAAGGAGCTAGAGCCAGTCTCGGCTCTTTTTTATTAGTGGAAAGGAAAACTATGAACCAGCCAAATTTTGTCCACCTCCACCTCCATAGTGAATATTCCCTCTTGGACGGTTTCACCAGAATAAAAGACCTGGCCCAGGCCTGTAAGGGGCTGGGGATGAATGCCGTGGCCCTAACAGACCACGGGAATATGTATGGGACCATTGAATTTTATAAGGCCTGCCGAAAAGAAGGCATCAAGCCCATCCTAGGCTGCGAGGTCTATGTGACGGCCCGGTCCCGGCTAGAAAAAAACAAGACCAACCCCTACTACCACCTGGTCCTTCTGGCAGAAAACAACCAGGGCTACCAAAACCTCATGTCCATTGTATCAGAAGGCTTTGTGACAGGTTTTTATAGCAAGCCCCGGGTAGATGAGGAGGTCCTAAGGGACCATGCCCAAGGGCTTATCGCCACATCGGCCTGCCTGGGGGGAGAGGTCCAAAGCCGGCTTATGGAAGGGGACTACCAGGCGGCCCGGCTGGCCCTGGAAAAGTACCAGGGCATTTTTGGAAAAGACAATTTTTTCCTGGAGCTCCAAGACCATGGCTTAAGGGAACAAAAGGAGGTCAACCTGGCCCTGGACCGGCTGTCTAAGGAGACAGGCGCACCCCTTATAGCCTCCAATGACGTCCACTACCTAAAAAAGGAAGATGCCAAGACCCATGACGTCCTCCTCTGTATCCAAACTGGGTCCAGCCTCCAGGAGGAAAAGCGGATGCGCTTTCCCTCCCAGGAATTTTACCTAAAGAGCCCCCAGGAGATGGCCCAGCTTTTTCCGGACCACTTGGAGGCCCTGGAAAACACCCAAAAAATAGCCAACCGTTGCCAGGTGGACCTTGAATTTGGCCAGCTCCACCTGCCCCACTTTGACCTGCCCCCTGGCAAGACCAATGTAGAGTATTTAGATGAGCTGGCCAGGGAGGGCCTAAAAAAGAGGTATCCCCAGATCACCCAAGAGATTAAAGACCGGTATGAATTTGAACTAAAGACCATTGTGGACATGGGCTACACGGACTATTTTTTGATTGTTTGGGACTTTATCCGCTTTGCCAAGAGCCGGCAAATTGAGGTGGGGCCCGGCCGGGGGTCAGCAGCAGGCAGCCTGGTCTCCTATGGCCTGGGCATTATTGACGTGGACCCCCTCAAGTTTGGCCTTCTCTTTGAACGCTTTTTAAATCCAGAAAGGGTCAGCATGCCAGATATAGATGTGGATTTTTGCTATGAGCGGCGGGAAGAGGTCATAGACTATGTGGTGGAAAAATATAAGCAGGACCATGTGGCCCAGATTGTCACCTTTGGGACCATGGGGGCCCGGGGGGCCATCCGGGACGTGGGCCGGGTTTTAGACCTGGCCTATGGCCGGGTGGACTATATAGCCAAAAAGGTCCCCGAAGAACTGGGCATGACCATCCAAAAGGCCCTGGAGGTTTCCAAGAGCCTAAAAAAGGACTATGACACAGACCCCCAGGTTAAAGACCTAGTGGACCTGGCCCTCCAGGTAGAGGGCCTGCCCCGGCACACCTCCACCCACGCCGCCGGGGTGGTTATCTCCAAGGACCCCTTGACCCAGTATGTCCCCCTAACCCGGAACAAGGAGGTTATCAGTACCCAGTTTGACATGGTTGAGCTGGAGGAACTGGGCCTTTTAAAGATGGACTTCTTGGGCCTAAGGACCCTCACGGTCATTCGGGATGCCCAGGACTTGATCCGGACCCACCAGGGCCAGGAAGTAGACTTTACAAAGATAGACTACAACGATCCCCAGGTCCTAGACCTCTTTAGCCAGGCAGAAACCCTGGGCATCTTTCAGTTTGAATCTGGGGGCATGCGGAAGTTCTTAAGGGACCTAAAACCCAACAAGTTTGAGGACCTGGCCGCAGCCAATGCCCTCTTTAGGCCCGGCCCCATGAACCAAATCCCCAAATTCATCGAGTCCAAACACGACCCCTCCAAGATCTCCTACCCCCACCCCGCCCTGGAAAAGAGCCTAGAGGAAACCTATGGCTGTATTGTCTACCAGGAGCAGGTTATGGAAATTGTCCAAAGGATAGGGGGCTTTAGCCTGGGCCGGGCAGACCTAATCCGCCGGGCCATGAGTAAGAAGAAGATGAGCGTCATGGAAGAGGGCCGGCAGATCTTTATCTATGGCCAGCTAGACGACCAGGGGGACATCCTGGTGGACGGGGCCGTTAGAAATGGGGTGGATGCCCAGTCCGCCAACGCCATCTATGACCTGATGATTGACTTTGCCAACTACGCCTTTAACAAGTCCCACTCCGTGGCCTATGCCGTGGTGGCCTACCGGACTGCCTGGCTAAAACGCTATTATCCTGTGGAATTTATGGCGGCCCAAATCTCCTCCCACATGGGCAATGCAAGGAAGGTGGCCCTCTATATAGCCGAGTGTCGCCGGATGGGCATAGAGGTCCTCCCTCCCCATATTAACAAGAGCCAGATGAAGTTTACGGTAGAGGAGGGAGCCATTCGTTTTGGCCTTAAGGCCCTAAGGTCTGTGGGGGTCAACTTTATTGAGGGCATAGAAAGGGCCCGGGAAGACGGCCCCTTTAAGTCCATGAACGACTTTGTTCGCCGGATAGAAAAGGCCGCCCCCTCCACCATCAATAAGCGGGCCATGGAGGCCTTAATCCAGACCGGGGCCTTTGACAGTCTGGAGGGGAACCGGGCCCAGTATCTAGCTGTCTACGACCGGATTATTGACTCGGTGCAAAGCCGGTCCAAAAACAATATTATGGGCCAGTTTTCCATCTTTGAACAGGGGGAAGAGACCCTGGTAGACGACCTGCCCAAGTTAAAGGACTTTGACCAAAAGCACAAGCTAAAATTTGAAAAGGAAATCTTGGGGGTCTATGTATCGGGCCACCCCCTAGAACCCTATGCCCGGACCATCGGGGCCAACTCCACTATGGACACCAACGACATCTATGAGAGCCATAGGGAGGGGCAGATGGGCCAGAGGATTATTATTTCTGGCCTCATTGCCTCCAAAAGGACCATGGTCACCAAGAAAAATGCCATGATGGCCTTTGGGGTCCTAGAAGACCTGGTGGGGACCATAGACCTGGTCCTCTTCCCCAAGACCTATGAGGACCTGGACCCCACTGTCTTTGTGGAAGACAGGCTGGTCAAGATCAGGGGCCGCCTGGAGGGGTCCGAGGTGGAAGAGCCCAAGATTATTGTGGAATCCATGGAGCCCCTGGAGGAGGTAGAGGAAAAGAAACTCTACCTCCAGCTAGAAAACCAGTCCCTAACAGGACCCCTTAAGGCCATCCTGGGCCACTATCCAGGGCCCATGGAGGTGGTCTTTTATATCAAGGACCAAAAAAAGGCCCTGGGCCTGCCGAAAAAGTATGGGGTAGACCCCCAGGCCCTGGACGGCCTAAAGAAAGAAATCTCTGCCCTCATGGACCTTGAGGGAAATTTGATAGTGAAATGAGGTTAGGATGAAAAAATTTGCCATATTGACAAGTGGAGGAGACGCTCCGGGAATGAATGCAGGGATCCGGGCCGTGGTCCGGTCGGCCATCTACAAGGGCCACCAGATCTATGGGATCTATGAGGGCTATGGGGGCTTTTTAGAAGACAAGATTGTCCCCCTGGACCTGTCTTCTGTAGGAGACATTATCCATAGGGGAGGGACCATCCTAAGGACCAGCCGGTCCCAGGCCTGGCCCACTCCAGAAGGTCAAGCCCGGGCCTTAGACCTGATAGAAAAGCACGGGATAGAAGGCCTGGTTATTTTAGGGGGAGACGGGACCATGCGGGGGGCCCTGGGCCTGGCTGAGGCTGGCATTCCCCTGGTGACCCTCCCCTGTACCATCGACAATGACCTGGGCTACACAGACCGGTCCATAGGCTTTAATACAGCAGTCCATACCATAACCCAGGCCGTTAGCCAGATTAGGGACACCACTGCCTCCCATAGCCGGGGGTCCATTATCGAGGTCATGGGCAGAGAATGTGGAGACCTGGCCCTTTATGCCGGGATTACCGGCGGGGCCGAGGCCATTGTGGTTCCAGAAATTCCCCTGGACAAGGATCGGATCTTTAAGAAGGTCTGCCAGGGCCGGGACCGGGGCAAGCGCCACCACATTATCCTGGTCACCGAAGACACCTACCCCTCCTACCAACTGGCCCAGGAAATGGAAGAGAAAACAGGGATTGAGACCACCGTCACCGTCCTGGGCTATACCCAAAGGGGAGGTAGCCCCATGCCCGAAGACCGGCTCATGGGGTCCGTCCTAGGGGCCTGGGCCGTGGACCTTTTAGAGAAAGAAGGGGGGGCCTGGGCCCTGGGCTACCGGGAGGGAGGACCCAAACGCATGCCAGTCAAAGAGGCCCTGGAGGTGGAAAAGACCTTCAACCAGGACCTATACAATATGTTGGACCAGGTGTCCATCTAGGGGGTTAAAATGAAGAAGAAGACAAAAATTGTAGCCACCATTGGTCCAGCTTCAGACAAGGAGGAGGTCCTTAGGGAATTTTTCCTGAGTGGGGTCAATGTCTGCCGGCTAAACTTTTCCCACGGGACCCATGAAAGCCACAAGAAGACCATGGACCGGATTAAGGCCCTAAGGGAAGACATGGGCCTGGCCATAGCCCTTATGATGGATACCAAGGGGCCAGAAATTAGGACAGGCCAGATGGAAGAGGGTCCCATTCTCCTAGAGGAGGGAGACCGGTACGACTTTTTGTCCCAGGAGGTCCTAGGAGACCAGCACCAGGCCTCTTTAAGCTATAAGGACCTGTGGAAGGACATTTCCCCAGGCCAAACCCTCCTAGTGGATGATGGGCTTTTGGCCATGGAGGTAGAGGAAGTAGAAGAAGGACGGATCCGGGCCCGGGCCCTTAACCGGGGAGAGATTGGGTCCCACAAGGGCATCAACCTGCCCGGCGCCAAGGTCCGCCTGCCCTCCCTGACCCCAAAGGATGTGGAGGATATTCGCTTTGGCCTGGCCCAGGAGGTGGACTTTATTGCCGCCTCCTTTATCCGCCGGGCAGAGGACATTCTGGCCATTCGGAAGATCCTGGAAGAAAACCAGGCCAGCCAGATTAAGATTATTGCCAAGATTGAAAACCAGGAGGGCCTAGACAACCTGGATGCCATTGTAGACGTGGCTGATGGGGTCATGGTGGCCCGGGGAGACCTGGGAGTGGAAGTGGACACCGAGGAAATCCCCCTAATCCAAAAGGCCATGATCCAAAGGTGTGTGGAAGAGGGGATCCCTGTGATTACAGCCACCCAAATGCTGGACTCCATGATAAGAAACCCCCGGCCCACCCGGGCAGAGACCACCGATGTGGCCAATGCCATCTTTGACGGGACCTCCGCCATTATGCTCTCAGGAGAAACCGCCTCCGGAGCCTATCCAGTAGAGGCCGTTAAAACCATGTGCCGGATTGCCAAAAAGACCGAGGAATCCCTGGACTACGACCTGCACATGCGGCGGGCAGAAAAAAATATGGACCTAACCACCAGCAACACCATTGCCCGGTCGGCAGTGGTCATGGCCCAGGAACTCCAGGTGGCTGCCATTGTGGTGGCCACAGTCTCTGGCTACTCCTCCCGGGCAGTGGCCAAGTTTAGGCCCAAGGAGCCCATTATTGCCGTGACCCCCAACCCCAGGGCCCTTAGGCAGATGGCCCTTAACTGGGGGGTCCAGGGGATCTTGGCCCCAGACCCAGTTGAGGACGTCCTAGAAGAGACCGTCCCCCAGGCCCTTAAGGCAGGGCTTATTAAGGAGGGGGACCTGGTGGTCTTTACAGCAGGCATTCCCCAGGGGATAGCCGGGTCCACCAACCTCATAAAGGTCCATCAGGTGGCCAATGCCGTGGCCAAGGGCCTGGGCATAGGCAAGGACAAGGCCATAGGAACTGCCTGTGTGGTCAATAGGCGGGGGGACCATAGCCGGGACTTTACAGAGGGAGACATCCTGGTGGCCCCAGCCTATGACCCCAGCCTGGTCCCCCTTCTAGACCGGGCAGGGGGCCTGGTCATAGAAGAAGAGGGCATGACCTCCGGTGGGGCCCTGGCCGGCCTGTCAGCCAATATCCCCACCATTGTGGGAGCCAAGGGGGCCCTCAAGAAAATCCGCCACCGGCAGACCATCACCATCAATGCCCAAAGTGGGGAAGTCTGGCTGGGCAATGTGGACAGCCGTTAAGGTCCATATTGTAAAGCTGAAGATTTGTGCTATAATTAAATAATATGGGTTAGAGTAGGCCATAAGCGTTAAGTGCTAGGGGATGGGAAGTTGCCCCTAGACGAAGAAATTTTTTCGCGGTTTATGGTCGCGTCCGCTGCCAATCCTCTATGGCGGCAAGTTTAAGGAGGATATAAAAAATGAAAATGAAAAAGTTTAGTACAAGGAAGTTAGTCCTAGTGAGTATGCTTATTGCTATTCAGGTTATCTTGAAGGGTTTTTTAAAGCTGGAGATAGGCCTTAACCAAAGGATCGCCTTTTCCTTTATTCCCCTAGCCATTAACGGGGCCCTCTTTGGTCCTGTGGTGGCAGGAATTTCTGGTGGCCTAGCCGACCTGATCTCCTACCTTCTAAACCCCACAGGACCCTATTTTCCAGGTTTTACCCTATCCGCCATCCTGGTAGGAGTCATCTACGGCTTCTTTTTACACCGGGAAAAAATCAGTCCAGCCTGGATAGGCCTAACTTCTCTAGGGGAGGCCCTAGTCAATATGTTCCTGGGAAGCTTTTGGTTGGCCATGCTCTATGGCAACCCCTTCCAGACCGTCTTTATGACCCGTCTTCCCTTCCAAATCATCCTCTTTTTTGTGAGGTGGATTGTACTTGCTCTTATTTTAGACCGGTTGATTAAGCCCATGCGGCAAAAAATGGATAAAGGAGACCTATGAATTCTAAGCCCAGGTTTGAGGAAATAGCCCAGATCCTAGACCAACTAATTGAAGAGATTCCTGAAATCTACCTGAGGGGGCTAAATGGGGGGATCATCTTATCGGAAGAGATCCTCTACCACCCCCAGGGGAAGAATCAGGATCTTTTAATTATGGGACAGTACCAAGTCTCTCCCCTGGGACGGATGATTGTCCTCTATTATGGGTCTATTTATGCTCGCCACAGGTTTACCCCCCACCAGGCCTTAGTAGAGGCCCTAAGGGACCTCCTCCACCATGAGCTGACCCACCACTTGGAAAGGCTGGCTGGAGAAAATGACCTGGCCCTGGAAGACATGAGGCAAATAGAGGACTACCAAGCCTCTAGAAAGGAAGAGAATGAATAAGCTTTTAGGACAAGGAAACAAGCTGGTAGGTATGGTCCTAGACTATATCTTTGAATTTTTTATTGGCGTGGTCAGTATTCTAGTAGGCCTTTTTGAATCTGTTCAAAGGGTCTTTTTAAGTTTGCTCATGTTTGGTGGCTGCCTCTTTGTTATCTTTTTTTACCCCCTTCTTTTTAGCTCCCGTTACGGCTGGATCCCTATTTTGATGCTGGCCTCCTTTATCTTTCCCCTTTTGGGGAAGAAGTCCATCTCCTACTTAAAATACCTCCAGTATATGGTCACCGAGTATTTTTACGACAAGGCGGACTTCTATCTCCTAGGCCGGAAGGTCTCCTACGACAAGATGGGAGACTATGGCCAGCGCTACAAAAGGAAGCTGGAAAGGGAAAGAAGAGAGGCCCAGGAAAGGGCCTGGCGGGCAGAACAAGAACGCCGGCGCCAGCAGGAAGAGGCCTTTAGGCAACAGGTGGAGGATATGTTTCGCCAGGGAGGCTTTGGCTGGGGACCCGGGGGCTTTGGCTACTACCAGGGCCAGGGGACCTATGGGTCTAGTCAGACTAGCCAAGGCGGCCAGGGACCCTATGGGGCTTCCTGGGGCGGCCAAGACAGCTTTATCAGCCAATATGAAAGGGCCTGTAAGGTCCTAGGGGTCTCCCCCCAGGCCGACAAGTATGAGATTAAGCTGGCCTACCGGAAACTGGCCAAGCTCTACCATCCTGACGTCAGTGACGACCCCCAGGCCACCGAGCTCTTCCAGGAAATTGGCCAGGCCTACGACTTTTTATCTGATGAAAATATAGACCGCTACCAGCGTTTAACAAAGAATTCTTAAGGAGGAAGTATCTTGGAAAATTTAGAATATAAGCGGAAAAATGTTTGGCAAGAGGTGGACCCAGAAGAGTACCAGGCCATCTTTGCCTATGGAGAAGCCTACAAGCACTTTTTAGATAGGGCCAAGACAGAAAGAGAAGCCACCAAGTATATTGTCAAGGCAGCAGAAGAAGCCGGCTTTCTTCCCCTGGACCAGGCCCTAGCAAAAGGCCTGGCCCCAGGACAAAAGATCTACCTTAACAACCGGGGCAAGTCTGCCGTCTTGATGGTCCTAGGCCAAGACATCCTAGAGGGCATGCATATTGTGGGGGCCCATATTGATAGCCCCCGCCTAGACCTCAAGCAAAACCCCCTCTACGAATCTGAAAACCTGGCCCTCTTTAAGACCCACTACTATGGGGGCATCCGCAAATACCAATGGCCCACCCTGCCCCTGGCCCTTTATGGTCGGATCTTTACCCAAGAGGGCCAGGCCGTGGATATTGCCATTGGCGATGACCCCCAGGACCCCGTCTTCTATGTGACCGACCTCTTGGTCCACCTGTCCAAGGACCAAGAAAAAAAGACCCTTGGAGAAGGCATTGAAGGAGAACAATTAAATATTGTGGTGGGCCATGACAGCTACCACTTTAAGGATGAAAAAGAGTCCCCCATTAAAAAATCCATCCTAAAGATCCTTCATGACAAGTATGGGATCCTAGAAGAGGACTTCCTAGTGGCCGAACTAGAAGCCGTCCCAGCTGGCCAGGCCAGGGACGTAGGTTTTGACCGGGCCATGATCATGGGCCACGGCCACGATGACCGGGTCTGCGCCTTTGGGGCCCTAGACGCCATTTTAGGGATAGAAAACCCCCAAAAAACAGCGGTGGCCCTTTTTACAGACAAGGAAGAAACCGGGTCCTATGGGAACACTGGCATGGAGGGCGCCTTCTTTAAGTACTTCCTAGAAGAGGTCCTCTATGGCCTAGGCCATAAGGAAGCCATCCACCTAGGCCGGGTCCTATCCAAGACCCAGGTCCTCTCAGCTGACGTGACCGCTGTTGTAGACCCCAACCATCCAGAAGTCATGGAAAAACAAAATGGAGCCCAAGGTGGCCATGGGGTGGCCCTGGCCAAGTACACCGGGTCCCGGGGCAAGAGTGGCACCAACGATGCTAATGCCGAGTTCCTCCAAGAAGTCCGGGCCTGCTTTAAGGGGGCCGGGGTCATCTGGCAAACGGGAGAAATGGGCAAGGTAGACCAGGGTGGCGGAGGTACCATTGCCTTTATCCTAGCCAACCAGGGCTGCGAAGTGGTGGACGTGGGCACCCCCGTCTTCTCCATGCACGCCCCCCTAGAGCTTATCTCCAAGGCCGATGCCTATATGACCAGAAAAGCCTACTGGGCCTTCCTAAAATAAGAAGACAAGCCGAGCCAAAAAACTTGACTCGGCTTTTTTTATATTTTTTCAAGAAAAATCATAAAAACATCATTTATGTTGGCACAGCAACATAAATCCCCCCCTCCATGGCCTATACTATAGATAAAGTCAAGCAAATGAAAGAAAGAACCGAAAAAAGAGACCCAGTTTTAAGACAAGCCCTGGGTGTGAGACCCTATTTTTCGGTTAAGCCTGTGTAAAAAAAAGCCCAAGAGGTCGGGGCCTGAATGGGGCCCCCCTCCCTGGGTATAAGACAAATAGACAGGCCATAGGCTTAGGCAACTTGCCTAAGGAAAAGGAGAGACCATCACTTTTTAAGCCATAAGGAGGAGAAAGAATGAGCATGTTTTGTTACCAATGTCAAGAAACAGCCAAGGGAACTGGTTGTACCGTCAGGGGAGTTTGTGGCAAAAATGAAGAAGTAGCCAATCTTCAAGACCTACTTATCTATGTAAATAAGGGGATCTCAGAGATTGTCCTAAAGAAACCAGTGGATGTTAAGGACCTAGATGAAGTCAACTACCAAGTACTTAATAGCCTTTTTATCACCATCACCAATGCCAACTTTGATGAAAAGGCCATTGAAGACCAAATTAGAAAGATGCTAGAGATCAGAGACCAGCTAAGGGGGGACCTAGACCCTGCTAGCCTCCATGACGCAGCCACATTTACTGTAGAATCCAGAGAAGATATGCTAGCAAAGGCCACTTCTGTAGGGGTTTTAGCCACAGAAAACCAAGATATCCGGTCCCTTAGGGAAATGATCATCTACGGCCTAAAGGGCATGGCCGCCTACACAAAACATGCCTGGAACATTGGCAAGAAAAACAGCGAGATTTCTGCCTTTATCTATGAGGCCCTAGCAGCCAGCCTAGACGACAGCCTTTCTGTAGATGACCTTGTGGCCCTCACCCTAAAGACTGGGGAATATGGAGTTAAGGCCATGGCCCTTTTAGACGAGGCCAACACCAGCAAGTATGGCCACCCTGAAATGACCGAAGTCAATATTGGGGTTAGGAAAAATCCTGCCATCCTTATCTCCGGCCACGACCTAGTGGACCTAGAACAGCTCCTAGAACAAACCAAGGGAACTGGCGTTGACGTCTACACCCACAGTGAAATGCTACCAGCCCACTACTATCCCAAGTTCAAGGAATATGACAACTTTGCCGGCAACTACGGCAACGCCTGGTGGAAACAGCTAGAAGAATTTGAATCCT
Source organism: Tissierellia bacterium (assembly GCA_030532305.1). Classification (GTDB taxonomy): domain Bacteria; phylum Bacillota; class Clostridia; order Tissierellales; family Peptoniphilaceae; genus JAUNLJ01. The sequence continues at coordinate 60,324 of JAUNLJ010000009.1, forward strand.
TTAATGGCCCCATCCTCTTTACCACCAACTGTATTGTTCCCCCCAGAAGTGAAGAAATCCGTCAACGGATCTTTACCACTGGGTCTAGTGGCTATCCAGGCTGCAAGCACATCCTTCCAGATGAAAATGGCAAGAAGGACTTCTCTGAAATTATTGCCATGGCCAAGGAACTTCCCGCCCCAGAAGAAATTGAACACGGGACCATTGTAGGGGGCTTTGCCCACAACCAAGTCATGGCCCTAGCCGACAAAATTGTGGAAGCCGTTAAAACTGGCGCCATCAAGAAATTCTTTGTTATGGCCGGTTGTGATGGCCGGATGAAGTCCAGAGACTACTATACAGAATTTGCTAAAAACCTACCCAAAGACACAGTTATCCTGACAGCCGGTTGTGCAAAATACCGTTACAACAAGCTAGACCTAGGGGACATTGGAGGTATTCCAAGGGTCCTAGATGCAGGCCAATGTAACGACTCCTACTCCCTAGCCCTTATCGCCCTAAAACTTAAGGAAGTCTTTGAGCTAGAAGACATTAACGACCTACCCCTGGCCTTTAACATTGCCTGGTACGAACAAAAGGCCGTTATCGTCCTCTTGGCCCTCCTATCCCTAGGGGTAAAAAATATCCACCTAGGACCCACCCTACCCGGCTTCCTATCTCCCAATGTGGCTAAGGTTCTTGTAGAAAACTTTGGCATTGCAGGCATTGGGGAAGTAGACCAAGATATTGACCTATTTATGGCTAATTAATATGCTTCCAGAGGCCCGGCCTCCAAAAGACCCAGTAGATGATTTTTATCTACTGGTTTTTTTGTGGCTGAAAAACCCGGCCTATTTCCCTAAGCCATCACTCCAAAGAGGGATATCATTATTTTTTAATTGGTGTAAAATGAAGGAAAGACAAGTGTGTAGCTTATAGCCCGTGGAGAGAAAAAAGAAAGGAAGGATCCTATGAAAGCCATAAAGAGAATACTAGCCCTGGCCCTGGTCCTGGGGATGGTCCCCTGGGGGACTAGCCCCGTCTTGGCCCAGGGAGATCTGGCCATTAATGAGACCCACTTCCCAGATGCAAAGTTTAGGGACTATGTATCTGAGGTCCTGGATGAAAATCATGACGGAAGCTTATCCCCAGCGGAAGTAGAGGCCGTAAAAGAAATAGTGGTCTTTAGAAAAGGGATTACAGACCTTAAAGGGGTCCAGTATTTTAAGAACTTAGAGGAGCTGAACTGTCTTGAAAATAAGATAAGTAGCTTAGATCTTAGGGACAATACCAAGCTTAAAAGACTTGATTGTGATAAAAACAAGCTCACCAGCCTGGATGTCAGTAAAAATCCAGACCTTATCTATCTTTCTTGTATCAACAATAGCCTAACTAGCCTGTCTGTTAGTGCCAACCCCCAGCTGGCAGGATTTTATTGTGATGAAAATAGCCTTACCAGCCTGGATGTCAGTAAAAACCCAGACCTTTTATATTTTTCTTGTAGCAACAACAACCTAGCTAGCCTGTCTCTTAGGGCCAACACCAAGCTGGCAGGACTTTATTGTGATGATAATCGCCTCACCAGTCTGGACCTTAGTCATAACCCAGCCCTGATAAGCCTTGCCTGCCATTTAAATGAGCTAGAGACCCTAGACCTTAGTAAAAATCCAGACCTGGAAGACCTCTCCTGCCATAACAATAAATTAAAGGACCTAGACCTTAGGAATAATCCAAAGCTTATGGAGCTTATGTGTAGTGAGAACCAGCTCACCAGCTTAGATGTCAGTCATAATCCAGAGCTTGACCATCTTGATTGTTATGCAAACCAGCTGACCAGCTTGGACGTCAGCCAGAATCCAGCCCTTAGATATCTTGATTGCTATGGAAACCAGCTTACCAGCCTAGACCTGGCTAATAACCTGAATATTGCAGAAGAAGACTTTAGCGGAGGGGGCCAAGAATATGAGCTAAGGGTCTATAACAAGACCCTTAGCTTTGACCCGGCCCAGTTAGATGGAACCTTTGATCTAGCCAGGACGAGGGATTGGGCTGGAGCCAGCCCTGTAGGGACCCTGGTCAAGCTAGATTCAGAAGAGGTGGACAGGATCACCTATACCTATGAGGCCGGGGAAGACAAAGACCTAAAGGTAAGCCTCTACATCAGCTATTCCCAGGACCCCGTGTCTCCCTCTGACGACAAACCTGTCTCAAAAGCCAAGGCAGTGGTCAGCCTAATCATCGGCAGTCCCCGTCTAGAAACAGACCAAGACGGGACCAAGACAACAAGTACCATGGAGGTGGCCCCCTATATTAAGGAAGGCCGGACCATGCTCCCTGTAAGGTATGTGGCCCAGGCCCTAGGCTTTGAAGTGGACTGGAATGAAGCCAGCC
>JAUNLJ010000010.1 GCA_030532305.1 Tissierellia bacterium
CTAAAAAATAGTGCTGACGAAATTTATTCATCAACACTATTTAGTATAGAACCGAGAAAATCGGCCCAAGGGTCGATTTTTTTTATGGTTCTTTCATTATAAATAGGCAAATTTTTATAGGGCCAACCCCCCCTTTAAAAAGACCCTGGTTTTTTCCCCGCTTTACCTAAACTGAACACAAAGCTTAATCCTTTTCAACACAGGTGTGCTAAAATCTCCCCTGTGTTGAGTAAGAAGTCGGTATTTTATTTCATGGCAAGGCCCAGGTCCCTTTCAAAAACCGCTTGAGACCTAAACCGGGGACCCTTCCCTTGCTAAATCATTTTTTAGGAGGACTTTATGTTTAAAAAACCAAGACTACTCGCTGGACTACTTAGCCTAACCCTATTACTTACCGCTTGTGGCGGCGGCGCTGCCAATAATGGCGCTGGCGAAAATACAGGAAACAGTGCCGCCACAGAAGCAGATGCCGAAGGCAAAACCAAGATTGTCTTCTGGCACGGTATGGGTGGTTCTACTGGGGAAGCCCTGGATAAACTAGTAGACCAGTACAACCAATCCCAAGATGCTGTTGTCGTAGAATCCAGCTACCAAGGGGCCTATGACGAAACCCTAACCAAGCTTCGCTCTTCTGCTTCTGGGGAAGGGGTTGGAGCTGACCTAGTTCAAATTTTTGACCTAGGAACCACTTTTATGAGTGAATCTGGCCTGATCGAACCCATGCAAACCTATGTAGACAAGGACGGCTACGACATCTCTGTCCTAGAGCCCAACGTTCTTGCCTACTACACCATTAATGGCAGCCTAAACTCTATGCCCTTTAACTCTTCTACTCCTATCCTTTACTACAACAAGGATATGTTTGAGGCCGCTGGCATTGAAGAAGTGCCCACTAACCTAGAAGAAATCATCGCCCTTAAGGACGACATTACTTCCAAAACCGATGCCAAGTTCCCCATCTCCATTGATATCTATGGCTGGTATATGGAACAGTGGTTTAGCAAACAAGAAGAGCACATCTTTGACCAAGGCAACGGCCGTGAAGGCGCCCCCACTAAGGTGGCCTTTGATGAAAATGGCTGTATGGAAGACATCATCACCACTTGGAAGAAGGGGATCGATGAAGAAGCCATTGCTAACCCTGGCCGGGAAGGTTCTCAAGGTCAATTTGTAGCCGGTGAAGCCGCTATGACCCTAGCCTCTACTGCCAACCTTCGTCAAATGCTTGATGAAGTAGGGGGCCGCTTTGAAGTGGGTACCGCCTACTATCCTGCCGTTAATCCCGAGGGTAAGGGGGGCGTTTCCATCGGGGGAGCTTCTCTTTGGATGATCGACTCTGGGGACGAGGCTAGAAAAGATGCCACCTGGGACTTTGTTAAATTCCTTATGAGCCCTGAAGTGCAAGCCCAGTGGAACGCTGACACAGGTTACTTCCCTGTCAACACTGAAGCCCAAGAAACTGAAACCTTCAAGAAGAACATTGAAGAATTCCCTCAATTCCAAACTGCCCTTGATCAACTTCATGATTCTTCTCCAGAATCTCAAGGTGCCCTTTCTGGGGTCAACCAAGAAGCCCGTCAAATCTATGAAGCTGCTGTAGAAAGTTTCTTTGGCGGAGCCACAGATGCTAAGGAAGCTGTGGAAGCCATGGCTAGCCAAGTTAACTCTGCACTAGACATCTACAACGAAGCCAACCAATAAGACCATCTTAAACTAAATATAAACACAGGGCTCCTTAAGGGCGGGGGTTTCACCACAGGAAAACCACCCCCCTAAGGAGCCCTCTTTAAAGGAGTGCTTATGGATTATACACATGCCAAACCTAAAGGGGAAAAGAAGAAGCTTTCTATAGAACCCTACCTCTATGTGGGTATTTCCTTAGTTATTTTAACGGTCTTCATGTTCTACCCCTTTTTACAAACCCTTATCCGGTCCAGTTTTTTGACCGATGCCTTTGGCCGGAATGTGAAATTTTTAGGCCTGGGCAACTATGTCAGCCTCTTTACTTCTAAGAGTTTTTGGAACTCGCTTATTGTAACCCTTAAATTTGTCTTTATTGTCTGTGTCTCAGGCATTGGCATTGGCTTTCTAACAGCCATCCTCTGCCAAAAGACCTTCCCCGGCATTAGCTTTTTTACTACCTCTTATGCCATGCCCATGGCTATTGCCTCTGCTGGAATGGCCATGATCTTTTCCGTTATGCTAAACCCCTCTGTGGGGATTGTCAACAAGATCTTCCAAACCTCACAAAACTTCCTTACCAACCCCACCCTGGCCCTAATCTCCGTTGGGATCCTTACAGGCTGGCTAAATTCTGGTATGAACTTCCTTTACTTTTCTTCTGGCCTAGCCTCCATAGACGACAGTCTCTATGAGTCTGCCCAGGTGGACGGAGCCAACTCCTGGCAAGAATTTCGCCATATTACCGTCCCCTCCCTTAGGCCCATCCTCTTTTTTGTGGTGGTCACCAATATTATTAACGCCTTCCAGGCCTTTGGCCAGATCAACATCCTCACCCGGGGGGGCCCAGGCGAATCCACCAATGTTATCGTCTATGACATTTACCGTCAGGCCTTTATGAACTATAAGTATGGCTTTGCCTCTGCCGAATCGGTGGTCTTCTTCCTCATTGTCATGGCCCTAACCATCCTCATGTTTGCCCTTAGAAAAAGGAGGAATCGAATCAATGGATAATGTCATGAATAAAAACCAAGGCCTTGAAAAAGACCAAGCTAAAAAAACCGTCAAGACCCAAAAGAAAATGGGAGGCCCCCAGTCTAAAAAGGGCTATGGCCGCCTCCTCTTAAATATTGCCGTCTGGATTGTGGTTATGTTCCCCCTTATTTATGGCTTTTTAATGGCCCTTAAGCCAGCTGCGGACCTCTACAACCCCGATGCCATTCTCTTTACTAAAAGCCCCACCCTGTCTAACTTTACCCAGGCCTTTACATCGGCCCCCATCCATATCTATATTAAAAACTCCCTGATTGTGTCTATTGCCATTACCTTCCTGCAAATTCTTAACTCCATGTTTGCAGGCTTTGCCTTCCGCTTTACAAACTTTAAGCTCAAGGGACCCATCTACGCCCTGATCTTGGCCACCATGATGATTCCCGGCGAAGCGGTGATTATCTCCCAGTTCCTGATGGTCTCTAGCTGGGGCCTAAACGACAGCCTGGTGGTTCTCATCCTCCCCTATATGGTGTCGGCCTTTAATATCTTCCTCTGTACCCAGGCCCTGGAAAGCTTCCCCTACGAGCTCTACGAAGCGGCAAAAATAGACGGTTGCTCCAACCTCCGTTTTATCTTTACCATCATGATCCCCCTCTTAAAGCCCACCATTGGGGCCATGGCCGTCCAGTCCTTTTTAAGTGGTTGGAACATGTATATGTGGCCTCTTCTGGTCACCAACAACGACAATGCTAGAACTGTACAAATCGGAATTTCCATGCTCCGGTCAGAAGATTCCCAATCTCTTGTCCTTATGGTGGCAGGGGTTATTATCTGTATGATCCCCTCCCTTATGATCTTTGTCTTTGGGCAAAAGAATATGGTCAAGGGTCTAACTGCCGGTGCCGTGAAAGGATAAGGTGAAAATATGGCTAAAGTAAGATTAAATAATGTGTCTAAAAAATATGAAAATGGCTTCCATGCTGTAAAAAACCAATCCATGGACATTGACGACAAGGAATTTATTGTCCTAGTGGGCCCCTCTGGCTGCGGCAAGTCCACCACCCTTCGAATGATTGCTGGCCTAGAAGATATTTCTGACGGCGAGCTCTATATTGGGGACCAGCTGGTCAACCAGGTTCCAGCCAAGGACCGGGATATTGCCATGGTCTTCCAGTCCTATGCCCTCTACCCCCACATGACTGTGGCTGAAAATATTGCCTTTTCCCTAAAACTTAGGGGGGTGGACAAGGAAGAGCAAAAACGCAAGGTGGAAGAGGCCGCCAAGATCCTCCAGCTAGAAGACCACCTAAACAAGAAGCCGGGCAACCTGTCTGGGGGCCAAAGGCAACGGGTGGCCCTGGGCCGGGCCATGGTAAGAAACCCCAAGGTCTTCCTCCTAGACGAGCCCCTGTCTAACCTAGATGCCAAGCTTCGGGTGGCCATGCGGTCTGAAATTGTGGACCTCCACCGCCGTTTGGAAACCACCTTTATCTATGTTACCCACGACCAAACCGAGGCCATGACCATGGGAACCCGGATTGCCGTTTTAAATGCCGGGGTCCTAGAGCAGTTTGACACCCCTGCCAACCTCTACGACAACCCTGTCAACAAGTTTGTGGCTGAGTTTATTGGGTCTCCCCAAATGACCCTTTTTGAAGGCAGCCTCCACCAAGAGGGCGACCATATCTTTATCCGGGTGGGCCACAAGGATACCAACCTGGACCCCCGGATTGCCTCCCGGCTAAAGACCCAGGCCCGGGGCCAACGGATCTATATTGGGGTCCGGCCAGAAGACATGTCCCTGTCTAAGGAGGCAGAAGGAGACTATATTATAAGGACCCAACTCCACCATGTGGAACAGGTGGGGTCTGACACCTTTATCTACTTCAAGCACCCCCACGCCCTTAAGGAATGTTGTGGCCGCCTGTCTCCAGCCCAGGATGTCAACTATGGGGAAGAGGTCTCTATTGCCCTTAAGCCCGACCGGCTCTACCTCTTCGACCGGGAGACAGAAGAAAGTATCCTAGGCCCCCGGGACCTAGTGGCCGAGGCCTAGGCCATGACAGGAATTTTTGCCCACAGGGGGGCCAGCAAGGCCTACCCAGAAAATACCCAAAGGGCCTTTGATGCGGCCCTCCCCTATGCCCAGGGCCTGGAAATTGACGTCCAAAGGACCCGGGACGGCCACCTGGTGGTCCTCCATGACGAAGAAATTGACCGGACCTCCAACGGCCAGGGCTGGGTTAAGGATATGGACCTGGCTCAGCTAAGGACCTACACCTTTCACGGGGGCAAGGAGGCCTTTTTTAACCAGGACTGCCCCCTCCCCCTCCTAGAAGAGGTCCTGGCCTGGGTCAAAAAAACAGACCTTCTTATTAACATTGAGCTAAAAACCAGCATCCTCCCCTACACAGGCATGGTGGAGGCGGTCCTAGACCAGATTAGGGCCCTGGCCCTAGAAGACCAGGTTATCCTGTCTTCCTTCAACCACCGGGACATGGTCCTGGCTAAAAAGCTAGCCCCCCAGGTGGCCGCCGCCTTCCTCACCGCCTCCAACCTGGTGGACCCGGCTGCCTACTGCCAGGCCTATGGCATGGACTACTACCACCCCCTCTTTACCACCATCACTAAGGAAGATGTCCACCGTCTCCATGACCTGGGCATCGGGGTCAATGTTTGGACTGTAGATGAACCCCTCCATATCCAGGCCTGCCTGGAGATGGGGGTGGACCACATTATTACTAACTGCCCCAAGGAGGCCCGGGACCTAATAAAAAAATAAGACCCCCTAAAAACCCAGCTTAAGCTGGGTTTTTTAGCTTGAGGTCCCCTCTTCCTAGTCAAAAAGCACTTTTTTTGTCTTGTCTCTTTTTTATCTATCTCTTGTCGCTTTTTTTGTCAGTTTTTAAAAGTTTTAAGTCCTATTCCTGGGGTATAGATTCTATGACTTGGCAGGTCCCGGCCTTGCCAGTTAGACCAGTCAGCTAACCAAGCTAAAAAATCTTAGCAAGATGCTAGAAGGAGTGTTTTAATGAAGTATATTATTATAGGTGGCGTAGCTGGAGGCGCCTCAGCTGCAGCCCGTCTAAGACGACTAGAAGAAGATGCCGAGATCATTCTTTTTGAGAGGGGAGAATATATCTCCTTTGCCAACTGTGGTTTGCCCTACCACATTTCTGAAGTCATCCCTGAAAGGGACAGCCTCTTGGTTCAAACTGTAGCAGGCATGAGCCGCCGGTTTAATCTAGATATCCGTAACTTCTCTGAAGTTCAGTCCATTGACCCTGACAAGAAGGAAGTAGAGGTTAAAAACCTAGAGACCGGCAAGACCTACAAGGAGTCCTATGACAAGCTCCTCCTTTCTCCAGGAGCCCAACCGGTTAAGCCTCCTATTCCTGGCCTAGACCAAGCCAAAAATCTCTTTACCCTTCGGACCATTCCCGATACCGATGCCATTAAGGCCTATGTAGAAGACAAAAAGGTCAAAAAGGCCGTTGTTGTCGGTGGTGGTTTTATCGGTTTAGAGATGGTAGAAAACCTAGCCCACCTAAATATTGAGGTGGACCTAGTGGAAATGAGCCCCCAAGTTATGGCTCCCCTAGACCTAGATATGGCCAAGATCGTCCACAGGGAATTGGTTAACCAAGGGGTTAAGCTCCACCTAGAAGATGGTCTTGCTTCTATTGAAGAAGCTGGGAAAAAGCTAGTCCTATCCTCTGGCCAAGAAATTGAAACTGACCTGATTATCCTTTCCATTGGGGTTAAGCCAGAAAACAGCCTGGCCAAGTCTGCCGGCCTAGACCTGGGTCCCAAGGGCCACATTAAGGTAAACGACAGGCTAGAAACTTCCAAGAAGGACATCTATGCCGTCGGCGATGCCATTGAATTTAAGGGCCGGATCCTAGGCGAAGACATGGCCCTAGCCCTGGCTGGTCCTGCCAACCACCAAGCCCACCTAGTGGCTGATATTATGACTGGCCTAGACCGGACCTACAAGGGCTTTGTGGGAACCAGTGTAGCCAAGGTCTTTAACCTAACTGTGGCTTCCACCGGTCTTAACGAAAAGAAACTAGAGGCCCTTGGTAAGAAAGACTATGAAAGTATCCACCTCCACCCCATGAACCATGCAGGCTATTATCCAGATGCCCAGGCCCTAAACCTTAAGCTGATCTTTAGCCGGGAGGATGGGTCCATCTACGGAGGCCAAATTGTGGGGACTGACGGGGTAGACAAGCGGATTGACGTCTTGGCTACAGCCATTAGTGGAGGCCTTAAGGTAAAAGACCTGACTAGCCTAGAGCTAGCCTATGCGCCCCCCTACTCTTCTGCCAAGGACCCCATCAACATGGCAGGCTATGTGGCCACCAATATCCTAGAAGGCCTGGTGGACATTGTTCACGTCCAAGACATTGACCAAATCATTGACCAAGGGGGCCTCTTAATTGACGTAAGAGACCCTGAAGAAGTGGCTGCCGGCGGCATCCCCGGTGCCATCAACATCCCCCTAAACGACCTTAGGGACCGTCTAGACGAGATCCCCAAGGACAAGCCCCTTTATATTAGTTGCCAAGTGGGCCTAAGGGGTTATCTAGGCACCCGTTTCCTAGCCGGCTACGGTCTTGACGCCAAGAACCTAGACGGGGGTTACTCCTCCTATAGCCAATGGCATGACGAAATTCCTAACTCCTATTGCAGTCAAGGAAAGGATGCCTAAGGCCAAGCTCATCTAAAGAGAAAAACGCTAGACCCCAGGGTCTAGCGTTTTTTTGTGTGGGTGGATTTTACCGGGCCTTGTAGGCCTTAAGGCCCTCATCTAGGATATGCATGGCCCTCTTTAGGTCCTGGGTGTTTAGGATAAAGGCAATCCGGACCTGGTTTTTGTAGTCCTGGGAATGCTCATAGAAGCCGGCAGCCGGCGCCATCATGAGACTTTCCCCCTCTAGGTCAAAGTCTTCTAAAAGCCAGCGGCAGAAGTCCTCTGCATCCTCTACAGGTAGGGCGGCCACTGTATAGAAGGCCCCTGCAGACTTAGAGGCCTGGACCCCCTCAATCTTAGCTAGCTCTTCATAGATACAGTCCCTGCGCTTTTGGTATTCCTCCCGGACCTCTTGGAAGTAGTCTCCCTCCATCTCATAAAGGGCAGTGGCCCCTAGCATTTCTAGGGTAGGGGCGGCCAAACGGCTGGTGGCCATCTTGACCATGGCCCTGACAATGTCTGGGTTCTTGCTGGCCACAGACCCTATCCGGGCCCCACAGGCTGAAAAACGTTTAGAAATGGAGTCTAAGACCACCACCCGGTCTTGAACCTCCTTGACAGAGGCAAAGGAGACAAATTCTGCCCCATCAAAGATAAATTCCCGGTAGACCTCATCGGCAATAATATAGAGGTCGTGGTCCTTGGCTAGCTGGCAAACCATGTGGATTTCTTCCTGGGTATAGACGGCCCCGGTGGGGTTGCCTGGGTTAGATAGAAGGATACACTTGGTCTTGGGACTTATTTTTTCCTCAATGACCTCCCGGCTGGGTAGGTGGAAGTTGTTTTCTACAGAGGTGGGGAAGGTCTTAAGGGAGACCCCAGCCTGGGTAAAGTAGGAAAAGTAGTTGGCATAGTAGGGTTCACAGGTTAGGATCTCGTCTCCTGGGTCCAAAAGGGTAAAGAGGACAAAGAAGAGGGCCTCAGAGGCCCCATTGGTGACCACAATTTCCTGGGGCTCAAAGTCCAGGCCAATCCCCTTGTAGTAGTTGCTGGTGGCCTCTAAAAGTTCAGGCAGGCCTGGGGAGGGGGCATAGGATAAAACGTCTATATCTGCCTCTTTAATGGCCTCAAAGAAGACTTGGGGGGTCTTCACGTCAGGGGCCCCAATGTTAAGGTGGTAGATCTTCTTGCCCGCCTTCTTGGCCGCATTGGCATAGGGGGTGAGCTTACGAATGGCCGAATAGGGCATGGCCTGGATGCGTTTGGATAAAGTCATGGATAGTCCTCCTTACAATAGATTTTTGTCTACTTTATATTATATCAAAAATTAAGTCTAGTGGCTATTTTCCCACCTTAAGTCGGGCCCAAAAAATTTCATGGGGACAAACTTTTCAAAGACCCGGGAAAAAATTCGGTCACTGTAGGCCTGGGAGATTTCTCCAGGGTTTAGGTTGGTGGAGATCAGGGTCTTCTTGCCCCGGATCAGCCGGGTATTAATAATATTAAAGATTTCCCCCTGGGTAAAGCGGTTGGATAGCTCCGTACCCAGGTCGTCTATAATCAAAAGGTCACTCTCAAAGAGGAGGTCATACTGGAGGGCATTGGCCCCATCCTTCCCCCCCTCATGGAACTTCCTTCGCTCCAAAATATCCAGGAGGGTAAAGGCCGTCTGGTAGATGACCAGATAATTTCGGTCCAAAAGCTCCCTGGCTATGGCATTGGAAAGGAAGGTCTTGCCCTGGCCTGTGGCCCCATAAAAAAGAAGGTTCATGTCATTTTTTTCAGGGAAGCTGTCTAAAAAGATTTTAACCGTGTCTAGGATGGCCCTCATGTTGTCCCTGGGGGACTGGCCTTCGTCTCCAAAGGGGAGGTCCGAAAAAATAGTAAGGTCAAAAGTAGCAAAGTTCTCCTTCTTGATCATCTCTTCCATGTTACTCATCTTGTAGAGCTGGTCAGCCAGCTTTTGCTTGTAGCAGGAACACCGGGACCCGTCTTCTAAATAGCCCTTGTCCTGGCAGTAGGGGCAGTCATGGTGGTCCTCCAGGTAGTCCTTGGGGTAACCCTGGCTTAGGAGGATGGCCTCCTTCATGGCCTTAAGGCTTTCTAGCTCCCCCTGGACCAGCCGGGCCTCTTCGGGCCCCGGGTCCTCTAAGATCCGCCGGGCCGCCTCAAAGCCCAGGGCCCGGATATTTTGGTCCAGGTCCCTGATTTGGGGCAGGGCCTGGTAGACCTCCTCCCGCCGCCGGGCCTTTTCCCGGGCATGTTTGTCCCTCCGGGCCTCTAGGTCTTTTTCAACTTGGTCGTAAATTGATGTCATCTACTTCCTCCTCCCCGGTGTTTTTCCTGGAAGCTGGCCCACTTCCTTTTGGCCATGTCTTCTAACTGCTTTTCTGTATAGGACAGGCTCCTAGAATCTCCAGACACCCGGGCCGGTCCAGGTTTGGGGCCAGTAGGCTTGGTATCTCGGTCCAGGTCTTCTATCCTTTCTATGCCCTTGGCCTTCCAATTTTTTAATATGCTTTCCATATAATTGATGTTGGGGTTGGTGGCCAGGGCCGTCCGCCTGGCAGCCTCCTCCACCATGGCCATGGAAAAACCTGCCTGGTCCAGGTAGCCGTTAATCCGCCGCATTTCTTCCTCCACAAAGTCCTTGTGGCCCAGACCCATGAGCTTTAAGATATGCCGGTAACGGTAGTAGGCCTGGTCTTGGACCTGGCGACTTTTTTCCAGGTCCTCTAGCTGGTGAAGGCCTGCCTCAGACCAGTTCCTGACAATGCCCTCTATATAGGCCAGCTTCCGCTTGCCCTTGACCTCTGTTCCATAACGAAAGGCCTCCTCAATCATGGAAGGGGACATGTTGTAGGCCTGGGTCCAAGAGGCAATATCTAGCTTCTTTTGGTAGGGGACCTCCCGCCGCATATAGTAGTCCACCCGTTCAAAAAGCCGGGCCAGGGCTGGGTTATCTAGGCTGGAAATAAAGCCCCCTAGGCTATTGTCCTGGGGCCGGCTGTAAACCTGACGGGTATAGAGCTCCTTGAGGTTTAGAAACTCCACCTGGTAGTCCTCCCCCTGCCAATTTTTCTTTATAATCCCCTGGGCCTCCCAATAGTCCCAGGCCCTTAGGACATCCGAGGGTAAAAGGCCCAGCCGTTTGGCTATAAAGTCATGGTTGTAGTGGTCTGAGGAGGCCTTTTGCTGGGCCAATTGGTAGCCACAAAGGTAGACCTTGACAAAATTTCCATCGGCCTGGGGCATAAAGTCATTTAAAAATATATTTTCAATGGCTGTATCTTGAAAATCCATTTGTAGTTCTTGTAGCTTATAGTTCAAAAAAACCTTCCTCCATATCTTCTCTTTCCACATGCATCCGGATGGCCTTGACATAGCTAAGGGCCCCCAGGCGGCGAAGGGACTTTTCATAGGGCACCAGGGCCTCCTCTAGCCGGTCCCTTAAGGGAAAAAAGACCCCCGTCCAGTGGGTCCCCTCCTCCTTAAAACCCAGCTTCTTATAGACATGAATGGCCCGGGCGTTCCAGGGCAAAACCAAGAGATAGACCTGGCGGGCCCTCCCCTCCAAAAAGGCCTCCCTTAAAAAAAGCCTTAGGGCCCAGGTCCCATAGCCCTGGTCCACATAGTTGGGATCTAGGATAATGCCCAGCTCCCCCCTCCTGGTCAAGGGATTAAAATTTTTTAGGCCCACATAGCCTATGGCCCTTTGGCCCAATAAAATGGCCTGGTAGCGGTCCCAGGGCCGCCGGGTCTTCCACCGGTACCAATCCTCTAGCCCCTGGGCCTCCTCCTGAAAATTATACATGGCTAAAAGGGGGTCCTCAAAATAACCCCAGTCTAAAAAATCCGCCATGTGTTGGATGCCTAGGTTTTCTAATCGTAAGTCCAATCCCATTCCCTCCATGGTCCCTATTATACCACTAAAAGGCCCCCAGATAAAAAAGACCTGGTCCCGCCTATAAAAAAAGGACCCAGCCCGGGCCCTTTCATCCAAGTGGTGCAAGCAGACCATCTCTTTAGATAAGTAAGAAAGAAAGAAATAAATAAACTAACTAGGAGTTGTTTTGCTTTTTTTCTTGGATTGTCTTTATTATAACACATACCATAGGATTATCAAGCAAAAAACTCAATTATTAGGCCCCTGGAAAAGTTTTTTCCAGGAAGCCCATCTTACTTGTAGACCTGAGAAATAAGACCCCCTCCCAGGACCACATCCCCTATATAGGCCACTGCTGCCTGACCCTTGGCCAGGGCCCTTTGCCCCTGGTCAAAGTCTATCCTGACCCGGCCCCCTCCCAGGGGAGTCACCAGGGCCGGGCTTTCCTCTTGCTGGTAGCGGGTCTTCACCTGGGCCCGGATGGGCTCCTCTAGGCTGTCCACAGAAGTCCAGTTCCAGTCTTCGGCCAAAAGAGACTGGCTATAAAGGGAGGATTCCGGTCCCACCACCACCTGGTTTTTTTCCATGTCCTTGTCTACCACATAGGCCGGGTAACCCAGGGCCACCCCCAGCCCCTTTCTTTGGCCAATGGTGTAGGAGACCGCCCCCTGGTGGCAGCCCAGCTTGTTGCCAGCCTCGTCTAAAAGGTCCCCCTGGGGATAGGCCCTCTGGCCATAGGCCTCCATAAAGGCCACATAGTCCCCATCCCTAACAAAGCAAATATCCTGGCTGTCCTTCTTATTGGCCGTTAAAAGCCCCTTGGCCTGGGCCAGGTCCCGGACCTGGTCCTTAGACAGGCCATGGAGGGGAAAAAGCGTATGGGCCAGCTTGTCCTGGTCCAGGGAATAGAGGACATAGGACTGGTCCTTTTTAGGGTCCTCCCCCTTTTTTAACTCATAAAAACCCCGGTCCTCATTGTAGACCACCTGGGCATAGTGGCCTGTGGCTATATAGTCGCAACCCAGGTCCTTGGCCAGGTCATAGAGGGCCCCAAACTTAAAATGCCGGTTGCAGGCCAGGCAGGGGTTGGGGGTCCAGCCCCTTTCATAGGCCGCAATAAAGGGCTCAATGACCTGGCGACCAAAGTCATCCTCATAATTTAAGACATGGTGGTCCATACCCAAACTCTTAGCCAGGGCCCGGGCATCTTCCACATCAGCCCGTCCCCCACACCGGCCCTCTTCTTCACTGGAATAAAGGGTCATGGTAGCCCCAATACAGGTGTGACCCTGGTCCTTTAATAGTTGAGCCACCAGGGAGGAGTCCACCCCCCCACTCATGGCCACCAACACTTTTGCCATTTTACTTCCTCCTTTCACAAGCATCTAAATCCTAGAAAAATCATAACACAAGTAGGCCCTCCTGTAAAAGTCTTTCACAAAATAGGCCCCCCTAAAAAATATGACCCCAAGGCAGACAAATTCCCTGAAATAAAGTAGAATAAGGATAGTTAAGATGATCTAAAAACCCTGACTATAGATTGGAGAAGACCATGGCAAGAAAAAATAAGATTGAAGACATCCTAGTGGAAGAAGTCCACTTCCCCAACCTGGCCCAAGGCAAGGACCCCCAAGGCAAGCCCATTGAGGTCAAGGGAGGCCTGCCTGGCCAAAAAATCCGGGTCCAAGTCACCCGGAACCGGCCCGAGATAAAAAAAGCCAAGTTCCTAGAAGTCCTAGAACCCGCCCCCTACGAAGGCCCCTCCCCCTGCCCCCATAGCCCCGTCTGTGGGGGCTGCGCCTACCAGACCCTTAGCTACCAGCAGGAATCCGCCTACAAAAAGGACCTCCTAGACAAGCTCCTGGCCCCCTACCTGGGCCCCCAGGGCATCCCCTACACCCCCTCCCCCCAGGAAGGCGCCTACCGAAACAAGATGGAATACACCTTTGGAGACGAGTTTAAGGGAGGCCCCCTGGCCCTGGGCCTCCACCGGAAGGCCCGGTTCTATGAGCTAGTCAACACCCCCCACTGCCTCCTGGTCCATGAGGACTTTAACCGGCTAAGAGAAGCCGTCCGGTCCTACTTTGAAGAAACCGGCGTCCCCGCCTACCATAGGGCCCGCCATGAAGGGACCCTCCGCCACCTGGTCATCCGAAAGTCCCGAGCCACCGGCCAAATCCTTTTAAACCTGGTGACCCGGACCACTGACCTGGACCTAAACCCCCTAGTGGACCTCCTCCTGGCCCTAGACCTGGAAGGAGACCTGGTCTCCATCTACCACACAGAAAATGACGGTGTTGCCGACATCGTCCAAGCCGATGCCCTCCACCTCCTCTATGGCCAGGAAGCCATCCAGGAAGAGCTCCTAGGCCTCAAGTTTTCCATCGGCCCCTTCTCCTTCTTCCAACCCAACCCCTTCACCGCCGAAATCATCTACCAAAAGGCCCGAGACCTGGCCGGCCAAGAAAAGGGCCTAGTCTTTGACCTCTACTCCGGCACCGGCACCATCGGCCAAATCCTAGCCCAAGAAGCCCAAAAAGTCATTGGCATTGAGCTGGTAGAGGAAGCCGTGGACCAAGCCAGAAAAACAGCCCAGCTAAACGGCCTTAAAAACGTCCACTTCCTAGCTGGAGACGTCCTCCAAGTCCTAGACCAAGTGGAAGAAAAACCCAACCTCGTGGTCCTAGACCCACCCCGGACCGGCGTCCACCCCAAGGCCATCCAAAAAATCCTAGACCTAGCCCCCAAACGAATCCTCTATATCTCCTGTAACCCCAAGACCCTAGCCCAAGACATGGAAGCCTTCCTTGCCAGCCACTACCAGCTAAGCCACCTAGAAGCCATCGACCAATTCCCTAGGACTGTTCATTTGGAGTGTGTGGCGTTGTTGTCAAGAAAATAGGAAAAATGAACTGAGCCTTGTTTTGCTGTAAAAATCGCTTTGTTGGGACATAGTAATGGCAAAAATCGTAGGGGTGTGTAGACAGGATGAATATTTGTAGGGAGAATGGACACTATAGATAGTTGAACAATAAAAAGAGCTAGTCGATCTTAATCGGCTAGCTTTTTATTTAAAAAGGCATTTCACCATCGTCTGGGAAATAAAAGTCAGAGTTAGATTCATCAGTATATTGCTTATTGTATTCACTATAGTCACACAAGATTCCATCTATAAAGAATCTTGTTTTAGCTCCACAAGTTTCGCAGTATAAGTATGGAATCAAGTATAATATAGTTAAGATATATCCGAATGGCGTCCGGGTAGGCAATGTTGAAGGACATAAAGAACCTAAAAAGCGTAATGGCACTGGACAAACTTGGTTTCCTAAATCGTGGACAAAAAAAGATATTCAAAGAGCCGGAGAACATGTAGCAGCTTTAAAAAGCAATAAACACGCTAAAGATGGACAAAACATGTGTGGAATGTGGAAAGGGGTTAAGGTTATTGTTAGAAAAACAAAGGGAAGACCAGCGACAATTTTTCCAGATGCAAAACAACCTACGAGAAAGAAAGGAAAGAAATAAAAATGTTTGATAGAGAAAAATTCAAAAATATAATTGCAGAAAAAGATAGCATGTCATGGGCAGATCGAGAAGATGATTACAGAATGTCAAAACTTTGGAGAGAGATGACAGATTTAATAACTAATTCTGATGAGGACTTCAATGACTTCTTGAGGTATATGAAAAATGAAATGACAGAAAATGAATATGGATATCTTTCGGAGATATCAGATGAAATATCACAAGAAAAACCATCTTATAAATTTATTGAAGAATATAAGGCCTTGGCTATTAAATACCCTCAAGCAACAAAGGACTATCAAATTCAAGATTTTATAGAAGTTGCAGAAGGATTTGTAATAGAGAAATTGGGTTATAAAAGAGAATAGGCTCTTTTAATTAAAAATACAAAGAATTAATTCCATGGGCAAGACTATAAAGCACGAAATAAAAGAAAGGAAGGAAATAAAATGTTTGACAAGAAAAAATACAAAGATTTGATTAATGAACGAGTTAATACAGATTGGGAGTTTAAAATAGATGAAATTTGCGAAGATTTATTATCCATGATTACAGACAATGAAGTTGTATTTGACGAATTTATAGAATACATGAAATCTGAGATGACAGCAGAGGAATATGTGTATTTATCTGAAATATCTGATGAGATATCACAAAAAAAGCCTTCACACAAATTTGTGGAAGCGTATAAGTTTTTGGCAAAAAAATATCCAGCAGAAACAGAAGACTATCATATACAAAGTTTTATTGAAGTTGCAGAAGCTTGGGCAGAAGATGAGACATAAAAAATAATACAGAACCATATGATCCATACTGACCACCCATGTGGGGAGGGCTGGAAAGACCAAGCCCGTCTTGCCTAGGGTGGAGGCCATGGGCTAAATAGGGTTGGCTATCTTAACAGCAAAGGCCTGGGGATGAGGCTTCATCCCCCAGGCCTTTTTGCCTCTTCCCTTAAAGATTAGGACAAAAAAGAATGCCAGCACAAAGTGGGCTTGGCATCCACGGGCCGGTCCTGACCTTTCTGGCCCCTTTTAGGGCCGTCAAGACCTGGATTTTCTTAAGACTTTGGGTCTTTTTTACTAAAGATAAAGGGCTTATTGATCATAAAAAATAGGGGGGTCATTCTCCACATAAGCAGAAGGTAGTAGGCTCCGGTCTCCAGGCTGATATGTTCTATTTGGTATTTATAGGGGATGTAGGTGGCAATGGTCACAGACACAAAAATAGCCACTATGGCCAAAACCGTATCCAAGCGAGGCCTTTTTGGGAAAAAATCCTTCTTCCCCCGGAAAAGGAGAGAAAAAGCAATGCTTCCTAACCAGGGAATAAGGCCTAAATAAAAAGTATCTGTAAAGTGGATAAGTAGGGGAACAGAAAAATGAAGCAGGTATTGAATAAAGATTCCCATTTGATGGACCTCCTTGGGCTATTTTATACATATTATTTTAAGGGAAAATCCTTGTTTTTTACAAGAGGGTCTAGAAAATTTTTTTCTTCCCCCTATAAAAGAGGGGCCAAGGGACAAAAAACCCCTAAACACGGGCAAATGTCTTGTATTAAATTATATTTACTTGTATAATCTATGTAAGTAGCAAACGCTTTGCAAACAAGAACAAATTTTTATACAAGGAGGTATAAGGCCATGATGAAAAATAAACAGATTTTAGCCTTCTTATTGGCCCTTTTCCTGTGCCTGGGCATGGTCCCAATCCAGGTCTTGGCTGAAGGCCAGCCAGAGGGGGTCCCCATAGATGAGGCCCATTTCCCCGACCCTGTCTTTAGACAAGTTATGACAGACTCTTTTGGAGCCGATGGGGCTTTGTCCCAGGAAGAAATAGCAGCCACTACAACCCTTAGCCTTTCCGGTGTGAAAAGCCTAAAGGGGATTGAGTACTTTCCTAATTTGGAGACCTTGCTGGTCACCCGCCATGAGCTAACTTTTGTTGACTTATCCAACAACACAAAGTTAAAGACCCTCCGCCTAGATGGAACCATTAAAACTTCAGATTCAGGCTATAAAAAAGTTATTAGTAAAACAAACAACTTATCTCATCTGGACCTTAGCAAAAACGTCAATCTTGAAACACTCTATTTGACGGCCATTGCCATAGAAGACTTAGATTTAAGTAACAATACCCAGCTTCAAATAGTGGACGTAAGAAATACGATTACTATTCAAGATAGACCTTTCTCATTAGGACTTCTAAAGTCTGTAAACTTTGGAAATAATCCTAACTTAAAGACTGTCGTTTTAACCGGCAACAAGCTTTCTGAGCTTGATTTGTCGGGCACGCCCAATATAGAAGGCTTGCATTTAGGCTACAACGCCTTTAAAGACCTGGACATCTCTTCTTTGCCGAAAATTAAATCTGTTTCTGCAGATGGCAATCAGATCGTATTCTTTAACCCCAGTGACGAAAATTTTCAGACCCTTACTAACTATGAATTAAAAAAACAACACAGGTATGTGCCCATCGACGCAAACAAACTGTGGGATCCTTTGGGACCGGATGGGGATACGACGCTTATGGAAGGTGTAAAAAATTTAAACTATGGAAGCACCAAGGACTATAAGTTTTGGTTTAACTACACTTTCGACGATAATAAGACGCCAAGATGGATGACCTATAACTATTCTGTTGGTGATAAAAGGACCCTATATCAAACTTCTTTAACACCCTATAACCAATGGACTTATGGAATGAAGTTAGAAGAGGGCGATGAGTTTTTAGATGCAAGCCAAGTTGAGGTCTTTGCCGACGGCGTGAAGGTAAATGATCCCTTTGGCACTGCTCGTTTTAAAGCGGGACAAAAAATTACCCTAAAGGCCAAGGATGGCAATACCATAGATAGACTAACCATTAGTAGAACGTCTTATATTGGATTATACGAAAATCCCGATATCCAAGAGAGCGAAAACAATGAAGTGACCTTTACCATAAGAAATTACCATCCCTATTTAAATCTCTATAAGGGCCAGGCGACCCACACCATCACCTATGACAAGGGAGAGGGCGACAAGAGCCTAAAACAAGTGGTCGTAGACGGGAATCTGGCAGAAGAGCCGGCAAAACCCACCAAAGAGGGCTTTAGCTTTGCCGGTTGGTACACTGACGCAGAGTTTACCAATGAATATAGCCACGATGCCCCTGTGACTGGAGACCTAACCCTCTATGCCAAGTGGGAAGAAATAAGTGTCACCATAGATCCGGAAACAGCCGATGTGGTAAAAGGCGGCAACCAAACCTTTACGGCCACAGTCGCCAATGCCACAGACACCAGCGTAACTTGGAGTGTAGAAGGCAATACATCTACAGCTACAAGCATCAGTGCAGAGGGCACCCTTACTGTAGGCGCCGATGAAAGCGCCCAAACCCTTACGATAAAAGCCACTTCTGTAGCAGATCCCACAAAATCAGCCACGGCCACCGTTAGCGTAAAAGAACCTGTAAGCATCTCTATAAGCCCCACCACAGCTGAGGTGGTCAAGGGAGACAGCCAAGCCTTTACGGCCACAGTCGCCAATGCCACAGACACCAGTGTAACCTGGACTGTGGAAGGGAATAGTTCAACAAATACAACAATCGATACAGAGGGCACCCTCACTGTGGCCGCCGATGAAAGTGCCCAAACCCTTACGGTAAAAGCCACTTCTGTAGCAGATCCCACAAAATCAGCCACGGCCACGGTGACGGTAAAAGAACCTGTAAGCATCTCTATAAGCCCCACCACAGCTGAGGTGGTCAAGGGAGACAGCCAAGCCTTTACGGCAAACGTGGAAAATGCCACAGACACCCGTGTAACTTGGAGTGTAGCAGGCAACACATCTACAGCTACAAGCATCAGCGCAGAGGGCACCCTCACTGTGGCCGCCGATGAAAGTGCCACAGAGCTTAGTGTAAAAGCAACTTCTGTAGCAGACACTACAAAATCAGCCACGGCCACCGTTAGCGTAAAAGATCCAGTCCCCCAAACATTTACCGTGACCTTTGAGGCCAATGGGGGCAGTGCCCTGTCTAACCAGACCGTCACAGAAAATGAAAAAGCCACCCGGCCTGATGACCCCACCAGAGAGGGCTTTACCTTTGTGGGCTGGTTCCAAGACCAAGACCTAACCACTCCCTACGACTTTGAAAGTCCCGTTACAGGGGACCTGACCCTCTATGCCAAGTGGGAAGAAGTTGTGCCCGTTAGTGTCACCATAAGCCCCACCACGGCTGAGGTGGTCAAGGGAGGCAGCCAAGCCTTTAGGGCCACTGTGGAAAATGCCACAGACACCAGTGTAACCTGGAGTGTAACAGGCAACACATCTACAGCTACAAGCATCAGCGCAGAGGGCACCCTTACTGTGGCCGCCGATGAAAGGGCCACCACCCTTACTGTAAAAGCCACTTCTGTAGCAGATAATACAAAAGTAGCCACGGCCACCGTGACCCTAACAGAGCCAGCCCCCCAAGAAGTCACCGTGACCTTTGATACCAAGGGAGGCAGCCCTGTGGGACCCCAAACTCTGGCTACAAATGCCAAGGCCACCCGGCCTGGTGACCCCACCAGAAAGGGCTTTACCTTTGTGGGCTGGTTCCAAGACCAGGCCTTAACTAGTCCCTACGACTTTGACAGCCCGGTCCCAGGGGACCTGACCCTCTATGCCAAGTGGAAAAAGCTTGCCAAGGCTAGACCCAGCCTGCCAAAGCCCATGGAAGAACCCAGTCCTGGCCCCAGCCCCAGCCTATGGCTCAGGGCAGACTTAAAAATTGGCCACAATATCTTGACCAAGACCACCAATCACCTGACCACAGAAAGAGAAATGGACAGCCCGGCCTTTATCAAGGATGGCCGGACCATGATCCCCATTCGCTTTGTGGCAGAAGCCCTGGGATTTGAAGTGGACTGGATCGAAGAAAGCCGGACCGTGGTCTTAAAGGACAAGACCTTCCTGGCAGAAATTCCTGTAGACACCAACAAGATCATCATAAATGGGATTGTCTATGAAAGTGACGTAAAACCCCTAATCGTAAATGATAGAACCATGTTCCCCGTGGCCAACCTAGCCCGGACCCTGGGCCTAGAAGACGGCACAGACATTATCTGGAAGGCAGAAACCAAGGAAGTCACCATCATAAGACAAATAAAGCCATAGAAAACATAAAGGATCCGAGGGACTTGCCCCTCGGATTTTTTTATGGGTGGGCTGGACTTAGGCCAAGATAAGGGCTTGACATCCCTCCAAAACCACCTATAATAAACTTAAAAGCTGTCCCTAGCCCTACTTATAAGGAGGAGACTTCCCATGCCACTTGTTTTTTTATTGCCCCTTCTTTTAGTCCTTATGGCCTATTTCCTACATAAAAAATTCCACCAGAGGCCAGGGAAAAAGTGCCTGGCCCTTGGTCTTTGCACTTTTGTTTGGGCCAGTATGGTCTATCAATTTATCAGCCTGGCCTCCTATATTGATGAGAGTGGTCAGCAAATTGAAAGGGTCCTGGGCCCCTATGGCCTGGGTCTAGCCTGGATTAGCTTGATCCTCTTTTCTGTCTATTTAGCCTATCTCTATGTGGATTTTTTTACTCCTAAGACTAAAAAATAAATTGACAAATCATAATAAATAGATTAACATAATGATTAAAATTGCCCGACAGGCTGCCTATTATGACTCCCTTGCCGGGCTTTTTACATATATAGATAGACTTGAGAAGGAGCCCCTTTCTATAAAGAGAAACCTGGCCGGTTCCCCATCAAGATATTCCCCTGCACTTGTCCTGACCCTGCCTAGGCCGGACGGAGCCCTTGGCCCTCCCCTTAGCCAGAGTTTGGGCGCCTAAAAAATAGCCTAAAAATAAGGAGTAAGATTATGGTAAAAAAACTTCCCATCTTGGTGACCCTTCTTTTGGTCCTGGTCCTCTTGCCTGGGCCCATCTTTGCAGAAGAGCTGACCTATGACCTAGCTACTTTTGAAGAATTTAAGGAAACGGTGGATGCCATTAATAGGAGCCCTTCTAAGGGGCCCCATATTATCCGTTTAACTGAGGACATTGTCTTTGACGATGCGGACTATAGGCCCAGCTTTAAAAAAGACACCGTCATCCTGGGCCAGGGCCACACCCTTAATTTAGGGGGCCAGGCTGATTCAGATAGCCTGTCTAATAGTTTTATCTCTGTGGGAAATGGGGCCAGCCTATCCCTGGGCCGGGAGGGTGGCTCAAAAGAAGAAAACCAGCTGACTATCACTGCCCGGGCCAAAAAACGATATAATGCCCTCCTGGTTATTTCAGAGGGGACCTTAAATCTCTATGAGGGGGTGGAGGTCACCGGCAGCCATATCAACGGGACTACCCTATTTTCTGCCATTAATATTACCAGTGGCAACCTGAATATGTATGGGGGGGACATCCACGGAAATACTACCGATGCCCTTCCTGGCCGGGGAAGTGCTGTGGGTGGAGCTGGCTACTTTGGCCCCCCAGTCTTTAACATGTTTGGGGGGACAATTCGAGACAACCAGACCCTCCTTAATGGAAATAATTTTGTCTATGGGGGCGGAGTCTTCTTGGCCAAGGGCAGCTTTACCATGACAGGGGGGTCCATCCACAACAACCAAACCGGGCTAGGTGGCGGCCTCCTCCTAAAGGGTAGCGACTGCTATTTAAAGGGAGGGCAAATAGTAGATAATGAATGTGCCTCCTATGGTGGAGGGATCGCCAGTATGGGCCAGGGTTGCCTGGAGGTCCAGGAGGGCTTTGTTCTGGCCAACAATAGGGCCGCCCTGGGAGGGGATGACTTGGTCCACCTAAACCTGGACTGCCTCCACCTGGCCCCGGCTTGTAAGATGGAGACCCAGCTCACCACGGACGGGTCCCACAAGGACATTACCGGCTGGTATCTAGATAGAGACCCTCGCTGGCAGGCAGACACTGCCCAGGAGGTGGATATCAGCCAGCCCCTAGATGGCCCCCTCTATTTAAAGGCGGCCTATGGGCCCAGCTGCCAGGTGGCCTACTGTTTTCTGAGTGGGTCCCCTGAAAAACCCCTCCCCCAAGAGGTCCTGGACCTCCTCCCCCAAGATGACCAGGTCTATGACCTAGGGGACCAGGTGAGCCCCATCCAGCCCACAAAAACCCAGGTCTCTCTCTGCCAGGGAACCTGGACCTTTGCGGGCTACGATGCCCAAAGCAAGACCATCCAGTCCCCCACCACGGAATTTGTGGGCACCTGGATCTTTAAGGCCCAGGACCAGACCCTAGGTGGGTCTAGCCGGCCCAGCCCCAAGCCTTGTCTGGAAAACCACCCCGCCTACTTAAGGGGCTATAAGGACCAGCGCTTTGGTCCAGACCAGGAGATCAGCCGGGAAGAAGTGGCGGCCCTCTTTGCCCGGCTAGTCCCAGAAGAAAGCCCCTGCCAGGCCAGGCCAAAAACGGCCTTTATGGACCTAGAGCCCTCTCGCTGGTCCTCTAAGGCCATCAGCCAGCTTAGTGGCCTGGGCCTGATAGAGGGCTATCCTGACGGCACCTTTAGGCCCCAAGACCCCATTAGCCGGGCGGAATTTCTAGCCCTGGCCACCCGGTTTCGCCCCCTAGAGCCAGGGGGCCCAGGCTTTAAAGACGTCCCCGAGACCCACTGGGCCCAGGCCCCCATCCAAAGCGCCTCTGCCGCTGGCTGGATAGAGGGCTACCCTGACGGGACCTTCCGGCCAGACCAGGGGATCTCCCGGGCTGAAGTGGTAAAAATTGTCAACAAGATCCTAGGTCGGGAGGCCGACCAGACCTTTATTGACTTAAACAAGAAGGACCTTTCCATCTATAGGGACCTAAAAGAGGACCACTGGGCCTACTACCCCATCCTAGAAGGGAGCCTTAGCCACCAAGCCCAAAGAGACAGCCAGGGAAAAGAAGTCTGGAAAAAAGTAGACCTACCAAAATTTAAGGACCAATAGACAAAGGGACCTGCTAGCCAGGTCCTTTTTTTGTGGGCCTTATTAAGTTTATGTAAAGAGGGGATAAGATCCCCACCCGACCTAAAATCCATGATAGAATAAGGCCATATGTAAGGCTTCCCGGAAAGCCAAAAAAATCTAGCTGATTAAAAAGAGGAGACCCAGCCATGGACTTAGATGACTTAAGAAATGACCTTATTGTAAAACAAAAAAAGGGCCTGCCCTTTATCTTGACCTCCATTATCATATGGAGTTTAATTACCGGGGTGGCGGCCCTGGATATGGATATCCAGCTAAAGAATATCCTGGTCTTTTCTTGCTCCAGCCCCCTCCTCCCCCTGGCCTGGCTTATTGGCAAGAAAATAGGGGTGGATATCTTCGCCAAGGACAATGACCTGGCCTCCCTGGGCCTGATCTTTACCCTCAACCAGGTCCTCTATCTCTTAATAGTCATGTGGGTCTTTAAGGCCCTCCCCCACAAGATGATTATGGTCTATGCCATGGTCTTTGGGGCCCACCTCCTCCCCTACTCCTGGCTCTACAAGTCCAAGGCCTACAAGGTCTTTGCCCTGCTTATCCCCATCCTGGCCCTGGTCCTGGGGACCCTCTTTAATGGCCTGGTGGTGGCCGGAAGCCTGGCCCTCTTGGAAGCGGTCTTTGCCCTTAGCCTAAAAAAAGAGCTGGCGGCCTTCCCGGGCTAGGCTGACCCTAGGCCTAAAAAGGCCCCCTTCCAGCTTAGCCAAGTCTTTGATTTTCCTAAGGAAAAGCTTTACCCCCATTTGAGCTATATTTAACACAGGAAGCTTATATTAGGCTTGGAGGTGACGGCTTATGAAAAAATTATCTGTCCTATTAAGTCTTGTCCTAGTTTTTCTACTGGGCTTTAGCCCCCTTGTTCAAGGGGCAAATTTTGACAACCTATCCCAAGACCTGGAGGCCTTTATTAAGGAAAGGGAGGCAGGCACAGCCTCGGTTTCCCTGGGTATCTTTAAGGAGGGCCAGGTCCTAGATAAGACCCACTACGGCTACATAGACCAAGAAAACCAGGTCCCTTCTGGAGACCAAACCATCTATGAATGGGGGTCTGTCTCCAAGGTCCTGGTCTGGATTTCCCTCATGCAGTTGGAGGAGGAGGGGAAAATTGACCTGTCCCAAGACCTAAAGACCTACCTGCCTGAGGACTTTAGTGGAAAACTCACCTACCCCTACCCCCTGACCCTTCTGGATATTATGAACCTCCAGTCGGGCTTCCAGGAGGTGGGGATAAAGGTGGAGTTTGAAGAGGGGGAGGCCATCCCGGACCTGCCTGACCTTCTCTTGGCCAGCCAGCCCCGGCAGATCTACCAGCCCAAGACCGTGGTGGCCTACAACAACTGGACCCCAGCCCTGGCAGCCTACCTAGTGGAGACTGTGAGCGGCCAGGCCTTCTATGCCTATGTCCAAGACCATATCTTTGCCCCCCTTTCCATGGACCACACAGCCGTGGCTCCGGACTGGCGGGACAATGACTTTGTAAAAAGCCACCGGCCCCAGTCCAAGTCCTACTACTATAGCCAGGAGGACCGGGAAAGCCTGGGGACGTCTATCCTCCACATCGGCCTTTACCCCGCTGGCGCCACAGCTGGGACCTTTGAGGACTTTTTGACCTTTGCTACAGAATTTACCCAGGACCAGCCCCGGTTCTTTAAGAAGGCCGAGACCTTTGACCGGATGATGGAGGCCTCTGTCCTCTTTTCTGATGGCCTGCCCCGGATCCACCACGGGCTCTTGTCCATAGACGATGGCCGCCACCTGGTGGGCCACAGTGGCAACACCCAGGGCTTTACCTCTTCCTTTTGGTTTGACCCCCAGACCAAGACAGGCTATGGGGTCATGACCAACGAACCTGGAGAAACGGCCTATAACTATGGCCTGGCCCAGTTTTTATTTGGCCCTGGCCCAGGGGCAGGGGGCGAGGGTTCCGATATTTCTGGCCTCTATACCAGCCAGCGAACCATAGACCAGGGCCCCTTACGGTTTATCAAGTACCTTTCTGGGGTCCTCCCCATTAAAAAAACCCATGAAGCCGGGGTCTTTAAGGTCCCCCTGGCTGGCATGAAGGTCTCCTACCTGGGGGGCCACCGCTACCGCTTTGACAATGACAATGGCCTGGCCTACCAGGTGGTGGCCCGGGACCAGGACCGGGTCCTGGAAAACTTCACCACCGACTCAAAAGCCCTGCCCCCCCTAGACATGGCCCTGGCCTATGGCCTGGCCCTCTCGGCCCTCCTGGTCCTCCTGGCCCTTGTCCCCCGTTTTATCTACCGGCTGGTGGCCCGGCTCAGGAAAAAAAGAGAGAAGATCCTGGACCCGGGTCTCACGAGCCACCTCCTAGCCAGCCTTATCTCCCTATCCTTTGTCTACCTCTGGCTCATTACTAACACCTATTCTAAGCCCCTTATGGTGGGGGTCTCCCTCCTAGGGGTCCTCTCTAGCCTCCTCCTTTGTGGCAACTTCCTGGCCCAGGTCCCCAAAAAGGCCCAGGGTCAAAAGGCCCACCTGGTGGCCACAGCCTGGCCCCTGGTCATGGTGGCCTTTGTGATTTTCTTCCAGTTCTATAAATTCTGGGTCTAGACTAGGCCCTGGCCGTAAATACCCTGCCGCCGGCCCACCGGTGGCCTTAAACTTAGAAGGAGACAGGATGAAACTATATTTTAGGGGAAATTTTGACGGAGACTATAGCCAGCTTCCTAGCCGAGACCCGGCCCCCCACCATGTGAAATTTAAGGAGGCCGACAATCTGGAAGACTTTGCCCTTAAAATAAATATCCTGGCCCTTGGCATTTCCGGCCTGGCCCTCCTCCTCTTCAGCCTCCATACGGGGAGCCTAAAAAACTTTCATCTAAACGGGTCCATCCTGGCCCTTTTGACCCTGGTCCCCCACGAGTTTCTCCACGCCCTCTGCTTTAGGGGCCCTGTCTATTTTTATATGAAGCTGACCCGGGGGATCCTCTTTGTGACAGGGACAGAAACCATGACCCGGGGCCGGGCTATCTTAACCAACCTCCTCCCCAACCTGGTCTTTGCCTTTTTGCCCCTGGCCCTCTTTCTTTTAAATAGGGACCTCCATCTCCTGGGGTCCATGGCCGTCTTTACCCTGGGCATGGGGGCAGGAGACTACTATAATGTCTTTAATATCCTCAGCCAAATGCCCAAGGGGGCCTACACCTACATGAGTGGGACCTCCTCCTATTGGTTTAAGTAGGACTAAAGATAAAGCATCCCCTAAGACAAGAACCTTAGGGGATTTTTTTGTCTTGCCCTCCCTAAAAAAGGCCCTCCTTATAGATTCCTTAAACTTATTTTCTATACTGGTCTTAGAAAAAGTCTTTAAGTATAAAGGAGGTTTCAGCTATGACTGAACTTATCTTAGAAACAAAAAATCTCACCAAGACCTACGGGAGGCAAAGGGCGGTGGACCAGGTCTCTCTCCAGGTTCCCAAATACTCTGTCTATGGGCTTTTGGGACCCAATGGGGCCGGCAAGTCCACCAGCCTAAAGATCCTGGCCGGCATGGTCCACAGGACCTCTGGGACCCTCCTCTTTGAGGGCCAGCCCTGGAGCCGGAAGGACCTGGCCCAGATAGGGGCCCTGATTGAATCCCCTCCCCTCTATTACAACCTAAGTGCCTGGGACAACTTAAAGGTCCGGACCCTCCTCTTGGGCCTGCCCACCTCCCGGATCCAAGAGGTCCTGGACCTGGTGGGCCTGGCCGAAACCGGCAAAAAGAAGGCCGGCCACTTTTCCATGGGCATGAAGCAAAGGCTGGGCCTGGCCCTGGCCCTCTTAAACCGGCCCAAGCTCCTTATCCTGGACGAGCCCACCAACGGCCTGGACCCCCTGGCCATCCAGGACCTTAGGGCCCTTATCCAGACCCTAGCCCAAGAGGGCATGACCCTCATCCTGTCCAGCCATGTCCTGGGGGAGGTCCAGCAAATGGCCGACCATATTGGGATTATTAGCCAGGGCCGCCTCCTCTACCAAGGGGCCCTAGACCCCCAAAAGGACCTGGAGGGCCTCTTTATGGAGGTGGTCCAAAGAAGAAGGGAGGACCCCGGCCTATGAAGACCTACCTAGCTGGAGAACACCTAAAACACAAGGGGACCCTGGTAAGGAAGGTCCCCCTTATAGCCCCCCTCTTGACCCTGACCCTCTCCTTTTTCCTTATGCCCCTCTACTTTACCAGCAATGCCTATAACTGGTGGTCCCTCCTCCTCCTGCCCCTGAGCTTTGCCCTGGTCTCGGGCCTAATCTACCAGAGAGATGAAAAAAACCTGGGCTACCGGGCCCTCTTCCCCCTGGATATAGACCTTAAGAGGGTCTGGCTGGCCAAGATTATCCTGGGCCTTAGCTACATGAGCCTGGCCCTGGCCCTCCACCTGGTGGGGGTCCTGGTCCTTCAGGCCTTCCTGGGCCCCCAAGCCACAGGGCCCTACCCCCTGGCCTCCCTCCTGGGGACCAGCGCCTTCCTCCTGGGAGTCAACCTCTGGCAGGTCCCCCTCCAGCTTTTCTTGGCCCGGAAGTTTGGCTTTCTGGCCAGCCTGGCCCTGGGTCCCCTCCTAGCCCTGGGCCCGGGCCTGGTCTTGGCAGATGGCCCCCTATGGATCTACTCCCCCTATAGCTGGGGGCTTAGGGGCCTGGTCCCCCTTTTAGGCATCCTCCCCAATGGAATCCCGGCCCCTCCAGGCCACCCCCTGGCCTCCAGCCCCTGGGTCCTCCCCCTCCTTTTGTCTCTGGGCCTTTTTATCCTCCTGTGTCTGGCCACAGGCCATTGGTTTTCTAGGGGGGAGGTCAGTCCATGATGAATCTCTTAAAATCTGACCTCTATAAGCTAAAGGGGACCTGGGTCCCCTGGGCCCATGGCCTGGTCCCCCTCCTCTATGGCCTGGCCTTTTATGGGGCCTACCGAACCACGGGCCTAGGCCGATTTAGTGACCTGGACCTCCTCCAGACCTACCTGGTCCTCATGGGGGTGGCCCTGCCCCCCACCAGTGCCTTGGTCACTGGACAAGTGTCCCATATGGAGGCCGAGGCTGGCCACTTCCAAATCCTCCTAACCTCCACCCCCTTCCGGGCCCAGGCCTATCTGACCAAGGTCCTGGTCTCCCTTTTGGGCCTGGCCGTCTCCCTGGCCCTGGCCCTCTTGGTCTGGGTCCTCCTTATGGGGAAGACCCTGGGAGGCCTGGCCTTTTATGGGGGCCTCCTCCTCTTCTTGGCCAGCCTTTTTTCCTACCTGGTCCACCTGGACCTGGCCTTGTTTGTGGAAAGTGGGGCCTCCATGGGCCTGGGCTTTTTTGGAAGCCTCCTGGCCCTTTTGGCCACCACAGGCCTAGGAGATGGCCTTTGGTACGCCCTGCCTCCCACCTGGCCCTCTCGTCTGGCGGGGACCCTGGTCTTGGCAGAGGAGATGGGGTCCCCCGGCCTCTTCTGCCACGAGCTGACCTTGTGGGCCCTCCTGGCCCTCCCCCTGACCCTTATAGTCCTGGCGGCCTCTCTCCTGGCCTTTAGCAAATGGGAGGGAGGGTCTTTTTCTGCCTAGCCTATCATGGTATCATGTAAGTATAGACCCACACCTATTGGAGGTAACCATGAATAGAATCCTTGCCATAGACGACCAGCTAGACATGCTGGTCCTTATCAAAAATAGCCTGACCCGGGAGGGCCACCAGGTGGACCTGGTCCAGGACCCCCTAAGCCTAGACCTAGAGGCCCTGGCCACCTATGACCTTATCCTCCTGGATGTCATGATGCCCGGCCTAGATGGCCTCAGCCTATGTAAAAAAATCCGTAGCCAGGTGGACGCCCCCATCCTCTTCTTAACTGCCAAGACCCAGGAAGAAGACCTGGTGGAGGGCCTCCTGGCTGGCGGAGACGACTACATCACCAAGCCCTTTGGCCTTAGGGAACTCTCTGCCCGGATCCAGGCCCATTTGAGAAGGGAGAAAAGAGACAAGCACACCCACCTCCACCGGGGGCGGATCCACTTCGACCTGTCCAGCCGGGAGGTCTTTGTGGAAGGAGAGGCCCTGGACCTAACCAAGTCGGAATATGCCATTTCCCTCCTTCTAGCCAAAAGAAGGGGCCAGGTCTTTTCCCGGGACCAAATCTATGACCAGGTCTTTGGCCTGGAGGGGACCGGGGACCCCTCGGCCATCTCCGAGCACGTCAAAAACATCCGGGCCAAATTCCAAAAACATGGAGAAAGGCCCCTGGTCACTGTCTGGGGGATAGGTTACAAATGGGAATAAAAAACCAGGGCCAGTCCCTTAAACTGGTCTTCTTAAAATACTTGATCACCATTGCCCTGGGCCTGGTGGGGGCCCTAGCCCTGGCCCTCCTCCTCCTAAACCTGGCCTACCAGCTGGGCTGGATCCTTCCCGCCAACTACACAGAGGGCCTCCTCCTAGAAAAAAAGGCCGCCCTGGCCACAGAGGCCCCCCTGGACCCCTCCCTCCTGCCAGAAAATACCTCCTACCTCCTCCTGAAAGAGGAGGGCCAGGTCCTGGCCTCTACCATGGAGCCAGAGACCCAGGCCAAGGCCCTAGCCTTCTACCAGGGCCAGGGCCTTAGCCAAAGTAGCCTAAGTTTTATGGCCATTAAAAGGCCCCAAGAGACCCTCCTGGTGGCCTACTCCCTGGCCCCGGCCTACACCCAGCCCTGGATGGAGGACCATCTCCCCTCCATTGATAGGCTCTTTATGGCCCTGGTTTTGGTCCTCTCCTTCCTCCTTATCCTGGCCATCACCCTTTTCTTTGCCAGCTACCTCAAGGGGCAACTCCAGCCCATCCTGGAGGCCTCGGAAAAAATTTCCAAAAGGGACCTGGACTTTGACCTTAAGGGCTCCCAGATCAAGGAATTTAATGGGGTCCTAGAAAGCCTGGGGGTCCTAAAAAAGGACCTAAGGGCCTCCCTCCAGGAAAATTGGGCCCAGGAAGACAGGCGGCGCCGGCAAGTGGCTGCCCTGGCCCACGATATTAAGACCCCCCTGGCCATTATAGGGGGCAATGCCGAACTCCTGGAGACCAGCCCCCTGACCCCAGACCAGGGCCAGTATGTCCGCTTCATTAGAAAAAATATCCAGCGGATTTCCGCCTACACCCAGGCCCTCATGGACCTGGGCCAGGCCCGGCCCAAGGAAAGTTTGGACCTTAAGGAGGTCCCCCTGGACACCCTGGCAGACCAGGTCTACGCCCTGGCCCAGGAGGTCACCGACCCCCACCCCCTAAACTTGGAATACGCTCCCCTGCCTGGACCGGGCCGGGTGGAGGTGGATATGGGGGCCCTGGAAAAGGCCTTCTTAAATGTCCTCACCAATGCCCTAACCTATGCCCCCGAAAATTCCACCCTCAGCCTCCAGGTGGCCAGCCAGGGGTCCTTCCTGGAAATAGCCCTCCTAGACCAGGGCCCCGGCTTTTCTAAGGAGGACCTGGCCCAGGGACAGGAAGAATTCTACCAGGGAGACAAGAGCCGCCACGCCCCCCACCACTATGGCCTGGGCCTCTATATAGCCAGCCAGATCCTCCAGGCCCACGGGGGCCACCTTCGCCTGGCCAACCGGACCGACCAAAAAGGCGCCCGGGTCAGCCTCTTCATCCCCCTCCTTTAAGCTAAAAGGGTCCTAAAAAATCCAGGTCTCCTGGCCCAGGCCCCTAAAAATAAAAAACCCATAAAAAGAACGGATCCGTTGTCTTTACAACGGATCTTTTTTCTGAAAGGGTCTATCATTATAGGCAAAAGGAAAGGAGTTTATACAATGGCAAAAAAACTTGACTTAAATAAATCTGTTTACGACCTAGTTAAAGAATACCCCGAGCTCCAGGATATTATGGTGGACCTGGGCTTTAGCGAAATTAAAAAGAAGGCCATGCTCCATTCTGTGGGCAAGGTCATGACCCTGCCCAAGGGGGCCAAGATGAAAAACATCTCCATGATGGACCTGGTTACCGCTCTAATGGCCCAGGGCTTTGAACTGGTGGGGGATATGCCTAGTATAAAGCCAGACACCCCAGCAGTCCCCCACCCCCAAGAGGAGGCCCCTGCCCCCTCCAGCCGGGCTGAAAAACTCAAGTCCTACCTAAAAAGGCTGGGCCAGGGAGAAGACCTGGAGGCCGTCCGGGCCGACTTTGTCCAAGAATTTAGCCAGGTGGAGGCCTCTGAAATTATGGAAGCCGAGCAGGCCCTGATCCAGGAGGGTACCCCCCTTACCCAGGTCCAAAAACTCTGCGACCTCCACTCCTCCCTCTTCCACGGTTTCACCACGGAAGAAAAAATCGCCAATGCTGAAAAAGAAGTCCAGGCCTCCCTCTTGAGAAAAAAGGCCCAGGAAGAGCTGGCCAAAAGAGATGCCTACCCCAAAAAGGACTACGCCAATAAAAATGCCCGGGCAGCCCACCTGGCCCAAATTCCCGGCCACCCCCTCCAGACCCTGACCCTAGAAAACCAGGCCCTGGCCCGTCTTCTAGAAGACTACCAAAAGACTGGCCAAGCCTCCCTCATCCACCCCATCCGGGACCTGTCCATCCACTACGCCAAGAAGGGGGACCTCCTCTACCCCCTCTTAAAGGTCAAGTACGGGGTCTCTGGTCCCTCTGACGTCATGTGGACCGTGGACGATGAAATCCGGGACCAGCTGGCCCAGCTGGCTAGAGATCCTAAGGAGACTCCCCAGTGGAAGGAAGACCTGGCCTCTACCCTCACCCGGGCCCAGGAAATGATCTACAAGGAAGAGAACGTCCTCTTCCCCATCTGCGCCGTCAACTTCACAGAAGAAGAATGGCAGGGCATCTACCAAGACGCCAAGGACTATGACCCCGCCTTTGGCGTCCAGCCAGAGACCTGGGAGGCCGCCGAAAAGGCCCCCACCCCCAAATTCACCCCAGCAGAAGGCCTCATCACCATGCCCGGAGGCCAGCTGACCCCCCACCAAGTGACCGCCCTTTTAAACACTATCCCCCTAGAAATCACCTTTGTAGATGGGGACAACATCAACCGCTACTTTAACGAGGGCCCCAAGGTCTTTAAGCGCCCCACCATGGCCCTGGGCCGGGAGGTCTTTTCCTGCCACCCACCCAAGATAGAACCCCTGGTTAGGGAAATTATCGAAGACTTTAGGCACCACCGCCGGGACTCTGTCCCTGTCTGGATGGAAAAGGGGGGCCGGACCTTCCTGGTCCAATACATGGCCGTTCGTGACCATGAAGACCAGTATGTAGGGACTGTGGAAGTGGTCCAGGACATGGAATTTGCCAAGGACCACTTCCTAAAAGACCCCTCCTAGACCCAGCCAAAAACCTACCCACCCAAGCCCAATATAAAAAAGGAGAAGAAAATCATGGAAAAAACCACTATTAACGAAAAAAGCCTGGTCGGTGACATTGTAGACCAATACCCCCAAACTGTAGACACCCTCTACAGCCTGGGCATGCACTGCCTGGGCTGCCCCGCCTCCCAGGCCGAGAGCCTGGCCGATGCCTGTGCCGTCCACGGCCTGGACCCCGCCCCTGTCATAGAGGCCCTCAAGGAAAAAATAGCCCAGGGTGACTAAGGCCCCGGGCCCCTCCAAACCCCTTCCAGCCTAGCTGGGAGGGGTTTTTTCTTGGCCTCCCTCCTGGAAAAAACCTAAGAAATCCTCTGTCCTTTATAAACTCTACAAAAAAGATGACCTAGACTTTACAAAATTCTTGTTTTTTACAAGTGATGGGAGTAAGATAAATGTAGGTTATTTTTTTATATAAACAAGCTTTATATAAGACCAGTTTATAATTCCCTGGTGGGATTTATTTTTACATCGTCCACCCAAGGAAAGCGTAAAGGAGGAAATCATGAAAAGAAAAAGAATCATCTTGCTACTAGGCCTCTTGTCTTGCCTAAGTCTTTTCAGTGGACAAAGGGTCTTGGCCACCGACCTAAGGCCGGGAGAAAACGAAAGCCTAGATGAGGTGATGGCAAGGGCCACAGCTAATGACACCATCCTTATTGATGATGGAGAGGAATACACCCTGACCGGGGCCACCACAGGAGGCCAGGCCGCCATCAAGGTCACTAATGGGAAACTTATCTTTAACGGAGCCAGCCTCACCAACACCAAGGGGATCCGTCTAGATGGGCCCCAGGCCCAGGGGACCTTTATAAGTGGAAGCATAAAGACTAGTCCCCGGGAAGTGGGCCTTTACCTAAAAAACGGGGCCTCTATTGACACCATTGGAGAGGGCATGACCATTTATGGCCACAAGGCCGCCATGATCCTTGAAAGTAGGTCTTCCATTGGCCAGATCCAAGGGGGGACCTTTGCCAATGGGCCTGACCACTCTGCCTCCAACATTGCCATTGGGGCGGTGGTTGGCTTGGAAGATGCCTCCATTGGGGAAATTTCTGGAGGGACCTTTACTTCTGTCCATGATGCCGCCCTCTATGTAGGCAAGGGGTCTAAGATTGGGACCCTTTCCGGAGGGACCTACCAGTCTAATCTAAGTACCACAGAATATAAGTATATTCCTGCCGAGTCCTACCGCTATAACTATTTTTCTGCCCTGGTCCTTTATACCAAGCCCTCTAGCTCTGGGGCTGCCAGCATTGACAAAATTACAGGAGGGGACTTCCAGGGCCTCCACGCCCTCTATATGGTTTCTGGCACAGACCAGGGGAAGGTCCAGATTGGGGAAATCTCTGGAGGGACCTTTGAAAATATTGAAGACATCCCAGGCCTTCATGATAGCATCACCCACGACACCCTCTTGGCCTCCCAAAGGGCCTATATCGACAAGATTTCAGGGGGTCTCTTTAAGGCTGGTGATGCCGATGCCATCCAGCTAACCATTAACCTTTACAATGGAGGCCCTAGGGGCTCCTCTCGTATTCAAGAGATTAGTGGGGGTAAGTTTTTTGCCACAGGAGATGGCCACGCCATCCTCCTCAACTATGCTGACCACCGGATTGACCTTATCTCTGGTGGCGAATTTGTAGCTGGGTCCCAGGCCACCTATGCCCTTGAATCCAAGGACGGAAGGAAGGGGACCCTGGGTAAAGTAACCGGTGGGGCCTTCTGGGGAGGCATAAAAATGCAAAATGACAAAAATAACCCCACCCTTATTGAGCCTGACCTCTCCCAAGGCCAGCCCGACATGGGCCTGGCCCGTTACTACCATAAAAAAGCCTATTCTAATCCCCTAAACTACTATGACAAGGCCTTCTTTAACGGGAGCTTTAGCCTCCCCACCTACCAAACAGACCAGGGCCTAACCTATTCCTACACCCCCAGTGTCTACTCCAAGGACTATGGGGTCTTTGAAAGTGGGTCCATAGGCTTTTATGAAGACACCACGGACACAGACCTTAATCCTTCAGAATACTTCTTCTGGTCCAGTATGCCCTATGGCTACTTTGATACGGTCAATAAGGAGGCCTACTACACCTTTAAGGGAAATGACTCCTCTGACTTTGATGCCTATGACCGGAAGGACGAAAAGATCTACGGCCTCTACCCGGCCTATGATGACCCTGCCTCTGGCCTTAAGGAGGTCAGCCTAGAGGGCTACGACCCTAGCTCTCAAAAAATGGGCTATCTTAGAAAACGGCCGGTCTTAAAATTTGCTGCCAACCTTCCCCAAGACCTTTCCTATACTGGCCAGCTGCCAAAAGACCAGCATATCCTCCCCTTTGCCTGGGATCCCTGGGATAATGAAATTCCCTATGACCCAGTTGGCGACCACTGGGAAGGGGTCTTCCTGGTTCCTAAGACCCCAGGTATCCAGGCCCAAGGCTACCGCTTCTTAGGCTGGAACACCCAGGCTGACGGCAAGGGACGAAATCTAAAGCTAGACAAGTTTTATGCCATGCCCCTAGAAGACCTCACCCTCTATGCCCAGTGGGAGGCCCCAGAAGAGCCCTCAGGCCCAAACCTAGGCCACAACACTGGCCACGGGACCTCCACCAAGGACCACCAGGCCTATCTCATTGGCTATACAGACCAGACCTTCCGGCCTAAGAGGTCCATGAGCCGGGAAGAAGTAACCGTCATGTTTGCCCGGCTCCTTGAGGACCCCACCAACCAAGAAGCCCCGGCCCTAAACTTTTCTGATGTGGGAAAAAACCGGTGGTCTGCCCAGGCCATCGAAAAGGCCGCCAGATGTGGTATCATAAAGGGCTACCCTGACGGGACCTTTAAGCCAGATAGGCCCATTAGCCGGGCGGAATTTTTAGCCATGGCCACCCGTTTTCAACCCCTAGACCCAGGCATCAAGTCCTTTGAGGACGTCCCACCCAGCCACTGGGCCTATGACCTGGTTAAGAGAGGGGCCAGCGCCGGCTGGGTAGAAGGCTACCCCAGTGGCGACTTCCAGCCAGACGAATCCATCAGCCGGGCGGAAGTGGCTAAAATCTCCAACTTCATGCTGTCTCGGAAGGCAGACAAGGACTTTGTCCACCACCATCAAGAAGAGATGCTTTGCTTCCCCGATGTGCCAGAGAACTATTGGGCCTATGACTATATTGAAGAGGCCTGCAATAGCCACCGCTACAAGTGGAGTCACAAGGAGGGAGAAGAGGAAGTTTGGAAACAAATTCTAGACAGCTCCATGGACTATACCATCTATAAAAAACGCTAGTGAAAAAAAGACCCCTAGGACCTGGGGGGATCCTTGCATCCCCACCAGACCCTAGGGGTCCTCTTATTTTTCTTTTCTTAAAGTCCCTTTCTTGTGTGGAGGATAAAAGAGTAGATGGCCGGTATTAGCGTAGCCAAAAGGACCAGGACCAGCTTGGGGCCCAGCCCCTTAAAGGGGCCTATAAAACTTGTCACCAGGAGAAAGACCCCCAGGACCATGTATAGGACGCCCCCCAACCGGTGGGTCTTGTTCCAATTTTCTTCATTGGCCAGGGTCCAAGGCAGCTTAATCCCCATGGTATAATTTTGCCTAATCTTGGGCAGGTAGTTGCCAATAATGATAAAGATTAGGCCCACAAACAAGGACCCCCATAGGGATATATCTAGGGGCCGTCCTAGATTATAGGCATAGACCAGGGCCGTTGTAAAAATAGAAATACAGGGCCCTATCCACAAGATAAGCCGGTAGACCTTGTCGCTGATATTTTGCTTTCTGGGGTCCTTGGCTGTGACAATGGCAGAAAACCATTGGACACCCAAGAGGATAAGGGGCAGGCCCACCACGCCAAAGAACTTGGAACTAAAGCCATCGGCCTCATTTTTAAAGTTAAAATGGGTGGCCATGGTCTCGGGTAGCTGGTCCCATAAGAAAAAGCCTACTAAGATGGGCAGTAAAATAATCAGGCTGGTTAAAATCAAGGTCTTTCTATTTCTCTTTAACATGGGTGGTCTCCTCTCTCAAACTGGCTATCCACAGCATAAGGTCCTCTAAGACCGATACATTTAACTGGTAGTAGATATAATTTTTTTCTCTTCTTTCAAAAATAAGGTCTGCTTTTTTTAAGACCTTTAAATGATAGGAAATGGTGGCCCCTGTACTATCAAAATGGGAGGCGATTTCCCCGGCAGACATTTGCCCCCTTTTTAAGAGCTCTAAAATTTTTCTTCGGTCTGGGTCTGACAAGGCCTTAAAACTATCCGCAAAAGCCATCCTTAGATCACCTATCTTTCTTTCTATTTAGATTTCTATCTAAATAGATTCTACACCCTAGGGCCTCCTGGGTCAAGACTATTTAGAAATTTTTCTAAATAGTCTGCCCCCCTGGGCCTTGGCCGGTCTTTTTAGACCCCCTTCTCCTTTTTATCCACCAAAAAAGCAGGACCTAGTCTAATCTAAGTCCTGCTTTTTTCTTCTTCCCCATCCCAGACCGCCTAGGAGGGGACGTTTTTTAGGCTTTTAATGGCCCGGTCACCGGACCAAAAGACCCCCTAGATTTAAGAGGATCTGGGCCATTTCTGAGCGTTTTGTGGTGGCCTTGGGATGCAGGTAACCCTGGGGGTCCCCCTGGATGGCTCCAGAAGTGGTGGCCCAGGCCAGGGCCTCCCTGGCATAGGGGCTGACTTCCTTGCTATCCTTAAAGCCCTTAATCTCTCCAGAGACGGGAGCGATCTCTCCCCTTCCCTTAAGATAACGATAGAGGATGGTCATGGCCTGCTCCCGGCTGATGGGGTCCTCAGGCCTAAAGGTCCGGTCCCCATAGCCCTTGACAATGCCCTCTTTTGCTGCCCAGTCCACGGCCTCCTTATACCAGGCCTGGGCTCCCACATCGGAAAATCTGGATGGGGAAGGGGTCTTTTTTTCTGCCCCTCTTCCCCCTAGATTATAGACAATCTGGGCCATTTGTGCCCGGGTAATGGTCCCCTGGGGATCAAACCGGTCTGGGGCCACTCCCTTCATCATCCGGTAGTTATAGACATGGTCCACGGCCAGGTAAAACCAGTCCCAGGGATTGACGTCCCTAAAGGGCCCCTGGGCTAGGCTTCCTGAACCCTTAAATAAGTAGGACCCCTCAATAGAGCCCAGGCTGGCGGTGGTCTTTTGGCCCCCTTCATTTTCACTATAGACCTGGACCTGGTCTAGGTCCCCTTGGATAGACAGGCCCTCTGGGTCTTGGGAGAAGGACAGGTCCCCCTGGCCCTGGCCCTTGAGCTGATAGTCTAGGGCCTCTCCCCCCTGGGCCTTGTTTTGAACCAGCCTTATTTCCAGGTCTCCTTGGGCCTCCTTAAGGTCCAGTCTGCCCTCAGGATAAAAGGTCATCTGGGCGGCCTGGTGGGCTGAAACAGAAATCAACTGGTCCTTATAAACTAGGCTGACCTCCAGGTCCTCCCCCTGGCCTCCCAAGGGCCTTAGGCCATAGGCCTGGTCTGTCTCCGGCAGGATGACCACATAGGCCTGGTCGGGACCTGGCCCGGCCGGTATGGGTAGAATATCCAGGCCAGACGCCCTCAAGTTGTCCTGGTCAATCCGCCACCGCCTGCCACCCTGGAAGACCTCCAGGTCCTGGGCCTGGCCACTTAGGGTCATAATGGTCTGGTGGCTACCTGTGTAACTTTCTTGGGGGTCCATCCTTTGGGGGTCGTCAATGACCCCATAAATATAGCCACTCTCCTGGTCAAAGGGAAAGATCCCGTTCATTTTATAGGCATGGGTCTTGGAATTGAGCCACAGCCGGGTCCCCTTTTTGTCCTGGGGATCGTTGCTGTCGTAGATATGGACCACATAGTCGTAGGCCTCCCCAGGTTGATAGTCCATGTCGTAGGCCACCACAGCGTGGTAGATTTTCTTTTTGTCCTGCCCATAGTAGAGGACCACCCCTGACCCCCCTTCCTTGACCCGGGTCTTCATGGCCTCTATGAGCATGTCCACAGCTTGCTCATGGGTCCTCGGGTAATGGAGGGTCTGGGGGACCTTGGCCTCCTTCCATCCAAAAGTGTTTTGGTAGAAGTTGATGACCTCTTCCCCACTGGCCTTGGTGGCCTCCCTAAGGGGACTTTGAGGGGTCAAGACCCTCCCCGCCTCATCCCTTAGGGGGATCCTTTCCTTTTCCAGGGCTCCCTCATAGGCCAAGACAGCACTTAGGGACATGCCGTAGCAATTGCCCATATTCTTCTTTTTTTTGGACTCTTGGATAAGGGCCCGGTCTACTGGACTTAGACCTGCCAGTCTCTCTTGGACATAGGGGCTTTTAAAGGCCTCTTCCTTAATTCCAAAGATTTGTTCAAAAAAGTTAGAGACCCTGTAGATGAAGTTTTTAAAGGACCAAAAATCCTTCTTTCCCATGAGGGGACCCTTTAAGAAGGGGCCTTGTTGGTCTTGGTCTGAAGCTTGGATTTCTTTTTTTAACTCCTCCCGGTAAAAAACCAGGGCCTTCTCCAGCTCTTCTGGGGTCCCGTTACTCACCAGTCGATAGTGGCGGTTGGCCAGATTTTTAAAGAGGTCCCGGGAGTAATTCATAAGCCCCTCATAGATATAGTCCTCGTAGGCCGTCCCACCTCCCCAGTAGTCTAGATAATAGTCCACCTGTAGGCTATAGACGGCGGGGTCCCCAGGAATAGACCTAAAACGCTCGGTAAAGTCATCTACGGCCCGGGTCATGCCCTGGTCAAAAGCCTTGTAGGGGTCTGGGTCCTTTGAATAGTCCTCATAGGCGTTAAAAAGGCCCCCATCGCTATCGGCAAAAAGGACCACGGTCTTTAGGCCGGCCTCCTCTTGGCTTAGGAGGCTTTCATAGACGTCAAGACTGTCCCTCAAGTCGTTTCCCTCTGGGTTAAAGGGCACATGGGCCTGTTGGTCAAAACGGCCGTAGTTGCCAAAAAAATTGAAGGACCCTTCATGGTCATTGTTTAGGATAACCGTCACCTTGTTTTTGGGGTTGTCTGCCTTAACCCCATCCATAAAGTCAGTATAATAACCGGCAATTTCATATTCGGGGACCATCCACTGGGCCTCCTCCCCTACAGAGATAACATCTAGGATGATATAGAGGTGGATGCCCTCATAGGGACCGGCCTCTTTAGCCCCTACCGGCCCTATTCCCCCAAAGATAAGGCCTAGGACCAGGCAAATTAGCAAGGCTCCCTTAAAGATCCGGGCCTGGCCCCTTTTCTGGACCCCTCCCCTTGTTGTTTTCAAAATCAACCTCTCCTTTCCAGGGGCCCCGGCCCGGGAGGATAAGCTTTTCCTCCTGCCTGGCTGGACCCCTTATTTTATAGCTTTTAGGTCTTTTTTCTCTTGGTCTTATTATAGGTTAAAAACTGCCTCTTGTCCATAAAAAATAGGGCTTTGGGCCAGGGCCTCCCCCAGGCCAGGGCCTTGTTTTTAGGCCCCTTCTTGGCAAAAAAAGACCGCCTCCTTTAGAAGGCGATCTTCTTTCTTAAGCAGGGAAGGTTTTTATTGGTCAAAAACCAAAAGGGCCGTCACACTGGTATAGTCTTGCCCCTGGTAGGTGTAGACCACAGTCAAGACCAGCTCATACCAAATCTCCCCTGGGTCTGTGTGACGCTCATAGTCAAATTGGCCAGGATCTATGACCAGGGCCCCCTCCTTAAGCTGGTAGTCCACTTCCTTGGAGACCCCCCTATCCTGGTCGGCCAGAACATCCCTAAGGTCAGCCTCCACTCTTTTTATCTCATCGGGAGAAATATTGTTGTAGTAGAGGTCCTGAAAGTGGAGGACAATCCGGGGGTCTTCTGCCAGCTTAACAGGGGGGATGTCCCCTTCTACCCGACCCAGGGCCTGGTCCTTCTTGTCCTGGATCTTGGCTTCATAGCCTGGGTCCTGGGGGTCCTCATCTGTAGTCAAGCTAATGGCCCGGGAGGGGGTGGCCCCAGGCAGGTCCACCCACATCATGAGGTCCGTGTCGCTATTTATTCTTTTTCCAGGAGGGGTAGGCTGGGAGGCCCAGTGGAAAAGGCCAAAAAGCCCCACCCCCACAGCCACCACCAGGACCAAAATAACCACCAAAACTTTTGTAAGTGTCTTCATCTTCCCCCCTCCTTTTTATCCTTCCACCCCATACTTGGGTTCTTTTCCTTCCAGGACACGAATCA
Organism: Tissierellia bacterium; assembly: GCA_030532305.1. Classification (GTDB taxonomy): domain Bacteria; phylum Bacillota; class Clostridia; order Tissierellales; family Peptoniphilaceae; genus JAUNLJ01. The sequence continues at coordinate 40,244 of JAUNLJ010000010.1, forward strand.
GGTCCTGGGCCGCTGTCTGGGCCATCTCCAGCCGGGCCTCATAGGTGTCGTTGCCTATGTGGGGGGTTAGGACCACCTGGTCTAGGCTGGCCAGGTCTGGGTTTATATGGGGTTCTTCTTCGTGGTTATCTAGGGCCGCTCCAGCCAGCTTCCCCTCTTTTAGGGCCCGGTAGAGGGCCTTTTCGTCTACAATGCCCCCTCTGGCTGTGTTAATAAGGTAGGCCCCCTCCTTCATTTGGGCCAGTTGGTCTGGACCCATAAGGTGGTGGTTGTCCTCTGTGTAGTTCATTTGTAGGACCACATAGTCCGCCTCCCTTAGCCCCCTTTCAAAGTCCACAAAACGGGCCCCAGTCTCTTCCTCTATGGCCTTAAAGGGGGCTGGCCCCTTGGGGTCATAGTAGGCCATGTCCATATGGAGGCCCTTGGCCATCCGGGCCAGCTCCTGGCCAATATTTCCAAAGCCCACAATAAATAGCTTTTTATAGGCCACCTGGTGGCCCCCTAAAAAGCCAGTCACCTGCCAGCCCTTAAAGGAATTGTCCTGGACCATTTTCTGGTTTTTTACAATCCCCCTGGAAAGGGCCAGCATAAGGGCCAGGGCGGTTTCAGCCGTGGAGGCTACAGAGTTTTGCCCTGGGGTTCGGGTTACTTGGACCTGGTTTTTTTGGGCTGTGTCCAGGGCAATATTATTGACCCCGGCCCCAATATTGGCAATGATTTTAAGCTGGCTGGCAGCCTCAATCATCTTGGGACTAATGGTGACATTGACCCCACTAATGAGGCCCTCCACCTCTCTTATATGTTCTAGGATCTCTTCTTCTGAAGGGGTCCCCAATCTATCAAAGGCCTCCACCTGGAGGCCGGCCTCCTCTAGAAGGTCTAGGGTTTCCTGGGGCAGTTTAACAGCTGAATAGACTTTTTTAGTCATGGGTGGGATTCTCCTTTGGGTCTTTTTCTCTTCTAACTCTCTAGTTTATTTATACCTAAATAGGGGAAGGGCTAATCTTAGCCCAGGCAAAAGCCCCCTTCCGGCCCCCAGAAAAAATGCCAGGCCTAGGCCCTGGGGGCCGGGGTCCTTTTATAGAGGCTGGCCCCCAAAAGGAGGGACCCCTGGTTGAGCTGGTAAAAGCGAAGGGCCTCCCTGTGCCAGCCGTCATGAACCATAAGGTAGACCTCCCCCCTGGGATAGACCCTGTAGCCCAGGGCCAGGACATAGTGCCAGGCCAGAAGGCCCCTGGCCAGAAGGAGGATGGCCGGGGTCCCTTCCTGGAGACCGGCTAGGATCCTTTTAGGGTCCCGGGTCCTCTGGTAGTGGAGGGGCTGGCCCAGGTCCCTAAAGACCGCCTGGATCTTCCTCTCCATAAAAATAACGGGCCCATTGCCAATTTTTTGGTGGAAGGCTAAAAAGAGGGGCCCAGGCTGGGCCCCCTCCAGATAGACCAGGGCCAGGTTAGTGGCTGCTGTGGCCCCACAGTGGTTTTTAGCCAGGGAGGAGGTGTCAGAAGTGACCATAAACCTCCTCCCCCGGGCCCCCGGGACATAGACCTCCCGAAAGGGGCCTGGAGGCAGGGCCCCCTCTGCTAAGAGCCCATAGGTCCCCTGGCCCAAGACCCCCCTTTTTATTTTTTCAAGACACTTTTTCATGGCAGCTCCCATTTTTCTCCTGGCCTCTTTCCCCCAGGCCTAGGCCTCCCTTTCAAAGATTAGGTCTATGGTTTGGATCTTTCCATGGTCCGTCATATCTGTAGGGATAAAGCCCACATAGGTGTAGCCTTTTTGAGCATAGTCGTCAATAATTTTCCGGTGGTCTTCTGATTTGGCCCCAATAAATTTCCCAATCTTAAGGGACACATAGGCATATTTTTTCATGCTTCTTTTTCTCCTCCTCCAATCAGGTCCTAGCTGGCCCCCTGGCCTTTCCAAGGGGCTTATATATTAAGTCTATCATATCTTTTGACCAAAGTCTGACCCAAAATCAGCTAGCCCTGCTCTTTAGGCCAGGCCAATAAAAAAAGACGGTCCTCCTACCGTCTTTTCCTACCCCTCCCCCTGGGCCACCAGACCCTAAAGGAGACCTATGCCTTGGGACTTACAAATTCCTTGACCAGGCCTAAAAGGACAAAACTCCGTCCCCAAAGGAAGACTAATTTTATAATCTCCTTGTAGAGAGTGAGCTGGTCTCTTAAAAGAAGGATCTCTTGTATCCTGTTGCCCAGGGCTTGCTCCCTTTCCATATAGAAAAGGTCAATCTTGCTATATAGGGCCAGGCGCCCTAAAAAACTCACCCCATAAAGAAGGGCCAGCCAGGGAAGGACTTTTTTTATGGAGCCAGAATTTAAAATTTGGATAAAGGCTTCAAGATTATAGATCCCTAGGCCCAAATAGCCCACATAAAAAAAGTACTTTAAGTTCAGACCCTTGGGACTTATTATGTAAAGGATAAAGACCAGGGCCGTATAAAGGCTCCCTACCACAAAATATTTGTTCCGATTATCTTTTAATAAGTTCATCATTCCCCTTCCCCCTATCTCCAGGACGGACCCCCTTAAATAAAAAACCCATGCGTCCTGCATGGGCTAATAAGTATCTCTCTAAGCTATACTTTGATAACCTCAATCCAAGAAGGCATCCTAATTAATAAACTGGCAGCTCTCCTGACTTATGGAGCCTTATAAACCTTCTCCATTCACAGTGGCCGGACCGTCTATGACTTGCACATACTTGTCTTTTAATTACATAGTAAACCAGTTCCTATCTTATTTTACGCTCTCATTATACACCCTTCTTAGCTAAATGCCAAGAAATTATCCTCCTCTTCCTGGGATAAAAATGAATTAAATTCAATCTTTCCCCTTTGGACCTTGGCCCCTTAAGAAAAACCAGGCCTTCGGTTAAAATATAGGCAAAGTCACCCTTTGGAGCGATGTAAAAAAATATATTTCTGTTATACTTTGATTAAATACATAGCTCAAGCTGGTCCTTTAGGCTTATGCCAAGGCCTTCTGGCTGGCTGGGGTCAAATTTTATACTTACCAAGGAGGTTAATCATGAAAAAATATTGTTCAAGCCTTAAAAGAGCCGTCGGTCTTTTTCTTGTGGTGGCTTTTCTTTTGACACTTTCTGCTTGTGGGGAAGAGCCCGCTCCAGATGGGGCTGCCAGCTACACCATAGAAAATGAGGTTGTCGGGTCACAGGCCTCTTTCAGCCTGCCGGGCACGGCCGCAGATTGGGAGGAAATTATCCTGGATTATCCAGAAACCACCCTGGCCCAAGCCTATATCCCTATGGCTGATGATTTAGATGGGACCAATAGCTGGACCGTCCAGGTGGCCCTTAGCGTCTCTCCCTCCTTTTATAAGGACATCCTCATAGATGGAGAGGAACCCACAGAAGACAAGATCAGCCGTGTCCAGTTCGATGATGGCATGGCGTGGGTCAAGGAAAGCAATGACAATTTTTACACCTATGGCACCATCCTCAATGAGTACCTGGACGGCTACCGTATTGCCGAAGTCTCCATTAATCCAAATGGGGCCCTGGAAGAGGGCCAGACCCCTGACCAGGAGCTTTTGGCCGAAATAGAAAAAACCCTCTTAGGCAGCTTTAGCTATGACCCTGACTATAAGGCCAATCCTGTCTATGATGAGGCCGCCTATACAGGGAGCCGTATTGTTAAATGGCCCTTTGAAATTCCTTTTGAAGATGGGACTATAAAGGCTGAAAAATACCTAGATCACCATAGTGTCTTAGTCAAGTTCGCCTATGAAGACCCCGCAGAAGCAGGCAAAGTCTACCGGGTTGAAGTCTTTGATGATTGGCTCTATGCCCCTGAAGACAATGACAATGTTTCCTATCTTGAGGACGCCTATTTTGGGGAAGATGCCCAGCTTAAAAAGGAGAACTCTGTGGAAATGGACCTGGCCGGCTACCCCGCTGCCGTCCACTTTAACGAGAATGAATCTAAAAACCTGGTAATAGTAGAATGTATCCGAGAAGGCCAGGAAGAGTATCCTGTTTTACACATATTCACCCTTCTTGATAAGGCAGGGGAAGAAGCCACCAGCCAAGCCGAACAAGAAAAGATCCTAGACATGTTAACAGCCATCCTTGAAGCTACCGAATTCCCAATGGAAGAATAAAAAATAAGAGCTTTTTATAGGTCTATAAAAACCGGTTCTTTGTCAACCCTTGGGGGATAGACTAGCCTCAACCCCTCTATCCATCAATAAGTCAGATTATTTTTTAATGATGTGGTTATTTTAACTGAATTTAGTGTTTTTACATGGTTTTAGGGCATAGCAAACAAGCCCTAAAACCATTTTTCTTTAGTTACGGTTTAGGCCATAACCGATAGGATCTTTGTTCTGAAATAAGGCATTTAGTATTTCTTCTTTCCACTTTCTAAAGGCTAAAGGGGGACAAGTGCCTTTTTTGGCCACAAAAAAAGAAGGCCTAAGCCTTCTTAACCTATGTAGGGTTTTATAGGACCCAGCCTAGCCAGCCAGGTCCTCCCGGGCCTGGTCCCTTAACTTTTTTAGGGCCCGGGCCTTGGTGTTGGCCACGGTCTGGTAGGACAGGCCTAAAAAACCGGCAATCTCCGATAGGCCCAGGTCCTCCCCGTAAAAAAGCCGGATAACCTGGCCCTCCCGGGGAGAGAGAGCCCCCAGGGCCTTTTTTAAAAGGGCCCGGTCCTCCTGGGCCAAGAGCCGGTCCTCCACCCGGTCCCCACTGACTAGAAGATCCAAAAGGGTCTCTCCCTCCTCCCCCGGGGCATCCAAAATAGCCAGGGGGAGGCGCTTGGCCGCCTTGACCCGGTCCAAGAGGTAAAAACGCAGCTGGGTCTTGTAAAAATACAAAAACCGGGCCCCCCGGCTGGGGTCAAAAAGGTCCAGGCAGTCCAAAAGGAGGACCCGGGCCTCAGAAAGGAGGTCCTCCCTGTCTGGCCTGGGGCTATAGGGGAAATGACGGTTGATCTGCTTTAGCATAAGGGGCTCCAAGGCCTCCATGAGCTGGAGGGTGGCCTCCTCCCCTCCAGCCATGGCCCCGGCTACCCAAGCATTAATGGCTTCATACATCGGTCTAACTCCTTTCTTATTCCATGTGGTCCTTCTAGTATAACAAAGTTTGAACAAATGTTCAATAGCTTATTTATTTTCTTTTTTTGTTCTTAAAAAGGGGCCCCTCCGGGCCCCTCTTTAGCCTATTTTTTCCAATAGGTGGTTTAACTTGGCCAAGGCCTGGGACAGCTGGTCCAAACGGGCCTCCATCCTCACCATAAGGTAGGAGGCCACCACAATGGGAAAGCCCGTGTTGGCCACCAGGGCCAGGATATCTTCTAGGGCCATTTTTATGCTTCTGCCTGGAAGAGGGTTTCTGTGGTGGTGGTCACCAGTTCTGCCCCCTGCCTATCCACCAGGTCCCCCTGGTCGTAAAAGACCCCGGCCCCCAGGATCTGGGTCATGGCCTGGTCCACCTCCAGGGAGGTCAGGCCCTCCTTGGGATCATTTAGGCGGAGGCCAAAGACCTTGCCAGAGGCCTCCATAAAGTTAAGCTTTAAAACACGGCTGGTTTTCATGCGCTACCTCCTTATGCACCGGGATTGTCGTCTCGTAAAATGGACTCTTCTAGGACACGGACCTCATGGAGGGGCTTTTTAAGAAGACCCCCCAGGGCCTGGCCCACCTCTAAGAGCTTTTGGTCCTCTGCCTCCAGCTTGACCCGGTTAAAGGTCCGGGACAGGGTCCTGAGACTACCATCGGCCTTTTGGCCATCTTCCAATAAGAGTTTTAGGGATTTTTTGTTTTTTTCTAGAGTAGCCACGGCTACCACCTCCTTCACCCTATAAATAGAAAAAGGCCCCTTCTTTTACCTAAAGCTTTTAACTTTTTCTAAAAAGAAAAAAGACCCCGGGGGGTCTTTTTACAGGAGCCTCTTCTTGAAGGCCCACCAGGCCTGCCAGTTATTGGCACTCATGGACCGGGGGCAGGTCTTTCTAGAGGCATCGTAGTGGCGGACCACCCGGGAGGGGGGAATCCGGTAAAAGGCCATGAGCTCTTTTACCAGGGCCACGGCCTGGTCCAGGGTCCTCTCCCAGGAGTTGCCCTGGTTGATGCAGAGCTCCACCCCCAGGGAGTTCCGGTTGGTGATCCCATACCGGCCCCGGCCGTCCCCACAGTGCCAGGCGGACTGGGCATCCTCCACAATTTGCAGGGGCCCCTCCTGGTCCACAAAATAGTGGGCCGAAGCCTGGCGGTTGCCCCCGGCAAAGTACCGGTAGTGGTTGTAGGCATGGGCCGTGGGGGCCGGGTTTCCCGTATCGTGGATGACAATATAGCGGATGGGGGTCCCCTGGCGGCTGGAATAGTTGTAGTGGATCAAGTGCTTACGAATCTTCATAGACATCCTCCTTTTTTATGGTTCTAGCCTATAAATAGAAAGGGGAGGGGCCTTTTACCCAGGGGAGGGAAAAGGGCCTAAAAGAAGACACAAAAAAAGAGACCCGGAGGTCTCTTTTTTTATGCTGGGGTAAGAAAACTTACCCGACTTTCCATAAGATGATTATGGTTAAATTGGATTATTTGGATTTGTATCCGCTAAACTTCCAGCAATTAGCTTGCCGTTAAAGGAAGCCTTGTAGTAGGAAACTTCTTCACCTGCTTGACCGTCAAGTTCTTCAAATAGTTGATTTGTAACTTCAACAGTTTGTTCCTTAACAATCTCGTTTCCTTGATTGTCTGTTTCGTTTTTAACAGTCATAACCTTAGTGCCATCGCCTAGGTCTTCCAATTTAACTAGGGTAGCTGTGTAGTTTCTAGCTGGTGTAGCACCTTCTAGTTCTCCATCAAGCGCAGTTGTTGCAGGAAGGATAGAGATTACAGCCACCTCACCATCAGCATTAAGGGCGAATTGAACGACTTGACCTTCAAGATCTTCGTTTTCAAGGAATAGGTCGAAGTCTTCAGCAACTTTATATTCAAGAGTTGCATCGTTTTCGTCCATTAGTAGGATAGTATCGTTGTCTTCATCGTATTTTGCAACCTTAACGATCATATCTTCGCTGGAGTCGATCAATACGTCGACATCTCCATAAATACCTTGAAGATTAGCAAATACTTCAACGACGTCATATTTTTCTAGGTCGAAGTTTAGAGGCCATTTGTTCTTAAGGTCTTTTAGGTCGATGACTTTTGTTTCACCCTTGGTGTTTTCAAAGGTTACCTTGTAGTCGTTTCCGGCAGGAGCAACCACTCTTAGAAGTTCAGAGTCAACCTCTTCTTTTGGTGTAATTTTGTTGAAGACAACAACATTAGCATCCATGCTATCATCGTCATAGGAAGCGTAAACATATTCAATTACATCTAGCTTGTCATAACCAAGTAGTCTAACAACCACATGGATGTCTTTAACTTCTGTTAGCACATTACCTACTGGGTCAGCTACAAAGATACGAGTGTCGTCAGTAATGTTAAGGTTAAGATCATCACCTCGTTCATCCTTCATAACTAGGACTTCAGCATCGTCTTCTAAAGCAGCAGTTTCATCCTCAGCAGTTTCAACAACAGCATCGCCTAGACCACGCCAGAACTTAAGGTCAGTTCCTTCTTCAACAGCTAGTTCTTCAGGGTCACCTAGGACAACTAGGTGGCTAGCCACGCCATCTTCATCAGTGATAACACGGATAAGAGCACCTACTAGGACGTCTTCAAGATCCTCTTGAGTTTTTTCGCCAAGAGTTCCATTTAATTGACCAGCAACAAAGTTGGTGTCGTCAGAAACTTTAACAACTTTTTTGTAGTCGTCTTGGTTTAGGACAAGTTCGTTGTCGTTAAGTTCTACAGCAATACCTAGGTCGTCGCCAACGGCTTCGATTTCGATATCTTCAAGTTTGTACATAGCGTTAAATAGCATAACAAAGCCTTCTTTACGAACAACCTTGTCGTTGGGGTTGATACCCTTTAGGCCATCAAAGATGCCTAGGGCTTCAGCCTTGTTCATCCAAGCGAAGGGCCAGTTGTCGTTGGCCTTGTCGTGGTCAGCCCGAGTAAGGGTTTCGTCAGCAGCTACCACTAGCATTTTAGCTAGTTCAGCATAGGTAACGTCTCCCTTGGGACGGAAGCTTCCGTCAGGGTAACCGACTACAAGAGGTAGTTCATTGTCGCCAAAGGGTTTAGAAGCTACGTTAACAACTCCGTTTGCCCAGTGAGCTGCTTCTACGTCAGGGAAGACAGCCCTTAGGCCGTGAACCTTTTCAGCAAGCTTCATCTTGCCAGTTGCGTGAACGAGAAGCTTAGTTACTTCTGCTCTGGTGATGGTTTCATCAAGAGCTAGGTCAGTGTTTTCAGGATCTGCATTCACAGCACGTCCGATAACAATTTCTCTGTCTTGTAACCATTGAAGTTTGGCATCGTTGGAAGTTAGTTTAGGAACTTCAAGCGTTTCATCTTCAGCGGCTAGGACAGGTCCGAATGCGCCAAGTACCATGACTAGTGCTAGTACTAGGCTAAGAAATTTCTTATTCATCTTGTCTTTCGACCTCCTTATGAATTTTGATACATCAGGGGATTCCCTGCGATCTACATTGATTATACCATCAAAGGGGATGGGCCTTCAAGCCTAATTGGCATTTTGCCCCCACCTTTAACAGGGCCGTGAGAGACAAATGAAAAAAACATCTCTTTTTCTTTTAGAAATATTTAATTTTCATTGTTCTCATGGGGTACTTTTATTATACATGATGGGGGGCCTTAATCAAATTACAAGATTGTGACAATTCCAGGGGGCCGGGCCTAAAAAGGGCTTGGTTATGGTCTTTTCTGACCTTCCTGTGGCTGGGCCGGAGGGTAACAAAAATATGACAAAGCCGGAAATATGGCAAAAAGGCAAAAAAGAGACCCGGGGGTCTCTTTTTTTGGGGTTGGGGAGTTTTTAACTGACTATCTTGGAATAGACAGTAATGTTAAGGGGCTGAACGGAGATGGTCTCTTCCCCTACTTTAATAATAGCACTCACGGAAACGGGGCCTCCCACAGCCACTGCTTTTGCAAGACCAGTATCATTCACGCTGACCAGGCTTTCGTTGCTGGTGGTCCAGCTGACGGTGGGGGGCTCGGGAAGATCGCTTTGGGCGATTTCTATTTTGGTTCCACCGGGTAAAGTAGCCCAGTAGGCCAGGTTCAGTTGACTTGTCCAGGTTGGCTGAAGCCTGGCTCCCTTTATACTCCAGATACTTGCCGTAATCCTGGTGCCTTCTAGGGCCAGAAGGTCTTTCTTTATGGCACTTGGGTTAAAGCTAAGGATGGGGTGGGTCTTATCTTCTGCCAGACGTTTTGTAAACTCTACCCTAAGGCCGTTCGCTTTCGCCCCATCCAAGAGGTCACCATAAGAATCATAGTCCTCCTGGCTAATCAAGAAGCTTTTTGGCCCTTCTGTTACAGGGTCGCCATCTAGGTCCTTTATATCTTTTACCACAAGCCCTGGATCTCCTGTCTCTTCCAGGTCCTCGGCCACCTCTTGAATGACGCCTGTAAAAGTTTGTGGGATGTTGGGTTCTACAGGTTCTTCTGGTTATTCTTGGACAGCTAGGTTTCCGGCTAGCTGAGTGGCCCCGGGTAGGACGGAGATAAGGTTAACTTTTCCTTGGCCATCTTGGCTAAACTGGATGACGGCGCCTTCTAGCTGGGCCTTGGCTGGGAAGAGGTCAAAGCCCTTGGCTAGGCTTAGGGTTTGGCTATTTTCGTTCTTATCTTTTAGGGTGATCCCTCCGGTGGCCTGGTTGTAGGCTGTTAGCTGGACAATGGGGTGGTTTTCTGTGTCGCTATGGTCAAGGAGGAGCTTATGTTTGCCATTTTCTTGGCTGGATAGGCTTACTAGGTCATACTTATCCATTTTGTAGTTCTTGGGCCAGGTGCCGGGCAGGTCTTGTAGCTTTAGGCTATATTTTTGCCCCTGGCTATTTTCTAGGAGGGCCAGGGAGTCTTTTCCTGGTGGGGTAAGGACTCTTAAAAGGCCGGTGGGGTAGGTGGGTTTTTTGCTTTCTCCGTCTGGGTCTTGGGGATTTTCATTTTGGTACTTATGGTAGCTACTATTAAAGACCATGACAAAGGCCTCTTCCCGGAAGGCCTGGTCGTTGGGGTTGATGCCCTTTAGGTCATCAAAGAGGCCCAGGTCTTCAGCCCGGCTCATCCAGGCAAAGGGCCAGGCCTTGTTGGCCTTGTCGTGCTGGGCTGGGGTCAGGCTGGGGTCGGTGACTACTACTAGCATTTTGGCCAGCTCGGCATAGGTCACGGGGCCACTGGGTTTAAAGCTCCCGTCTGGGTAGCCAATGGCCAGGGGTAGGCCATTTTTCCCAAAGGGGCCGGAGGCTAGGCTTACTAGCCCGTTGGCCCAGTGGTCACGCTGGACATCGGGGAAGGCATCTTTTAGGCCGTGGATCTTTTTGGCCAGGTCTATCTTGCCTCCGGCATAGACTAAAAGCTTGGTGACTTCTGCCCGGGTGATGGTTTTGTCTAGGGCCAGGTCTGGGTTTTTGGGGTCTTCATTGACGGACCGGCCAATGAGGATGGACTGGTCTTTTAACCATTGGATTTTTTTCGAATTGGACCTAAGCTGGGGCACTTCCACTGGGTCTTTGGCGGCTAGGACAGGGCCTAGGGCACTAAAGACCAGGGCCAGGGCCAAAACCAGACTAAGTCGTTTCTTTTTGGTGGTCATGTCTTCCCTCCTTTTTGGTTGTTGGTGGTTTTACCACTTTATTGTGGTTTACATTTATTATACCAGCTGGGGAGGGGGCCTTCAAGGCCAAGGGGGGATTTTGGGCTTTTTTACGGGCTTTTAGGCTTTTTATAAAAAAAGAAGGAGGGCCCCTTAAGGGACCCTCCTATTTTTTTAGCTTTAGGCTTCTTCTATGGCTTGAACGGGGCAAGACTCCATGGCTTCTGCTGCTGTTTCTAGGGCGTCTTGGGGGACGTCTTGGTCGATGGCCTGGGCCACGCCGGCATCGGTCATGGAGAAGACGTCTGGGCAGATGCCTTCACAAAGGCCGCAGCCAATACATTGGTCGTTTACTTGGTATCTCATGTTTACCTCCTTGGGTTTTTTGGGCCTGGGGCCCTCTTTTAACTTGCTGGTTAGCCCCCTTGGGCTAAAGAAGGGGCCGTCCGGGTGGGTTGTCGCCTGGCATGGGGTCCTCCTTTTCTTTTATTATAGGCTATTTTTGGGGGGTGGGCTCGTTTTTTTCTAGCCGGTAGCTGGAGGGGTCCTCTCTTAGGAGTTTGTAGGGGGTCTTTTCTAGCATGCCTTCCATGAGGGCCTGCCTAAGCAGGTAGTAGGTCTTGGTGGAGTTCTCCCAATAGGGGGCGTGGATGTCTTGGGTCATTTTCCAGCGGACTTGGGTGTCTTCTTGGTGGGTCAGGCTATTGACGTGGTCACAGGGCATGCCACTAATAAAGAAGTCTTCAAAGTATTGGTAGATTTCTAGGGGGGTCTTATCTTGTGGGACTGGGTGGGCCCGGCCCAGGTCTTGGGCTTGGTCTTTTAAGGCCTCTAGCCGGCTGGGGTCTTCGTCTAGAAGCTGGGTGACCAGGCTGGCGTAGGCGGTTTCACTTTTGGCGATCTCTGATTGGAGCCAGCCGTGGATGTTGTCTTGGTCGATGACCTCTTCTAGGGGGGGCAGGTCCCGGTAGTAGGCTGACCCATCTTGTATCCAGCCCTTTTCTTGGGCCAGGCTGGCCAGGGTCTTGTTGATTTCTTCTTGGTGTCCAATTTTATTGTAGAGCCAGTAGTGGATGGGCCCTAAAAATTTACTCATGTGCTTTCCTCCTTCTTGACTTTGTATCTTAAGGATACTATACTATAAACAACATTTATGTTGTTTGTACAACGAAAGGAGTTTTTTTATGAATTATTTTTTCTTGGCCAGGACCCCTCTTTTCCACGGGACCCGGGAGGAGGAGTTAAAGCATATGCTGACTTGTTTGGGGGCCCGGGAGAAGACCTTTAAGAAGGGGGAGGTTATTTTCCGGGCCGGTAGCCAGGTCCACGAGATTGGTCTGGTGGAGGCAGGCAGTGTGAATATTGTGGTGAATTTTTATTGGGGGAACAGTCAAATTTTTGGTCATATTGAGGAGGGGGCTATTTTTGGGGAGAATTATGCAGCCATCCCGGGCCAAGAGCTTCTTTCGGATGTGGTGGCGGCAGAGGACTGCCAGGTTCTTTTTTTGGATATGGGCCGGATTTTAAAGACCTGTGAGGCCGGGTGCCACTTCCACCACCGGCTGATTTTTAACCTGCTTCATATTGCGGCCAAGAAGAATTTAAAGCTTTCTAGCCGGATGACCCACACGGCCCCCCGGTCTATCCGGGCCCGGCTTTTATCTTATCTTTCTGAGCAGGCCATGGTCCACGGGAGTACCCGGTTTGCTATTCCCTTTAATCGCCAGGAGCTGGCAGACTACCTGGGGGTGGACCGGAGTGCCCTGTCTAATGAGCTGAGTAAGATGCAAAAGGAGGGGCTGATCCGGTTTAAGAAGAACCAGTTTAGCCTAAAGAACCTCCCCTCCCACTAGGCCTCAAGATAAGAAGACCCCTAAAACCTGGGGCTTTTCCAGGTCTTAGGGGTTTTTTAGGGTGTTTAGGCTTGGGGGTGGGTTTTTTCCCAGAGTTTTTTGGCAGTTTTGTCCCAGGCCTGGGCGTAGGGGGTGGTTTTTTCTTGGAGGTCTTGGGGGGTTTCCTGGGCAATGACGTCTGTATTTTTGGCGCCGGAGGCTTGGACAATTTGGGTCAGCCGGCCGGGGTTTTCTAGCATGGGGCAGGGTTTTAGGAGGTTTTGGTTAAAGGGCTGGTTGTGGTAGAAGCCCATAAAGAGGGGGCTTTTTAGGGTTTCTTTGAGGGTTTTTTCCCGGAGGTTGGAGTCGGAGTAGTGGATAAAGACGCAGGGTTCTATGTCTCCTAGGGAGTTAATGTGGAGGTAGTTTTTCCCACCGGCCACACAGCCGTTGACAAATTCCCCGTCGTTTTGGAAGTCGATGGTGAAGATGTTTTTGGGGTAGCTGGCTGAACGGATTTCCCGGACCTTATGGTAGACGGCTTCTCTTTCTTCTGGGCTTAAAAGGAGGCTGGTGTCGGCATCTTTTCCTACGGGCATGTAGTGGAAGTACCAGGCCAGCTTGCAGCCCTTGTCTACTAGCATTTGTATAAAAGCGTCGTCTGTCACGTACTGGTAGTTTTTGGAGGTGTAGCAGATGGAGACCCCATAGAGGAGCTGGTGGGCCTGCATGGTTTCCATGGCTTTTATGACCTTTTGGTAGACCCCCTCTCCCCGTCTAAAGTCGGTGGAGGCTTGGGTGCCTTCGATACTTAGGGCAAAGGTCAGGTTGCCTAGTTTTTTAACTTCTTGGCAGAAGGCATCGTCAATTAAGGTCCCGTTGGTAAAGATATGAAATTCACTGTCTGGAAAGTCTTTGGCCAGGCGGAGGATGTCTTCTTTTCTAACCAGGGGTTCCCCACCGGTTAGGAGGAAGAGGTAGGTGCCCAGGTCGTTGCCCTGGCTGACGATACTTTTCATGTCTGGGTAAGTAAGGTTATTTTTCTGGCCGTATTCGGCGGCCCAACAGCCCTTGCACTGGAGGTTACAGGCTGAGGTGGGGTCAAAGAGGATGGCCCAGGGTATGTTGCAGTGGTGTTCTTTTTGGAGGGCGTTTCTTTTGGCGTTGCCCTTGTAGGCGGCCTGGTAGCCCAGGTTTTTGGCCAGGGTTTTAAGGATGTTTTCGTCCACGTTTTGGACCATGTCCAGGCCAAAGGAGGACCACTTGGATTGGGGGTCGGCCAGCTCTTTTTTGATCCGGTCTATGGCATCTTTGGCGGTGTTTTCTTGCCTGGATTTTGGGACCAGGTAGTCATCAAAAAGCTTGATCACATCTAGAAGGCCCTTTTGAGGGTCTTTTTTTATATGGGTATAGGCCAAGTCAAGGGCCAAGTCAAAGGCTTTCTTGGTGGCCTTATCTTTGATTGATACGTCCATATTAGACCTCCTTAGTCTATGCTTTTTAAGTACGGGGTTTTCTTGGACCCCCTGGTTTAGGGGGGCCTCTTTTATCCCTTACCCTTAAAAGTATGAATCTATCCACTTCTTAAGCAAATTTATGGATTTTGTTCATTTTATCTTTACCCTTATTTTAATCCAGGGGGCCCTTTAGGGGAAGGGGTTTTCTTAAAAAATATAAACTTATTTTTTCTATTTTGGTCTAGAGGGTTTTAAGGGCTCCCCGGGGGCACCGGTTGCCCCAGGCGTCTATTAGCTGGCCTTCTTTTAGGACACACATGATTTCGCAGTGGTTGGGGCAGTGGGGGCAGGTGGTGCCTTGGGTGGTAAAGTCTAGCTGGGTGATTTCAAAGTTAAAGGGCTGGTGGCGGCCCAGCTTGTGGGCCAGGATGGCAATGCCTATGGCCCCGGCCAGGTGGCCTACCGGGTCTACGATGACTTTTTGGCCCAGGGCCTCTTCAAAAAATTTTTGGACCCCCTGGTTTTTACTGACCCCTCCCTGGAAGACGATGGGGCTTTGGATGGTCTTGCCCCGGCCCACGTTGTTGAGGTAGTTGTTGACAATGGACTTGCAAAGGCCGGCGATGATGTCTCTTTTTTCGTAGCCCATTTGGGCCTTGTGGACCAGGTCGGATTCTGCAAAGACGGTGCACCGGGCGGCAATGGGGGTGGGGTTTTTGGACCCTAGGGCAATCTGGCCAAAGTCTTCTACGGCCACCCCCAGCCGGTTGGCCTGGGAGGAGAGGAAGGCCCCAGTTCCGGCGGCGCAAAGGGTGTTCATGGCGTAGTCCACCACGACCCCGTTTTCTATGAGGATGATTTTGGAGTCTTGGCCCCCGATTTCTAGGATGGTCCTAACGTCTGGGTGGAGGGAGATGGTCCCGATGGCGTGGGCGGTGATTTCGTTTCTTTCGATGCCGGCTCCGGTGACGGCGCCCACCAGTTTTCTAGCGGACCCGGTGGTCCCCAGGCCCATGACCTGGTAGGTCTTTTTGTCTAGCTGGTTTTCTAGGGACCGGGTTAGGTCTTTAACGGCCTGGATGGGGTTGCCCCGGGTCATAAGGTAGTCTTGGGCCAAGATCTGGTGGTCTTGGTCTAGGATCACTCCCTTGGTGGAGATGCTGCCAACGTCTATTCCGTAAAATGCTTGTTTCATGTCTATCTGGGTCCTCTTTTCCTGGGTCTATGGGTTAAGGCGTAGGTGGGTTTAAAAGAGCTTTTCTTTTCGCATGAGGATCATGTCGTAGAAGGCTTCTAGCCGGGTTTCTAGGCCAAGATCACTGGTCTGGGAGTCAAAGGAGAGGTAGAGGATGGGGATCTGGTAGTCCTTGCTGATGTTTTGCAGGACGGTCATGGTGTCTATTTCTGGCATGCAGCCGGCGGACTTGATGTGGATGATGCCATCGAAGTTTTTTTTGGCGCATTTGAGGGCGGTGGCAATGGTATACATGCTGGTGGCCCCCATGTTGTAGCTGGCGTAGTGTTTGATGTGGTTTTTGACCTTTTTTTCGGGCCGGTCGATCAGAGAATTGGTGAGGTTCATCCACCGGCTGACCTCCACCCCCCTTTTGGCCAGCCACTTTTCTAAAAAGTGGTTGGAGAAGGGTTCCATGACCGTGTAGTATTCCCCCACCAGGGCCACCTTGAGGGGGTTTTTGGGCTTGTCTAGGGGGATTTTTTGGAAGTCTTTCATGGCGGCCTTTTGGTAGGTTTTTAGGTCTTTTAGGCCCTCTATCTCCCTAAGGCCGGCCAGGTAGTCCTGGTAGAGGGCCATAAAGGCCCCTTCTTCTTGTTCGAAGCCCAGGTTTTTTCTTAAGTAGTCGTCAACCTGGTCCATGTATTTGATCATCCGGATGGCTGTGGGGAGGACTTCCCCAATCCGGACCAGGGACATGTCCGGGTTTAGGTCCTTGAATTTGTCGTGCCAGGTCTTGGGTTTTTTTAGACGGGCCCGGGCAAAGTTGACGAATTTTACATTGTAGCCCAGGTCTTTTAGGATCTGTTCGTGGAGTTCCCCGTAGTAGCCCAGCCGGCAAACTCCCCCTACCCCTACCAGGATCTTGGCCCCTTTTTGGATGGCCTCTATGTAGTTGCCTAGCATGAATTTAAAGGGGGCACAGACGGAGTCGGGGCTGTACTTGGTCCCCAGGGCCAGGGTCCTGTCGGTCATCTTGGGGGGGCTTACATATTCTAGGCCCATGCCCTGGTTAAAGACCCTTTCAAAGGCCAGGTTGTAGTTGCCGATTTGGGGGAAGGTTACCTTGTCAGTCAAAGAATCCACCTGCTTTCTTAAATAGGATAATGTCTAGGAAGCTTTCTAGCCGGGTTTCTACTCCGGCCATGCCTTCTTGGCCATCGATGATGAGTTTTAGGATGGGGAGGCCCTTGATTTTTCTTAGGATCATGTCGTTGGCCATGGAGTCGGGGCCACAGTTAAAGGAGCTTAGGAGGATGATCCCATGGACCTGGTCCTGGTATTTTAGGATGGAGCCTAAGAGTTCCCGGTTGAAGGTCCAGGGCATGGTTTGGGTTAGGTCTTTGGCGTAGAATTCGGCCTTTTGCCCTTCTAGGTCTGTGGCCATCAGGACTTGGACCCCCATTTTTTTCAGGTAGTTGATAATTAGGGACCCGGTGTAGTCGTCAAAGAGGTTGTACTTGTGGCCCACTAGGAGGATCTTGGTTTTAGAAGAGGTCATCTGGCTTTCTAGGAGGGCTTCTTTTTTTCTGACCTGGTCCCGGTAGAGACGGAGGGCCTTGCCGTAGGCCAGGGCAGACTGGCTTTTTCTCTTGCCCAGGGCCTTGCCCAGCTTGATAAAGGCCTTGAGCTGGTTGTCCCCCTGGCCGTAGTCGATGTTAAAGGGAAGGACCTGGATGTCCCGGTCCCTAAAGGTGTTGGCCACCAGGTCGATGGTGGATTGGTAACGGGTGCAGACCCGGTCGTGGTAGCCAAAGGCCCCAATCCGGGGGATGAGGATCTGGTCACACTGGCCCAGGAGCTGGTGGACGTGGCCTAAAAAGATTTTTAGGGGGAGGCAACTTTCGTGGATGGCCTCGTTGAGGCCGGCCTGGTAGATGGCCTTGTCGGTTTTGGGGCTGGTGATATAGTCAATGTCTAGGTCCTTAAAGAATGCTTCCCACAGGGGGATAAATTCATAGTAAAGGAGGCCTCTGGGTATTCCTACTTTCATGGTTTTCCTACTTCCTGTCCATATTCTTGCTGGCGTCCTCTTTTATTATAACAAAGTTTGAAATAAATATAAAACTTTTCTCCCGGGTCTTGGGTGGGCAAAAAAAGAGAGAGTGGGCAAAAAA